>CAKRRG010000007.1 GCA_934394545.1 uncultured Blautia sp.
TTCGATTCTACCGCAACATCTCCTGTGTGCATAAGTAAAAAGCAGCCGGTTCCATATGTATTTTTTACATCACCGGACTCAAAACAGCACTGTCCGAAAAGAGCTGCCTGCTGATCTCCTGCAGCACCGGCAATGGGAATTCTTCTGCCGATCAGGTTCTCATTGGTATATCCGTAAATACAGCTGCTGGGCTTCACCTCAGGAAGCATGCATTCCGGAATATCCAGATATTTCAAAATCTCTTTGTCCCATTTTTTCTCATGAATGTCAAAAAGCATGGTACGGGAGGCATTTGTATAATCCGTTACATGCACTTCCCCCTTTGTCAGCTTCCAGATCAGCCAGGTATCTACCGTTCCGAAAAGCAGCTCGCCATTTACCGCTCGCTCTCTTGCACCTTCCACATGATCCAGAATCCATTTCAGCTTAGTTGCAGAAAAATAAGCGTCCGGAATCAGACCGGTTTTCTTTCTCACAAGCTCGGTCATACCGTCTTTTTCCATTTTTTCGATCATGTCTGCAGTTCTGCGGCACTGCCATACAATAGCCGGATAAACAGGCTCTCCTGTATTCTTATCCCATACAATAGTAGTCTCACGCTGGTTGGTGATTCCAATCGCATGGATATCTTCCGCATCTACACCAATCTTACTCATGGCCTCTGTAGCCACGGACATCTGGGATGACCAGATTTCACTGGGATCGTGTTCTACCCATCCTGGTTTCGGATAATACTGTTTGTACTCCTTCTGTGCAACACTGCACATATTGCCGTTTTTGTCAAATAAAATACATCTTGAGCTGGTTGTCCCCTGATCCAATGCCATTATATATTTTCCCATAGCGCACCTCGTTTACTTTACTTAAATTATTTATATTATAGCCTATTTTCACATACAAGAAAATACCTTAACTTGCTATTTTGTGGGTTGAAAAGTTCTTCAGGGGGGACGCATTTGGACAATGCGGGATACCAACTACGTCACCACACCCCCATTGTTGTCGTTACTGTTTCTTTCTTCCCTTTCCAGTAACCAGCGATTTTGCAATGTATATTCATGTAGCCGTGCATTTCAGGAGCGGTTTTAGTGGAGGCGAGATCCATGACTTACGGAGACTTAGGCACGAAGGCTCTCCTGAGCGTCTTAGTCGTAGTTAGTCATTAGCTTGTCGGAACGTTGCTCCGCACGGCGGTGAATATACATTGTGAAATCGCGTACGGGGTAACGACCAATACACAAAATAGCAAAAACGCCAGCCCGGGAAGTTCTCTTCTCAGGCTGACGCCGAATTCTCTTATATGTAATTTTATGCCAGTAAGGTTTTACCAAGGAAATAAGCCAGAACCAGTACACCGAGCACGATTCTATACCATCCAAATACCTTGAAATCATGTTTCTTAATGTATCCCATCAGGAACTTAATTGCAAGAATGGAAACTACAAAAGCAACTACCATACCGATTACAAGGATCATTACCTCTGTACCGGTAAAGCCAAAGCCAAATTTCACAAGCTTTAAAAGGCTGGCCCCAAACATAACCGGAATACCAAGGAAGAAGGTAAATTCAGCAGCAACAGTACGTGATGTTCCAACCAGGATTCCTCCGATAATAGTGGAACCGGATCGGGAAGTACCCGGAATGACGGAAAGTACCTGGAAGCAGCCGATGAGAAATGCTGTCTTAAAGGATAAATCTTCCAGCTCTGTACACTGCGGCTCTCTGCCTTTATTATAGTTTTCCACAATAATAAACAAAACACCGTAAACGATCAATGCAATGGCAACTACCACATAGTTATTGAAATGTTCTTCAATAAAATCATCAAATGGAAGCGCGATTATGATGGTAGGCAGACACGCTACTACAATTTTAAACCAGAGCATCCATTTCTCTTTATCGCAGAAACGCTCCACAAAGTTCAGGATTACCTGTGCCCATTTCGGCTTCTTCGCAATGGCCATCTGGGTTCTTCTTGGAAGCTTCTTTATATAAAAAGGCCAAAGCTTATTCCAATATAAAACAACAACTGCAAGTATGGCTCCAAGCTGAATCACTACCAGAAATACATCCATAAAATCCCTGGAAACATTCAGATGAAGGAACTCATCTACCAGGATCATATGTCCAGTACTGCTGATGGGAAGCCATTCTGTAATTCCCTCCACAATACCAAGGAAAATTACCTTTAAAAGCTCGATAATATCCATTTCTACCCCTTTCTTATGAATGCACTCTCTGTACACCCACTTTAACAAAATGAGGACGGAGACTTAAACTTCTCCGTCCTCTTTAGTATATTACAGAAAGTATTTTTCGTAAACTTGTATTTTATTTTTTCTACAATTTTTACTATAAAAATCCCAGACTGCACACACTTTCTTTATCTTCTCGCAATTGTTGCAATATCAATCAGGCTTAAGCAATTGGCATCTGTATTTTCAAGACTGGTCACAAGCGCTTCTGCAGTATCAAGGCTGGTGAGAACATTTACACCTGTCTCAATGGCATTACGTCTGATCACGAAACCATCCTTCTGATGATCAACACCCTGAGACGGAATATCGATAACTACATCGATCTTGTGTCCAAGGATCAGGTCCATAAGGTTCGGTGCAGGCTGCTCCAGTTTATTGGTACGGATTACCTTAACACCATGCTCTTTCAGAGTTTTTGCAGTTCCTCTGGTTGCATAGATACGGTATCCAAGAGCCTCGAATCTCTTGGCGATCGGAACAGCATCCTCCTGCTCTTCCGGTCTTACAGTCATGATCATGTTCTTATGCTTCGGCAGACGGATTCCAGCCCCAAGGAATGCTTTGTAAAGGGCTTCGTTAAAGGTCTCTGCTATACCAAGGCACTCTCCTGTAGACTTCATCTCCGGTCCAAGGCTGATATCAGCGCCACGAATCTTCTCGAAGGAGAATACCGGCATCTTGATGGCAATATGTTTTGCCTCTGGCTGAAGTCCTGGCTCATAGCCCATATCCTTCAGTTTGTATCCAAGGATTACCTTTGTTGCCAGCGGTACGATCGGGATTCCGGTAACCTTGCTGATGTAAGGCACCGTACGGCTGGAACGTGGATTCACCTCAATTACATATACGTCATCTCCAAGAACGATAAACTGGATATTGATCATACCCACTACATGAAGTGCTCTTGCAAGACGTCTGGTGTACTCTGCAATTGTCTCTTTTGCCTTCTCACTGATGGTTCTTGCCGGATATACGGAAATACTGTCACCGGAGTGGATTCCGGCACGCTCAATATGTTCCATAATACCAGGGATCAGGATGTCCTCACCATCGCAAACAGCATCAACCTCGATTTCTTTTCCCATCAGGTACTTGTCAACAAGAATTGGATGCTCCTGTGCGATCTGGTTGATGATTCCAATATATTCATCTACATCCTCATCACTTACAGCGATTCGCATACCCTGACCACCAAGTACATAGGAAGGACGAACCAGAACCGGATAGCCCAGCTCATTCGCCGCCTTTTTCGCCTCTTCTGCTGTAAATACAGTGTGTCCCTTTGGTCTCGGGATCTGGCATTTCTCCAGGATCTCATCGAACAGCTCACGGTCCTCAGCTGCGTCTACATTCTCAGCAGATGTTCCAAGGATCTTCACACCCATCTTTGTAAGGGCCTCTGTAAGCTTAATTGCAGTCTGTCCACCGAACTGTACAACAGCTCCGTCCGGTTTCTCAATATTTACAATGTTCTCAACATCTTCCGGTGTAAGAGGCTCGAAATACAGCTTATCTGCAATATCGAAGTCTGTACTAACTGTCTCTGGGTTGTTGTTGATAATGATCGTCTCATAGCCTTCTTTTGCAAACGCCCAGGTACAATGTACAGAGCAGAAGTCAAACTCAATACCCTGTCCGATACGGATCGGACCGGAACCAAGTACCAGGATCTTTTTCTTATCCGGTGTGGCAATTGCCTCATTCTCAGTGCCTTCATCACCATATACAGAATAGTAATATGGAGTTGCAGCTGCAAACTCTGCTGCACAGGTATCTACCATCTTATAAGCAGCCTTGATACCGTAATCTGCACGAAGATCTTTGATCTCTTCTTCTGTTTTGCCTGTAAGGCGGGCAATGATGTAGTCCGGGAACTCCATGCGTTTTGCTTCCAGAAGAAGCTCTTTGGTAAGCTTTCTGTTCTTCAGGGCATTTTCCATTCCAACCAGGATTGCCAGCTTATCAATGAACCAGATATCAATCTGCGTGATGTCATGAAGCATGGACTGCGGCATACCACGGCGGATTGCCTCTGCAAGCTTCCAGATTCTGCGGTCGTCTACGATTGCCAGTTCAGCAAGCAGTTCCTCGTCTGTAAGCTGAGTAAAATCATAGGACATAAGGCTGTCTACATGCTGCTCCAGGGAACGGATTGCTTTCATAAGAGCGCCCTCAAAGTTATGGCAGATACTCATAACCTCACCGGTAGCTTTCATCTGAGTGGTAAGGGTTCTCTTAGCTGTTATAAATTTATCAAACGGAAGTCTCGGAATCTTAACTACGCAGTAATCGAGCATTGGCTCAAAGCTTGCGTATGTTTTTCCGGTGATAGCATTCGGAATTTCATCCAGTGTATAGCCAAGTGCGATTTTCGCAGCAACCTTCGCAATGGGATAACCGGTAGCCTTACTTGCAAGTGCTGAAGAACGGCTTACACGAGGATTTACCTCGATGACACAGTACTCAAAGCTGTCTGGCTTCAACGCATACTGAACGTTACAGCCACCAGTGATTCCAAGCTCTGTAATGATATTCAGGGCAGAGGTACGGAGCATCTGATACTCTTTGTCTCCAAGTGTCTGTGATGGAGCAACTACGATGGAGTCTCCTGTGTGAACACCAACTGGGTCGATATTCTCCATGTTGCAGACTGTGATGCAGTTTCCTGCACCGTCACGCATTACCTCATACTCGATTTCTTTCCATCCTGCGATACAACGCTCTACCAGAACCTCCCCAACACGAGAAAGACGAAGACCATTCTCCAGGATTTCACGAAGTTCAAATTCATTGTGAGCAATACCACCGCCGCTTCCACCAAGGGTATAAGCAGGACGCAGAACAACCGGATAACCAATGGAATTGGTAAATGCAAGTCCATCTTCTACAGTGGTAACAACCTTAGAAGCTGCAACTGGCTCGCCGATTTTCTCCATGGTATCTTTAAACTCCTGACGATCCTCAGCCTTCTTGATAGTCTGAGCTGTAGTACCGATCAGTCTCACATTATGCTCTTTCAGGAAACCTTTCTCATCCAGCTCCATAGCAAGGTTCAGACCTGCCTGACCTCCCAGAGTAGGAAGAACACTATCCGGCTTCTCCTTCAGGATCAGCTGCTCTACCACTTCTACTGTAAGAGGCTCAATATATACACGGTCTGCAATGTCTTTATCTGTCATGATAGTAGCCGGATTAGAGTTCAGAAGAACTACCTCCAGACCTTCCTCCTTCAAGGAACGGCAAGCCTGTGTTCCTGCATAGTCAAACTCCGCTGCCTGGCCGATGATGATCGGACCTGAACCAATAACAAGTACTTTTTTAATGTCTTTATTTCTTGGCATTATTTATTTCCTCCCATCATATCCATAAATCTATCAAACAGGTATCCGGAATCCTGCGGTCCCGGGCATGCCTCCGGATGGAACTGTACAGTGAAAATATTCTTTCCAACGTATGCCATTCCTTCATTTGTACCATCGTTTACATTCACAAATGCAGGATGTGCAATATTCTTCTCCTCAAGATCCTTGGCATCTACTACATAGCCATGGTTCTGGGATGAAATGTAAACCCGGCCTGTTGCAAGATCTTTTACCGGATGGTTTCCACCACGATGACCATACTTCATCTTATACGTATCTCCGCCTGTGGCAAGTGCCATCAGCTGATGTCCCAGACAGATTGCAAAAATCGGTACCTCAGAATCATAAAGCTTCTTTACTTCTTTAATAATAGAAGTACATTCCTTCGGATCTCCAGGGCCGTTACTAAGCATGATTCCGTCTGGAGCATCTGCCAGAATCTCTTCTGCCGGTGTAAGAGCCGGATAAATCGTTACCTGACATCCGCGCGCATTCAAAGAACGGGCAATGTTGCGCTTAGCGCCAAAGTCCATGAGTGCAACCTTCGGACCATTTCCCGGAAGGATTTCTTTTTCACGGCAGGTTACCTTTTCTACTACTTTACCAGTTGTATATGCTTTTAACTTGGGGAGAATTGCGTTTAAGTCATAATTTTCATCCACTGTGATCATACCGTTCATGGTACCCTTCTCACGGAGGATCTTGGTAAGAGCTCTGGTGTCGATTCCTGCGATTCCAGGAATATCATGTTTGGTCAAGAAATGCTGAATGGTGTCAACGCTTCTGAAATTGCTTGGAACACGGGATAATTCACGTACAATAAACGCATCGATCCACGGTCTTGTGGATTCCTGGTCATCATAACAGATTCCGTAGTTTCCTATTAATGGATAGGTCATGCATACAGCCTGCCCTGCGTAAGAGGGGTCGGTCATTACCTCCAGATAACCAGTCATGGAAGTATTAAAAACGATCTCACTGATGACTTCCCTTGCAGAGCCAATGCTGGTTCCTGTAAATACATGGCCATCTTCTAATATCAGAAATGCTTTCATACAATCTCCCTTTCTTATGTCGTATTTTATCCTAAATCTTCAAGATTGTATCATAGGGAAATACTTTTTTCAACAAAATAAAGGCAAAAAAAAATTCTGTTGTGCATAAAAAAATTGCACAACAGAAAAAAGTTACAGGATCAGAGCCGCTAAAAAATGAACACTTATTATCCACAGCCAACATTATAAGCAGCTCTTGTATTCGTAACAAAAGAAAAAAAATAATGCAGGAGATGGGACTTGAACCCACACGATCTTGCGACCACAGGCACCTGAAGCCTGCGCGTCTGCCAATTCCGCCACTCCTGCATTTCTTATGTTTCAGCCACTCTCTCGCGACTGCTTAATTATAATACAACACATTCGAAGAAATGTCAACAGTAATTTTCAAAAAAATTTGAAAAATTTAAAAAATATATTTTTGTCCTTTCAAAACTGAGTTCTGCAATTTATCGTTAGTCCATTTTGGTCTTTTTAATAACTCCACCAATGCTGCAAACTATAATGAAATCAGTTGTCCTTTGTTTTTTCCAGACAGCTGATACTACTTATACTTTTACACCAGAGAAATGAACTATGATGTACAAAAGAATCCGAGAGCTGCGGGAAGATCATGATCTGACGCAAAAGTACATGGCTCACTATCTCAATGTAATCCAGCGAACCTACTCCCGTTATGAAAGAGGAGAACGAAATATTCCTCCTGATGTTTTATGTAAAATAGCGGATTTTTATAACGTGAGCGTGGATTACCTGCTAGAGCGTACAGATCAGAAGCAATCCTATCCGCCTTCACAGCTCTCCCAATCAAAAAGACACCCTCGCTAGCTGCGTCCGGTGTCTTTTTGATTCTATGTCTTTTTATTTTTTATTCTTATCAGGAAGTAAGCTTCCAACTGCCCACAGAACGGAACCTATGGCAATACACACATCCGAAAAATTAAAAACCATCTTACGAATATTCTTATTCTTCACATTCAGACTCATATAATCTGTAACATAACCTTTATTCCGGCGATCTGTATAATTAGACATTCCACCGCCCAGCACCATAGAAAGACCGACTCTTCCAAGCTTATTTCGGCCATGAACAAGCTGATGCCAGTATTCTCCTGCTACGCAGCCAAGTCCTGCTGCTGAGAGTTCCTGACAATTCTCCTGTCCAAGCTTCACCTTGCCAAGAACCATGTCCTTATTGTGACAGTTTCGAAGAATCAGCCGTCCTCCCAGCACTTCTTCCCTGCTTCCCTGAAGGCGGTTACTGTCAACGTATTCTTTTATTTTATGATCCAACAGAAAAACTCCGCCGGCAATTGTAAGAGAAAGCATAACTGCTGCCTCCTTATCTTTATTGATTGGATTCCTCGTCTGTCGTTTCACCTATAATCTGGTCTGTCGTTTCGCTGGTATTTTCGTCCTTCATTTCTTCTGCGGTTTCAGCTGCAGCTGCCGGATTCTCTGCCTGGTTCTCCTCTGCTTCTGCCACAGTTTCTTCAGTCTCTGTGTCAACTACCTCTCCCTGGGCAGTCTCTGGTTCCGGGGTAGGGCATACAGAGCCGCAAAATGGGCAGAAGGAAACACTTCTGTCAACAGACCTGCCGCATGCCGGACAAATCTTCTGCCCCTTTAATTCAGCAGCGGAATCCTTATAACCAGCAATAATATCCATATGCTGCTGGATTTCCTCGCAGAATCCCTTTAGGGACTCCTCTACCTCTGTACCTTCTTTGTACTTCTCAAAGATCACATTTCCAATATCTGCTTTCAGTTTCTGGACTATCTGCTCCTCACTGGCAATTCTGCTTCTGATCTTCTGCGTTTCATAGATCTGGCCGGCTTTTTTGCCAAGGTCCTTAGTTGTCCTGGTAATTGTGTCGCTTAACTCATCAAAAAAATCGCGTGCCATAATATCCTCTCCTTTTTATATAAAAAGTGTGTCAAACATGTGCTGCTCCAATCAGCGGAATCTCCTGTCCCCGAAGCATGATTCTCGGTCCACCGGTTCCTTCAATATATTCTCTGGTAATGATCACCTGTCCAATGCTGTCGTCCTTAGGAATCTCATACATGATATCCAGCATATATTCCTCCAGAATCGCACGGAGTCCCCTGGCTCCGGTATGCTTCTCCAGAGCCTTAGAAGCAATGGCATAAAGAGCCTCCTCTTCGTAATCCAGTTTCACCTCATCCAGTGCAAGCAGCTTCTGGTACTGCTTCAGGATAGCATTCTTCGGCTCTTTCAGAATCTGAACAAGCATATCCTCATTCAATCCATCCAGTGTATATATAATCGGCAAACGTCCGATAAATTCCGGAATCATGCCAAATGCCCGGATATCATCTACTGTCACCTTCTCCAGAATATGTGTATCATTGTCGTATTTATCCTTCAGATCAGCATAAAAACCAATGGAAGCCTGCTTATTCAGTCGTTCCTTGATGATGTTCTCCAAATCCGGAAAAGCACCACCGCAAATAAACAAAATATTCCTTGTATTCACAGTTACCATCGGAACCATGGCATTCTTGCTGTTAGCGCCTACAGGTACTTCTACCTCGCTTCCCTCCAGAAGCTTCAAAAGTCCCTGCTGCACAGCCTCTCCACTTACATCGCGCTGGTTTGTATTCTTCTTCTTGGCAAGCTTGTCAATTTCATCGATAAAAATAATTCCGTGCTCTGCCTTCTCCACATCATTATCCGCAGCTGCAAGAAGCTTAGACACAACACTCTCAATATCATCACCAATATAACCAGCTTCTGTAAGGGAGGTTGCATCTGCAATTGCAAGCGGTACATCCAGAAGTCTGGCAAGTGTCTTCACCAGGTAGGTCTTACCGCAGCCGGTAGGTCCGATCATAAGCATATTGGACTTCTCAATCTCAATCTCGTCCATAGTATCCGTAGCCACACGCTTATAATGGTTGTAAACAGCTACGGACATAACCTTCTTCGCCCGCTCCTGTCCGATTACATATTCGTCAAGACTTGCCTTTATCTTGTGAGGTGCCGGAATCTTCTTCAGATCGATTTCTGGTTTGGCAGCCTCTTTTTTCTTCTTTATCTTCTTCGGACGAGGAATCGCATCTGATAAGCTCCCCAGATTGATCATACTTACATTCGGCATATTCAGAAGGTCATTCAGATTCAAGCCATTATTCATCTGTTGTGTCATGGTGTCAAAGCTCTTCTGCATACAATCATTACAAATATGTATATCATTAGGCAGTTCGATCATCTTGCCAGCCTGGCTCTCCGGGCGATGGCAAAGGAAACAGAATTTCTCATAATCACTGTCATCCTCGTGAACACTATCCTTCGTCTCTCTTATATCTCCATCGATGATATCGTCTCTTTCATCGTCATAATGGTCTGTCATATAAATAATTATTCCTTTCCTGTTACTTTGTTTTCTTATTGTAGCACACTTTTCTCGAATTTTGAAATTAACTTTTTATAAAATTCCAAAAAGGGGAGCGTCCTGCTCCCCTCATCCTTTATTGATTGCTGTCCGGTCTTGCACTTAAAGTGACAGTTACTGTAGATTCCTCATATTCTCCATCCTTTAACCGTGCTACCTGAATCTCGATTTCTTCTCCTGCAGAATAATACTGGAGCTTTTCATTAATATCAGCCTTACTTGAAACCTTCTGTCCGTCCAGCTTGGTAACAATGTCATTCTTCTGGATTCCCGCATTGTCCGCTGCCTCTCCCGGAGCCACATACATAACAAACGCACCGGATGGCATATTATACATCTGGATTGCCTCCCTGGAAAGGTCTGCAAACTTGATTCCCAGATATCCTATCTGTGACTCATCCGAAACTTTATCTCGTGTCTTGCGGTTCATAAGTTCCTCAAGAATTGGCTGCGCTTTGGAAATAGGAATAGCATATCCGGTTCCTTCTACACTGCTGGATGCAATCTTAGCACAATTAATACCGATAAGTTCCCCCTGCATGTTCAAAAGTGCACCACCACTATTTCCTGGATTAATTGCTGCATCTGTCTGGATCAGATCCTCATAAGTATTAGAATCAGACTGAACCGTACGTTCAAGGGCACTTACCCAGCCTGAGGTTACAGTCTGTCCATATCCAAGTGCATTGCCAATCGCAACTACCTGCTCTCCAACCGCAAGATCATCAGAATTGCCAAGCTGCGCAATTTTGATCTGGCTCATGGTATCTTCCGGAATATCACTTTTCTCAACTGCAATTACTGCAAGGTCTGTATCTTCATCCGTTCCTTTTATTTTTGCTGAAACAGCACCTTCAATATTCAGATCGCCATTTCCATATGCGTAATTCTCAGTTTCCTGCTCGGCATTTGCCACATCACTTCCAATGAAGCAGACACTTAAAGTAGTGGCTCCCTCTACGACATGATTATTCGTAGCGATCAAAAGCTCATCATCATTCTCACCAACAATGATACCGGAACCGCTTCCTGTGCTTGGATATTCCATTCCGTAACCAAAAAAGCTACGGATTTCCTGCATGCTTACGGAAGTAATAGCCACAACAGAGGGCATAGCCGCCTGGGCTACTCCTGCAACCGGACCTTTTTCATTTGCCACAAGCTCCGCGTTGGTGTCATTACCACTGTCTGAAGTGCTGTTTTCTGTTGCAGTCACAGCTTCAGACGCTGCAAGCGTTTCTGCTGTTCCAACGGTAGTCTGTGTGTCTTTCTTAAAATACTTGTCCGAAATTCCATTTACTGCCTGAAATACAAGACCTGCTACCAGACCAAATATTACTGCCAGTGTGATCGTGTTGCCAGCCTTTTTTCCAAAATCAGAGGATGACCTATGACCTTTGTGCTGCTTATGCGGTATTTCATTTTTTTCTTCTGCATCCTTCTCTGCGCCAACCTGATAGTGTCCGTATTTAGGTTCAGATGGCTGACCGGAGTCTGCTGTATTCTGCTTTCCCTCTGATGTCTCTGATGTCCCATAATAATTACCATTATCCGGATTACCTGTTCTGGAACCATCAGCCGTCCTGCTGCTTGTATACTTATAATGATACGTCACATTTTCATTCAGATTATCCTCGGGGGCTGTCTGCTGATCAGATGCAGCCTTGCCGGAGTCATCCGTATTCTCTGGCTGCCGGGACCCACCGTCCGTCTTCTCCGGATCCTGTCCCCAATTCCATTCATTGCTCATTTTTGGCTCCCTTCTATGTTGCACAGTAACATCTTCTTTTCTTTTTATGCTACAAGTTTAGCAAGCAATTGTGTTGAAATTGTGATAGATTCTTTAAGAAAAGGTGACACCGAAAAAAGTGTCACCTTTTGCCTCTATAGCTGCCTTTTATTTATTATTTTTCTTCCAGTATTCTCTGTTCATAGTACATAACAAAATTACTTTTTCCGAAAGCTTCTTATATCTTTTTCCCAGAAAATAACCCATATATTTAAATCCACTTTGTCCCACCAGCTTAGGGATCAGCCAGAAATGGCCTGTTTTTAAAAGATAAGCCAGACTTTTTTTCACAAGGCGCAGACCTTCTCCCTCTGAAGGTACGCCGCTGAAAATCTCCGGATGCTCTGCCTGTGAAACGCCCAGATCAAAATTTCTGTGAAACTGCTGGAGGCAGGAGTAGTTATGAGAATGAATTACGCAGGCATCTGCCACATAAGCAATTCCATAACCATTTTTTGCCATTGTTCCGGCATAAATCATATCCTCATTAAAAATGGCCTTTTCTACAAAGCCTCCATTTTCTACATAGGTACTCTTTCTGTAAGCTGCGCATACATTGGAGCAGAAATAGGTTTTAATTCCATATTTACCTGTATCTTCTTCCCATTTTACAGAAGATTTATCTGGATAATTAAATGCTCTGGTATATTTTTCCAGGTAAGCACAATCCTCCCTTGCAAGCTGTCTTGCATAGGCCGCTCCAACCTTTGGATTTTTCTGCAAAGGACGTACCAGATTCCGGATCAGATTCTCATCGGCCGGGATGGCATCCTGCGTCATGAACACCATAATATCCCCATCAGATAATTCCGCTGCCATCCGTCTGGTTCCACCGTGGTCAAACTCTGACTTTTTCAGGTGTTTGACCTTCACTTTCGGAAATTCACTCTCCCATGCCGGGTTCCAGAATTCTGTCTCTGTATTCATCACCAGAATCTTTTCCACAGGATAACTCTGACTGGAAAGAGATTCCAGTAGCTTTTCAAATTCTTTTCCCGGATGATAAGCCGGAATAATTATGTCAACTGTTTCCATTACACTTTCCTTAGTAAGATGTCTGCCTATTCTCAATATCCGCTTCCGTCATCATAGCCACTATTGCCATCGTTATAATCACCGCCGCTGTAGTCATTTCCGCTATAATCACCACTGCCACTGTCGTAATCGCTTCCGCTATAATCATTTCCACTGTAGTCGTTTCCACTATAGTCACTTCCACTGTAGTCGTTATAATCATAGTTTCCACTTCCGTCGCCCTGCCATACAATGCTATCGGAATTTCCAGCCTCATTACTTGCAATCGGAGCCTGATCCACCAAGGTGTCTGCACCGCCTACAAGCTCAATAATCCTGGTATTGGCATCAATAATATTCTGCGATGGCTGATAATTCTCATCAGCGCCGTAGAGGAACTTATGAAGTTCCTTAACATTCTCCTCCAAAGTATCTGCTACTACCATGCTGGACTTCTTAACGTCTGCAAATTTATACTTGGACGGGAAACCGGTAGTATCTGCAATGCTGTATCCCATAAGAGTGGGAATCAGGTTCAGAAGCTCTGTTTTGGTAACAGATGTGGATATCAGAGGGAATACCTCGTCCATAATGTTAAAAATAGTGGCAATTCCTGCATTTTTTGCTTTATCAACCATCAAGCCGATCACACGGCGCTGACGCTCGGTACGTCCCATATCCATACTGGCAGTATAACGGATACGGCAATAAGAAACTGCCTGTACGCCATTCAAATGATAGGTTCCAAGTATCTCTTCCTCATTCTCAGGCTTAGGATCCGGCAGCTCAATAGGCGTATAGTTTTTTCCTGTTTCCTCAGAGGTCTCAATACAATAGTCATTCATAAATACCATTTCGGCATAGGAAAGAGGCAGATCAAGACCACCCAGTGCATCAATTGCAGCTACCATAGCATTGAAATTCACGGTTACATAATCTGTAATTTTAAGATCAAGCATCGTGTTCAACATGGAAATTGCCTGTTCCGGACCACCGTATGCATAAGCTGCATTTGCCTTCGTGTAGGTATCGTTTCCGATATCCAGAAGAGTATCCCGGTAAACAGATGCAAGCTTCACTTCCTTAGTATCATTATTAATGCTGGCAACAATAATGGTATCACTGTTCTGCGCATCAAGTGAAGCATTCTTGGAACGCTGGTCGATTGCAAAAAGTGCATAGGTCGTGTAACCAGACATCTGCGGTGCCGTTACATTCGTAACGATCTTGCTCTCATCCAGCTGCGGTGTCTCTATCTTATTCAGCCTGGAATCGATCTGTCCGTATACATACAGACCACCAATAAACAGCAACATACAGATAATCTCTAACACAAACAGAGCAGTCCTTTTCTTTTTACCAGGTCTTGCCATTTTTCTTTCCTTTCTCAATATGCATTCTTATTGACAAATCCCTTAAAGATTGTCATAAACAGTATCTTTACATCAAGTCCTACTGTCCAGTTCTCAATATAGTAAAGATCATATTCGATTCTCTTCCTGATGGAAGTATCTCCTCTGTAGCCATTTACCTGCGCCCATCCCGTCAGTCCTGGCCTTACCTGATGCTTTACCATGTATCTGGGAATTTCCTCCCGGAACTTCTCCACGAAAAACGGACGTTCCGGCCTTGGTCCTACCAGGCTCATGTCTCCCTTCAGGATATTAAACAACTGGGGGAGTTCATCCAGACTGGTTCTTCGCATAAATCTTCCTATTCCTGTAACTCTGGGATCATTTTTTACCGTCCAGGCCTTCTTCTCCTCTGCCACCGGCTGAATTTCCATAGAGCGGAATTTATACATCCAGAAGGTCTGATTATGAAGTCCCACACGCTCCTGGCGATAGATCAGCGGTCCTGGAGATGTGATCTTGATCAAAATACACAACACCAGCATCACAGGAGAAGCCACAATAATACCAATAATGGATCCGATAATATCCATTACTCGCTTTACCATGGCGTTGAAGGTATTGCTAAGAGGTACATACCGGATATTGATAACCGGAAGCCCCAGAATATCTTCTGTATATGGTTTTGTTGGAATAATCTTATTATAATCCGGAATAAACTTTGTATGCACTCCTGACTTCTCACAAAGTGCTACGATTTCTTCCAGTCGGTAATACTCACTTAATCCAAGTGTAATCGCAATTTCATCCAGCCTGCTCTCTGGCAGGATCACGTTCAGATTGGCAATCCTTCCGATTACCTTAATCCCTCTGTACATGGTTCCTGCAGTAACATTGTCATCCAGGATCCCTCTTACTACATATCCCCACTGAGGGTTCAATAAAATCCGGTCAATGTACTCCTCTGCCGCCCGGCTGTAACCAACCAGTACCACCTGCTTCTGATACAGACCTTTCTTCCGCATCTTGCGCAAGCCGTAGAAAATGAACATTCGTACACCCCAGCTTGCCACAATGCAAATACCATAAAACATATACAGCACCGAACGGGAGATATCTCCCTCTTCAATGGTGTACAAAATAAATGTAGTAATCAAAATGCCAAGGGAATTGGCCTTTACAATATTAGACAGCACAAGGCGTCTTCCCTGCATACGCATTGGCTCATAAAGGGAAAACGCATGATAAAGCAACAGATATGCCGGCAGAATAAATACCAGCGCAGACATATACTGCTGGAAACTTCTCGCCCATACCGCACTTGCCGCAAACGGGCCGATAAATCGCAGTGCCCAGGCACAAAAATAAGATATTGTAATTACACAGGCATCAACAACAACATGGAGTCGACTGAAATTCTTCTGATTGTCTTTAATCAAACTCTGCCACCTCTGCCTTCTTAACAAGCCTTTCTTTATCTTATAATAGATAAAATAGAATTGCAACAAATTCTTCAAACATCATTTATAAAATATTGACAGACTCTTCTCTATGCAACAAATCTGTAAATAATATTCCACCATAGCTCTAACTGAATTCTTGCATATCTGCTTAAATTCTTCAGATGAAATTCCACCTTCTGATTCTTCCTGCTGATCTGGAAACCATTTTTGATTCCCGCAACATACTCTCTCCCCATTCCCTTCTGGGCAAAAAACAGTATTTTCATTCCGAATCCCAGAACCAGAAACGGCAGATTGAGAAGGATCTGAAGAGCCGGCATGTTTTTGTAAATCAGATAAACATTATTTCTGGAAGAATATCTTGTTTTAAACTGATTATATCTGGAACCGCTTGTTCCGCTTCCCACATGGTATACAAGAGCCTTTGGCGCATACCAGTTCTCATAGCCGAAAATTCTGGCACGATATCCTACATCAATATCCTCCAGATATGCAAAATGCTCTTCATCAAAATAACCTATTTTTTCGAAAATCTTCTTTCGGTAAATAGCAGCGCCTGCACATGCGGTAAAAATCCGGTCCTCTTTTTCGTAGATGTGGATATCCTTTCCCTTTCCCCTGGCAAAGGCCCAGCCAAGAGCACAGTAATAATTACCTGCATCATCCAGCTTGTCCCGCTCATGATAGCAGATCATCCTTGCGCTGCAGGAAAAAGCTTTCTTGTGCCTCTTTATGGACGCTAGCATTTCTCCCACAAAATTCTGATCAACCTCTGTATCGTTATTTAGTAAAAGCACATAAGGTGCTCTTGCCGCATAAATTCCTTCATTCACAGCCCTGGAAAAGCCAAAATTGTCCGAAAGCTCCACAATATGCACCCATGGAAAATTTCCCATTACAAAGGCAACGCTTCCGTCAGAAGATCCATTATCTACCAGGATTGTCTCAAAATTCGTAAAATCCTGCTGTTCCAGACTGGAAAGCACACCCTCCAGATATGCGATTCCATTGTAGTTCGGAATAATGACTGATACTTCCTGCATAATGTCTCCTTAGTCTTCCTCATTTTTGCCGGTCATGCCCGGAAGTGGTCTCAGAGAATAATTCCACTTTGTCAGGGAAAGATTCTTATTATAATTAGGATCCCCCTTCTTCAGAATATCGATCCAGTTGCATCTCATATACTCAATTTCATTCTGGAATCTTCTAATCTTTGCGTCGTTATTCTCTGCCCCGCGGGTCTTGGACTCCATATGATACAACTTCACATAAGGATCGTACACTACCAGATATCCCGCTCTGATCGTTTTCAGACAAAGATCCACATCATTAAAGGCCACTGCAAGTTCCTCTGTAAAACCGCCTGCCTTATCAAATGCACTGCGCTTCATCATCATACACGCTGCAGTCACTGCGCTCATATCCTGCAAAATGGACGCCTTATGAAGATATCCTGTACGATCGGCAGGCATATCAACAAACATATGTCCTGCAATTCCCCCGATTCCGATCACACAGCCAGCATGCTGGATCGTGTTATCCGGATAGATCAGCTTGGCACCCACAGCGCCCACTTCTCTTCTCTGGCAGACACCCAGCATCTCTCCCATCCAGTCTTCCGTGATAATAGTTACATCATTATTCAGGAAAAGGAGAAATTCGCCTCTGGCATTTTTTACGCCAAAATTATTGATTGCAGAATAGTTAAATTCCTTTTTCCAGCAGATCAGATGGATTCTGGAATCCTCCGAAATCTTCTTATAATAATCAAAAATTTCATCTGTAGTACTGTTATTTTCCACAATAATAATTTCATAATTATCATAAAGTGTATTCTTCTTAATGGATTCCAGACATCTCTCCAATGTCTCCTTCTCGTCTTTATTCGGAATAATAATAGAAACAAGAGGATGTCCCTGCACCGGATACTTCACACGATAAAATCCAAGATCCGGAGTATGGCTTACAGAGCCCTTCACACCTGTTCGCAAAAGATGTGCTTCAATGGCTCTTTTTCCAGCTTCAAAGGCGTACATCTTACTTGCAGGATTATCTGCTGTAGATGCCTTATGCGTGCGCCAATGATATAAAATCTCCGGAACATGCACGACCTCACGTGCTTTCTCTACGCAACGGAAAATAAAATCATAATCCTGGGCTCCGTCAAATTCCTTACGAAATCCTCCCACTTCTTCCACCAGCTGCCGTCTGGCAACAAAAAAGTGACAGATATAATTATTGGAACGAAGGAGATCAATATTAAAGTCCGGCTTCAGATGAGGCTGAAAATGCTCATCCAGTTCAGCAGTCACCTTATCCTCATCTGTATAAACCGCATCCCCGTCTTCATGCTGATTCAATGCATTCACAATTTCAAAAAGTGCATTAGGGGCAAGAAGGTCATCATGATCGAGAAGCCCTACAAATTCCCCCTTCGCCATGGAAAATGCCGCATTTGTATTGTCTGCAATTCCTTTATTCTCTGTAAGATCCTGCCAGCGCACTCTGCCATCCCTGCTGCTATACTCCTCCAGTACCTTTCTCATAGCCACATCCTCAGGGCTTCCGTTGGCAATGCAAAGCTCCCAGTTCTCATAGGTCTGGGCTTCCAGAGAATCGATCATCTGCCGTAAAAACAATTCCGGAGTACGATAAGCCGGAACCACCACACTAATTAACGGTGAATAGGCAAATTTTTTCTTTCTTTGTTTGTCAAGGACCGTCTGGTCCGGCGCATAGGCCGCATACCAGGGACCATAAGGAATCTCCTCAGGCTCAAACCGCTCGTGAAGCCGTATCCAGAATTCTCTGGGGCCATAATGCTTCAGGTACAAAAGCCCCTTCTGGATCATATAAGGAGATAATTTTTTGAAGAAACGAGACCACTGGATCCGTCCCTCTGATCCGTTTTTATCGCTCATATTAAATTCCTTTGCTTATATAATGACCCTATTTTAACATTGAAGAAACAATTTTGCAAGGAAGCTGTAAAAGAAACCTTGAATTACCTATGTTTTTAGGATATGATGATATCTGTATCATATTTTTTTGTTTTACAGGAAAAATAAAGTATATGCTATAATCAGTACAGATTTTTAATACAGGAGTTCATTCTATTATGAAAAAGCAAAAGATATTTTCGTCTCTTCTGGCTTTCGGACTTGCTGCTTCTCTTCTTTTCCAGATTCCCGTATTCGGGGAAGAGGCAGATCAAGCAGCAGTTGCGGAAGCCACAGACAGTGTTTCCACCAATTCCATTTCCGGATGGCCCCAGGCTTCCGATATTTCCTCTGAAGCTGCTGTAGTAATGGAGAATACCACCAATACCATTCTCTATTCCAAGAATGCAGACGAGGAGCTTTTCCCGGGAAGTACGGTGAAGATCATGACCTGCCTTCTGGCACTTGAGAACACACAGCTTACAGACCAGTTTACCATGACCGCCACCGGAGTTTCCGGAGTTACAGACGGAGGTGCCAGCATTTCTTCGCAGGTGGATGAAGTTTTCACTGTAGAGCAGTGTCTGTACGCCATCATGGTCTCCTCTGCTAATGACATTGCCTTGCAGATTGCAGAACATGTAGGAGGCTCTGTGGAGGACTTCGTGCAGAAGATGAATACCCGTGCTAAGGAGCTTGGCTGTACCAACACCATATTTACCAATCCTACCGGGCTTCCGGATGACCAGCAGCACACTACAGCCCACGATATGGCATTGATCATGCAGGCTGCGATTCAGAACGAAGCCTTCCAGACCATTGCCGCTGCTACCAGTTATACCATTCCCGCCACGAATAAGGCTGCGGCCCGTAACCTGACAAGTAAATTTACCATGACGGATACCGGAAGCACCGGCTTCTATGAAGGCTGTATCGGTGGTAAAGAGGGATATACAGAAGCCTCCGGAAGTACACTTGTGTGTGCTGCCCAGCGAAATGGCATGACTCTGATCAGCGTTGTTCTGAAGGGCGCCTCCGGACAGACTGCACCTGACGCCGCTTCCATTTTAAATTATGGCTTTGACCAGTTTACCACTCTTTCTCTTGGAGACAGTGATTTCAGCATCATTTCCGGTGGAGATGTTGTAGTTCCCACCGGTACTGACGAAGCCGCCCTCACTACAGAAGACACCCAGACTGGTGACCAGATCAACCGCACCTACCTCTTTAACGGTACTGCTGTTGGAACTGCAGTTCTTGAGATTGTACAGGCCGATGATACTGAATCCGTTCAGAAAGGCGAACAGAATATGCAGGCTGCCAGAGAATATTCAGAGAACCATACCCAGATTCCTTATTTTTTAATTGCCGGTGTGTTTTTACTTCTGTTGCTCCTTTTAATCTGGCGAATTGTAAAGATAGCGAAATCCTAAAAAACAAAAACCCAGTCGAGAGTGTTCTTTCCCTCGACTGGTTTTTTTAATATTTTTATATGATTTCATCCTTTTTCTCTGAAGCCATCCGAAATGCACAATCGCCTCTTACAATGCTCAGATTTGGATTGTAGTAGGGATCTCCTGCTTTTAGGAAATCACCATAGCGTTCCCGGAAATGATCCACCTCACGCTGAAGCCTTGCCTTCTTCTCCGGAGTGTTCTCCAGACCACGGGATTTCGATTCGTAATGGTACAGGCATGCGTCCGGAGTAAATACCACCAGCTTACCCAAAGCTCTGGCGCGGAGACAGAAATCGATATCATTCAGTCCCACGGCGAAGCTCTCATCCAATCCGTTAAGTGCCTCAAACACACTTCTTTTTACCATCAGGCAGGCTCCTGTCACAGCGCTTGCATCCTGGGATATGGCCAGTCTCCAAAGATAGCCGGTACAATTCCTGTCGTACCCCGTAAGAATATGTCCTGCAAATCCGGCAATTCCCACAACTACGCCAGCATGCTGAACTGTATTATCCGGATAAAGAAGCTTGGCTCCTACAATTCCCACATCTTCTCTCTGGCAATACCCCATCATATTCTCCAGCCATTCCGGAGTGATAACCTCTGTATCATTATTCAATAAAAGATAATAATCGCCCTCTGCATATCTTGCTCCGAAATTATTAATAGCAGAATAATTAAAGGTTCCTTCCCATTTCACAACCTTTACCTGAGGATACCGCTTCTTCAGTTCCTCATAATAACGGAAGGTTTCCTCCTTCTCACTGTTATTCTCGATAACAATAATCTCCAGATTTTTCCAGGTACTTTTCTCTATAACAGAGGTTACACATTTGTCCAGGTCCTCTGTATGATCCTTATTTGGAATCAGAATGGAAACCTTCGGCGTACCGTCTATAGCAAAGCGTGTTCTGAAAACAACCGGATTTCCAGTGTATTCTACTTCTGCCTTGATTCCAAGACGCTCATAGTGACCTGCAAGAGCCTTTTCCCCGGCAATCACCGCGTATGGCTTATCATCCGGATTACCAGCAGTGGAACCTTCATGGCTTCTCCAATGATACAGTATCTTCGGTATATGGCGGATATTCTCGCTTCTTGTGTGTTCTGTGCATCGAAGCAGGAAATCATAGTCCTGGGAACCATCAAACTCCGAACGCAGAAGTCCTGCTTTATCCAGAAGTTCCCGTTTTACCACAACCAGATGACAGATATAATTCACACAGCAAAGCATATCCGGATTGTAATCTGATTTAAAATGCGGAAAAAGGCGACGGCCTTTTATGTCTATAATGTCCTCATCTGAATACAAAAGCTCCGCCTCAGGGTGTGCCTGGATTTCTTTGGCCATCTGATAAAAAGCTTCCTCAGCCAGAGTATCATCGTGATCTGCAAAAGAAATATAATTTCCTGTGGAAATTCCAATAGCCGCATTTGTATTGTCTGAAATCTGCAAAGGCTTATCATGATAGACCACTTTGATTCTCTGGTCTTTTTTCTGGTATTCCTCCAGAATATCACGAATTGGAGAATCTGCTCCGCTTCCGTCTGAAAGGCAAAGTTCCCAATTGCTGTAGGTCTGAGCCTGAACAGATTCTACAAGTGCCTTCAACAGATGTTTGTCTGTCTTATATAGAGGAACTACAAGACTGAATTTAATATTCTCTGAAAAAACGGTGTCTCTCTGTCTTTTTAGTTCCTTTCTGGTAACCGGATTCTCCTTCATCCAGGTCTGATAAAGTCCATCCCCTTGTCTTAAATTCTCAAGCTTGCGGATAGATTTTTGTATTACCGTCTGAAGACCATTGGAACGATAGGCAACAGCTGCCTTTTTGGTATAAATTCCGGCCTTGACCATAAATTGTTCCCCTTTGGAGATGCCAATTTTGTAAACTGATTTTTTGCCCTGGGCATCTTTTACTACAAGGTATGCCTTTTTGCCGGAAACGTTATCTGCCCGGAGATTGAAGCCACATTTCTTCTCAACCTCACACTCCCGGAACATCTCTGCAACATCCATTCTGGTATTCCATTTCACAGTTGTCTTCAGCGGGGCTTTCTTCTCATCATACACCTTCAAGGTCAGTGGGCCATTTCCAACTGCCCATCCATTCAGCACGATTGCCTGCTGTGAATGCAGTATCATCTCTTTGTCAATAAAGAATTGTGGCCTTCCCTGTTTCTGCTGAAGCTCCTTTGTCTTTATCTTATACCAAAATGTGTGCTCTTTTCCGGTAACTGCATATACTTCAAGCTTTTTGTAATGATCCAGCTTCTCAGGCAAAGTGACAAGTACCTCTATCCATTTCCCCCCTGGATTCTGCGTTTCTACAGAACGCATAAAGCCGGACATAACTGTAATCTGACTGATTCTTGCCGGAAGCCGAGTTCCATCTAACAGACACTCAATGTCAGCATCCTTCGAAACTCTTCCGGTAATCATATATTTCCGGTTATCATTCAAAAGAAACCGCTCTTTTTCTACCAGCATTACCTTTTGACTCATTCTATTTTCCTTTCTTCCCGGAACCATCCCTGTTCTTTTTTTAAATGGTGTACGGCCTTTCTCGCACGGTTTCCCAGTTTCTCCATTAAGCTCCGGTTTTTATGCTCAAGAACACGGATGTGATTCAACATATCTACATTTTCTTCACCAATTTCCAGCTTTAAGGACAGCTTCTTCGCGCCTGCCGGAACCGGAATATCCACGATACAGGGATCAAATCTTGAAAGAAATGCCCACCGGCCGGAAATTGCTCCGTCTGGTGTCTGTACTCCCTTCATGGAAGCCGGCTGCCCGTCGAAATGTATTGTTCCCAGAAATACAGCACATGGCCTGTCTCCCGGATCTATTCTCAGGAATCTGCAATTCTTCGGCAAATCCACAGTGCATTTCACTTTTTTTGCCATAATTGGTCTTTTTAGGGAATTCTTTTCCGAATAGCCTCCTTTATACTCTGCAAAGTAAATCTGCAATGCACCCTGAGGATTTTGTAAAAAATAATCCACTCCTGGTGTCATATCTGCATACATTTCCCGCATAGGCACATGTCCACCTGTAAGATACTTCTGAAAATTCTTCTCCATCTGCAAAAAAACAGCTCTGGCCGTTTCCGAAATTCCGAATCTCTTATACAGTGCTTCCTCATCTAGTACCTGGCGCACCTTATGTGTCTGAATATAATAGTGAATGACTCTGTACAGTACAAATTCACATGGCACCGGAAAATCAAAGGTCCATTCGTAATCCAGAAGTGTATAAGGACTGGTGAGCACCACATTATCACAGATCATATCAATATTCGTTATCGCAGAACAGGTCAGACCCTTAGGCAGCTGAACAGCTCCGAAGACCTTTTTAAATTCTTCCGTTACCGTAAAGGGGCTTTTACTGTGGAGTTTTTGAACCTTACAGAGATAATCAGAAAAAACAGCTTCTGCCTCTTTTGTCCTGCCTTTTTCCAGAAGATCATCCAGATATTCTGTCAGTGTTTCCCCCTCCAGGTATTCCAGTCTGACACAATTCTCCCCAGCTTCACATTTATTGCTTACAAAAGGAATCTCGCCATACATCTGATCCAACAGCTGATTCCATTTCACCATATTCAGAACATGCGTCTTTCCCTCTGGATATACCCATGTTTTCTCCAGCCATCGCTTTTCATTTTCTTCCAGTATCTGGGTGCGAATAGCAAATAAACGGCCTCTTTCATTGGAATATTTACTGAAAATGATTTCTCTCATTCGCACACCTTCCTTTCCACAAGAACCAGAAATGAATTGGAAAATTCCTGAAAAAGACCGGCAGTTGTAAGAGAATCGTACACTCTTCCCTCGTTAAACAGGTGTATTCTGTTTCTGTCAAAATTGCAGAAATCATCCCGAAGCTCACCCTTTTTCGGCAAACGTTTGTCCGAATAGATGGTCATCGGAAATTTATAATCCGGATAGGGATAGTAAAAAGTTGTTTTAAAATCTCCGGCCTGCGAAATAATATGGGACAGTTCCCTTCTGGAAAAGGTGCGCACACCTTTTGTTTCCGGATAATTCTCGATTCCCTCGAAATATTTCCCCACATGATCCTCTGTGCAGCCAGCCCAGTATTTCAATCCAAGCCGGTTCTCAATGGCAATTACCACCTTGCCTCCTGGTGCCAGATGACGGGAAATACGCCTGAGCATTTCCACATATGGCTGCTCCGTTCCAATATATCCCTGGGAATATTCAAATACACCAATCAGCGTAATATAATCGTATTTCTCTGTAAGACTGCTCTCCACATCCTGAAAATTTCCAACCATGATTTTTACATTTTCACAGTCACGATTGCGATAAGCATTGATCGTACTGCGCATTTTAGACAGATCAATACAAGTCACACTGCCGGCTTTCTTGGCAAGGATACCTGTAATAGGGCCACAGCCGGAACCAATCTCCAGAACCTTCTGCTCTTTCGTAATTGGCAGCCACTCAAGAATATTCTGGCGGATATGGGAAAAGTGATAAAGAATGGGCCAGCTGTTACGCTGGGCGATCACCTGATTCAATTCCTCTTCCCGATAATTCTTCGCGATCTCCAGAAGTTCTTCTTCCACGGGACCATCACTGTACAGATCCTTTCCCGGATAAAATTCATAGTCTAATGTTACTTTTCCGATTTTTTCCTGCATATTAAATTATTCCTCTATCCAAACCCTGGAATTCATATCATAGAATCCTACTGTATTTTTGGAAGAAACCACGGTTATATTGCACGCATCATATAAGCGATGGAATACCGTAAATTCTCCGTTCCGATAACCGGTGCAGCCAAAAGAAAGAAGATACTCGCCGCCCTGCATATCCATCTTCTGTTCAAAGGTAACTACGCACTCTTTTCCTGCATCTGTATTCTCTACATTTACGCCCTCGTACATCGTGTTGGTTCCTGTGATCTCTGTTCCCTGGATATTTTTAAACGTAAAGGCCATGATCGGCTGCTGGATATTCTCATGAAAATGAATACGCATCTTAATCTGGAAATCAGAACCCTTCTCAATGGTATTGGTCTGGCGTCCTTTTGAATCCATCACTACAAAATCTGTGATCTCAGCCTCTTTCTTCCCATATTCCAATGTATTGGGATTCACCTGAAAGCCCTTCTTCCAGTCCTCTTTCACAGTCTCTTCTGCCTGTTTCACAGGATCCTGGTGTACCAAAAGCTGCTTGTACATGTCCACCATAGCCTTAGGAGTGCCCTCATCCATCATAACACCCTGATTCAGCAGAATAACACGGTCACAATATTTAGAAATGCTTCCAAGGTCATGACTTACAAACAGGATCGTTTTTCCCTGTTTCTTAAATTCTTCAAATTTATGATAGCACTTCGCCTGGAAAAATACGTCTCCTACAGAAAGTGCCTCATCTACTACAAGGATTTCCGGATCAATGTTAATTGCCACTGCAAAGGCAAGGCGCACAAACATACCGCTAGAGTAAGTTTTCACCGGCTGATGAACAAAGTCACCAATATCCGCAAAACTTAAGATATCCTCCAGTCTGGCATCTATCTCCTCCTCGGAAAATCCCAGCATTGTACCATTTAAATAAATATTCTCCAGGCCGGAATATTCCGGGTTAAATCCGGCTCCCAGTTCCAGAAGTGCGGAAATCCTTCCGTTTACAGTTACTGTCCCCGATGTAGGAGACAATACACCGGTAATAATTTTCAGAATCGTAGACTTACCGGAACCATTTGTTCCGATAATACCAACGCATTCTCCTTCTCCTATATCAAAATTAACGTCACGAAGTGCATAATGCTCCTTATAAAGCTTCTTTCTGCAAAGTCCCAGAGAATCCCTGAGACGATCAAGAGGCCTATTGTAAAGCTTATACATCTTGGACAAATTTCTTATTTCAATGGCGTTTTTACTTTCCACGTTGTTTCCTTTCCAATTACTGTTCATCACAGCATTCTAAAATTACAAGCTTATTTCCAGTCTGACCGTCCATATTTACAGAACATCTGCAAAATGTACACGGAGACGTTTGAAGATCCAGTTTCCAAAGAGGAAACAGCAAACTGAAAACACCCAGAAATATAAGGTCCAAACCGGTCTGTCAAAGAACCAGCGCTTTATAATAAATGCATCACGGTATCCTGACACAATATAGAACATCGGATTCAGCTGAAGAATTTTGTACAGCAATCTATCTGTGCCGATCATGGTTTCTGCTATCCACATAATAGGAGTAAGCCAGACACCAACCTGAAGGGCAATACTGATAATCTGGCTCAGATCTCTGAAAAGCACTGCAACCGCACTGGTAGCATAGCACAATCCTAATACCAGGAAAAAGGTACAGAAGCTGTAGTACAGAATCTGAAGGTAATACCAATCTGGAAATCTTCCGTTTAATATATAGAGGAAAATTGCCAGAATTACAAAGAAACCATGTACAAATAACGCAGAAATAATCTTTACCACCGGAAGTACACTGATATTAAACACTACCTTTTTTACCAGGTAATTGTATTCAAGCAGCGCGTTAGTACCTCCTGAAAGTGCATCTGAGAAGAAAAACCAAGGCACAATGCCTGCTACCAGATAAAGCACAAAAGGGACTCCCAGTTCATCTGTGTTGGACCGGAATCCCACTGAAAATACAAACCAGTATACCAGAATTGTTACCACCGGCTGAACGAAAGCCCAGAAGGTTCCGAAATAAGAGCCGGCATATCTGGTTTTAAAATCATTTTTAGCCAGTTTCATAACCAACCGGCGGTTCTTATACAGATCCGCCGGCAGGGAAAAAATAGACTTTGTCATTTACAGTCTCCTATCTGTTAAGTTCCTTGAAGCTTCCCCATTTCTGATCCTTGTCAGAGAAAATCAGCTCCATGCCTTCCGGAATCGGCCACTGCACATTAATATCCGGGTCATTCCAGATCAGACCACCTTCATCGTTCGGATGATAGAAGTCAGAGCACTTGTATGTGAACTCAGCATTCTCAGAAAGGACCAGGAAGCCGTGTGCAAATCCCTTAGGAATAAAAAACTGCTTCTTATTCTCTGCGGAAAGAACAACTCCATACCATTTTCCGTAGGTCTTGGAATCCTTTCTTAAATCAACCGCAACATCAAAAACTTCTCCGTTTACCACACGTACAAGCTTGTCCTGAGGATAGTTAAGCTGGAAATGAAGTCCGCGGAGAACACCGCAGCGTGAGCTGGACTGGTTGTCCTGTACAAACTCTACATCGATTCCTGCTTCTTTAAAATCATTATAATTGTAAGTTTCCATAAAATATCCTCTGGAATCTCCAAATACAGTTGGTTCAATTACTTTTAATCCTTCAATATCATCGCAGTTGGTTACTTTAATTTTTCCCATTTTAGTTCTCCTTATTTATCATTTATCTTAATTATACAGCATCTGATTGTCAGTTCTGATACTGTTTGATGCACACACCATTCTTGTCAAACACTGACACCAGACCATCAGCACTTGTCAGTGTTACACTCTGTGCCCGAACTCCTGCACCGGTTCCAGTTCCACGGTAGAAATAGTATTTCTTACCCTTGATCGTATACCAGCCCTTATAAGCCTTTCCGTTTTTGCCAAAGTAATAGGTATTTTTTCTATTGTTTTCTTTGATTGTAACAAATTTATTCTTAATACGATATCCTTTACTTCCGAAATAATAAATATTACCTGCTGCAGACACATATTTGTAATCCTTCTGCATTGCAAAGGTGGTCGGACTGAAGTAATAATATTTCTTACTGATCTTGCGCATTCCGGTATACGCTTTACCCTCTGAATCAAAATAATAGGTCTTATTCTTCTTTGTTACAAGCTTGTTTTCAACGCGAACACCACTCTTATCCACATAGTATGCAGTGCCATCTCTCTTGATCAGCTTGTTCTTATACAGATGCCCGTCCACAGAGCTGAAGCAGTAATATTTACCACCAATTTCTTTCCAACCCTTTACCTTCACATCATCCTCATAGTAATATTTCTTACCCTTAACCGTTACCCAGCCATTATTCTTCGGATCCTTATAAAGGGGCTGAGAAGCAGGGATATAGCCTTCCTGAGAACTCCACCGTGGCACAATCCTGGTAGTGTAATCCACATATCCAAAGTTCAGATCCACATTATTCTCTACCGGAACACCACGGATCAGCTTCTTGGTAGGAATCATGCCTGAAACCTCATCACCTGCTGTGCACTGCCAGATCGTGTATTTGTAATTGTTTGGATTTGGCGCCAGAATAGTATCTCCATAGCATGCGATCCACACATCCAATCCGGAACCTTCCAAAACACTCCAGTCCACATAATTATTATACCAGTTCAAGTTCATATAAAGTATAGGCGTGTAACCTGCCTTGCGGATTTCGTCACAAAATGTCAGGGCAATCTGGGAAACTTCTTTCTTAGACAGAGTTCCAAGGGTAGCCTCATCTTCCAGGTCAAATGCTACCGGATAGGAAATCTTATGTCCCTGCATCTGACGGATTGCCAGCTGAGCCTCTGCCAAAGCTTCTTTATTCGTTTTCGCCAGACTGTATACATAGGTTCCCACAGGAATACCGGCTGCCTCTGCTTCTGTCATATTGTATTCATAGTAGTTATCCAGATGTCTGGTTCCATAGGAAATACGTACAAAGGTAAAATCCAGATCATTCTTAGCTTCCTGCCAGTTGATCTTACCCTGCCACTCAGAAACATCCATACCTCTGGTGATGGCACCTTCTACCTTCTTTCCACTTCCATTATAGCAGACACCGTCAATTTTCTTCCAGGCCTTGGGGCTTATCTTGGAAGAAGAAGCACCTACACTGGGAACCTCCTGCTGATTCGGTGAAACGCTGCCTGTGTTAACAGATCTGTTTCCCGCATTGGCACTAACCTCTATAGCCTGTCCTGCAATTCCTGCAGTGCCAAGCATAGCTGTCAGCAAAGTAACTGCCAGCCATCTCTTCCCTTTTCTCATATTCCCTCCTGATAAACTGTTTCCAGTTTTCTCCTTCACATAGTTTCTTTCATAATTTTTGTTATAATATGTTAAAAATGTGTTACTTTCTTATTATACATTTTCCCCTTCCAAATTTCAATGTTATTCTCCAAAACTATAAAAAGGTGCCTGAAAATCATCAAAACTGATAATTTTAAGACACCCTTTTTGTCTTTTTATGTAGCTTTTTATTGAATGAAACGATCCGTCATAATTCTTCTGAAGTCTTTAATTTTACTTATGCAGCAGGATCTGTGGGGTCATAATAGCCGCCATTCTTAGTTCCCTTCAAAGGTACAATCGGCCGACGTCCAAGCGGTCCCTTAAACACTTCGTCTGACTTATAATTACCATCGAAGATGTAGATCGTAGAACCGTTGCAATTATAGTATACCCATTTTGCATCTGCAACACAGGTACGGATACATCCGTGAGAAGCAGGACTTCCCAATCTGTAATATGCACTTACAGGCAGATTATAGCTGTTCGCATAGCTGCATGCGATAGAATGGACGAAAATTCCACCTTGTCCGGCACCATCCACGTGCGTACCATACTGTCCCCAGGATGGTCCCATAAGTGACTGCCATCTGCTATAGCTTGTCAGCTTGTATCTTCCTGTTGGTGTAGGTGTTCCCGGATTTCCAACAGATACTCTGATGGACTTAACCGGAATCGTACGGTTCGCATCTGCATAAATAGTCATAACACCATTCACACGGTCAACTTCCACAGTGTAGCCGGATTTATAAATATTGGTTAGATCATTAATTCTGTAACCGTTCTTGTCAAAGTAGTAAAGCTTACCATCAATCCATTTGGAAGTATTAGTCACAAAGCCCTTCTTATCCGGATTAATGTAACGGACCAGGTTGTTAGCATTGTCTACGATCACCCAGCCGGTAGTATATTTACCTGTGGAATCCACATAGCCATACTTACTGCCCTTCTTTACAAACTCATTTTTTACAAGGTTCATATTTCTGAAGTAATACCAGTTACCGTCAATCTTACGCCATCCACTCTTGCGGAGAACGCCCTTGGAATCTGCAAAATAAGTTTTCTTTCTGTATACAAACAACTGATTCTTAACCATCTGACCATTTCTTGTGGTAGAGGTTGATGGTTTAAAGAAGTAACTCTTTCCCTTGATTACTGTAATACCGCTGGCAAGCCTTCCATCAGCTTTAAAGTAGTAACCGTCTCTTAAAGTATCTGCGTAATGATTTCCCTTTTTATCAAACAGAAACCAGCCATAGAACTTGCCTTTTGATGTGGTAACCTTCTGCCATCCTGTTTTCTTGACAATCTGTCCTGCTTTGGAGCCAAAATAATACATTCTGTTTCCTGCACCCGGGCAACGATGCCAGCTCTTCTTCCAGGTCGCTCTTGCACCGGTTTCGGTTACATAATATTTTTTCTTCTTGTAGGTTACAATCCGATTCTTATAAATAACGCCAGCCTTATCTGTCAGATAATATTTACCGTCAGAGGCTTTCTTCATTGCACTCTTAAGCAAATAGCCATTACGATCGATCAGATAAGAATTCTCTGGGTTCTCCCCGTCCTTACGTCCATCCAGATCCGTCACCATCACTTCATGAACCAGAAGCTGTCCCATCTTAGAGCTGTCTAATTCACCGGAATCATAATATTTCCACTGTTCACCGGAAGCAGACTGAAAGCTCTTCCAGCCATCCCTGAACATTTTCCCCGGAATCTCCTGTTCGGACTGAGCCGGCATAAAGTAATACTGGGCTTCTGTTCCATTTACAGCCAGCGCCACATCGCCTGTACGCGGTGTGCCATTTGCATCAAGGCAATAATATTCATTATTGATCTTATAATAACCTGTATATGTATTCTGAGCTTTAGCAGCCTCATCCATCTGAGCAACCGTCATTCCCTTACCGTCAGAACCATAATAACGGAAATTTCCGGTTTCCTTATTCCAAAGCCAGTAGTCCTTCTTCATCTGGCCAATTGTCGTCTTCCATGGTACCAGAGCAGCACCCTTACCGCTGAATTCTGCATATGCCTCTGCTATATCAGCTGCTGTAAAATAAAACTCACCAACTGCACCATTTGCACTTTCAGTTCCGTTCAGAGATTTCATTCCGGTGATCAAAATTCCATTCGCATCAAACAGATAAGAACCTGTATGAACCGCTCCGGTCTCTGTTCTTGTGGTGATCTCTATAATGCCGTCTGCAGCAGTATAGTATTCATCCGGAGCACTTGCATCCTCTTTCTTCTTGCGTAATCTGAAACCATTTCCGGTCTGTTCCCACTCATTCCATTCAAATACACTGCCGGAAGTACCAGCCTGTACTTCCTGAATATCCATCTGTGTATCGCTCATCTCTGATTCAAAATTCTGAGCAGGATCTGTACTGTCTCCGGTCTCACCTGTAATATCCTCTGAAACAAATCCGTCTGAAAATCCATCAGAAGTTTCATCCGTATTCTCCGGTGACTGTTCTTCCGGCTGTACGCCTGGCTGTTCTTCTGTTTCTTCCTCAGTCTGCGGCTCTTCAACAGTCTGTGTGGCTGTAAAATCAGATTCAAATCCACCATCCAATGCTGCGGCTGGAATTTCCAGAACCATGGATATACTTAACATAACTCCTAAAATTGCGGCTGCTACCTTCTTTTTCACTTTTATGCCTCCTGTTTATAAATCTTAATAATAGCTTACTCACCTAATCCATTATTAATAACAGTTACCAAATTTGCTAGTGCTTCGTTCTCATCATCACCTTCACAAAAAATCGTGATCTCATCGCCACACTTCACACACGCTCCAAGAACGCTGAGAACACTTTTGGCATTCGCACTTCCCTGTCCATACTGAAATGTTACGAGCGATTTGTATTTCAACGCCTCCTTACAGAGAATTCCTGCCGGTCGTAAATGAAGACCAGAAGGATTATTTACCCTTACTTTCTCACTTACCATAATGCCACTCCCTTACCCATTATTTGAATCTAAATTGGAAACCTCCGATATTGTCACGTCTGCAACTACATCATCCAGAAGTTCAAAGCCACTTGGGAGCTTCACCTTCACAGGAATCTGATAGCTTCCGACTTTCATATCAGCCAGATCAACCGAAGCCTTTACCTCATCAAGATCAAAGTCATCAAGATTTCCATCTTCAGCTTTCACACGAATCTCTATCTTATCTGTTCCAAATGTCACTAACAAGTTACTATCAAGGTTATTTACCGTAATCTGGTTAGCAGGCAGCCCATATGAATGACTTCCGATTGGAAGAATGCTCACCTTCACCCATACATCCTCACTGGTTCCGCTAGTCAGCTTCACATCCTCCGGAAGCACATCCTTAAGGCTTACCTTCTTCTCAATATCCGTAGTTTCTCCTGAAATATCAATATCTGTTCCACCGATCCAAATCGTATTGTCATTCTGCTTCAGCGTATCCAAAGCTTCATCTGTTCCTGCAATACTTACAGTATCCGGCACTGTAGTTACACTTTCCACCTGATATCCCTCTGCGGGTACACCTACATAATTAGCACCGATATTAACACCTGTACGGATCTTCCAGAACTTAGTAGTAACAATAACCTTCGTATTGTCAATGGTAAGATAAGCCATTCTGCCGGCCAGGCTGTCCTGATTCTTATCGATAATATTCAGATCAGCTTCCTCAGAGAAATCCCTCGTCTTGCCATCAACATCAACCGTTGCATTAACTTTGTCAATTTTATTTACAAGAGACTTCGGTCCTGTAATTTTAACCTTCTCCGGGCTCGCAGTCTGGGAACCCACCTCATAGCCCTTACCTGGCTGGCTGGAGCCATAATTTACATTAACCAGAAATTCCTGGGTTACCTTTTCTTCCAGTCTTACACTCAGATACTGTGGAGTTACTTTAATATTATCTGCACTGATTCCCGGGCAGGATGCCGTGATGGGAACCATAACCGGATTGGTATCCAGGCTTCCGGCCTGCTGCAGATCTGCTGACAATGTGATGCTAGCCTGTGTGATCTTACCGAGCAGTCTTCTCTCACCGGTAACCGTAACCCTGATCGGATCCGGATCATCGTCTTGCAGACACATCATATTGGCACTGTCCACATAGGCAGTGTTCAGCAATTCCACTTTATCCCCCGGTATGGTAATACTTTTACTGGAGACCGGATTATCTACATTTACAACAATAAACCAAATCAGAAAACCGATGAAAACAGACATGATTTTCAAGGTAAAATTCCTAGTCAGCTTTGTCTTCTTCATGTTTCGTTCTCCCTTTCAACAGATGACGAAGTTTACTGTTATTAACAACTTTCTTATTCTGTGCCTTAACCAGAGCAGTTCTCAGTTCAGCACTGGTAAGTCCTCTGCTAAGCTTTCCATCCTGAGCCACCGACACCTGCCCGGTCTCTTCTGAAACAATAATTGTCAGGGAATCACTTACCTCGCTAATTCCTACGCCAGCCCTGTGACGGGTTCCAAGCTGCTTGCTCAGTTCCATGTTATCAGAAAGAGGAAGATAGCAGGTAGCGGCAACGATCCGGTTACCTCTCACAAGGACAGCGCCATCATGAAGAGGGGTATTATGCTCAAAAATATTGATCAGAAGCTGGCTTGTAAGAACAGCATCCACATTGATTCCGGTACGTTCATATTCGTTTAAACGGATATTCTGTTCAATTACGATCAGCGCTCCTGTTTTCACTTCTCCCATATCAAAACAAGCCTTTACAAGCTCATTGATCGTCTTATCCGTAAATCTCTCCTGTACCTCCTTGCCGGAATCCAATGGAAAAATAGAAGCTACAATCTTTTTCTGTCCCAACTGCTCCAGCATCTTCCTCAACTCCGGTTGGAAGATAACAACCACACTGGTAAGAAGAATGGTAGAAAGATTTTTAATGATCCAGAGAATGGTATTCATCTTCAGGATATAGGCAAACAAGATAAAAAGAAGTACTATCAGGATTCCCTTCAACAGTGTATACGCGCGGGTAAATTTAATCCACACCATAAACTGATAAATAAAAAAAGAAATCAGGGCAATCTCCAGTATGTCTGTAACTCCCAGGCTGGGCAGGGAAAGCTTGGACAAATATCCTGATAATCTGACTGCCATATCCTGCATAGTATACTCCTTTCCGGCTGAAATCATACAGCAAAACGGCTACCGGTGACTTTTCCGGTAACCTTTCTTTTATTAGTTACTGTCAGGACGCTTACAGCAACATTAAAGATCTTTAAGGGATTCTTCAAGCTTTTTCTCGAAATCAATATCCTTGGCAGCCGGCTTCTCAGCCTGTCTTGGCTTTCGGTACGTAGTCGGAACAGATTTCTTTCTCTTCGGTTTCTCATCCTGACGGAAAATAGGATTTGCATAGGTGCCTGCATTATCCTCAGTCTTATGTTCCTCGCGTACAGGCTCTGCGTTTATCCTCTTAATGCTTCGCTCGGAAGTTGCCACAGAAGCCTTAGGAACAGCTTTCACATAGTAAAAATATTCATCATCTTCATATTCCAGACGCTCAGCACGACTATAATCTCCACCAAACGCAAAAAACTCAAGAATCAATGCCAGCAGTACTGCTGCGATCGTGCAGATAAGAAGAGGAACCATTGCAACAGTTGCGTTCAGGCTCATGCCAAAGCTTCCAACGAGCATTATAAACACATAAGCTACACCACCTGTAATAATGGATATTCTCCATGCATGATCAAAGGAACGGGTACGAATCAGATGAACCAACATTGTTACTGCCACAAAAGCAACAACTGCGATCCACATTCCCCAGTTCTGAACCAGTCCGTCTGCCATAATCTGCAGTTTATCTGTCATTTCCAATTCCGGATTCACCAGAATCGTAGACTGGGCTCTTATAAATCGGATAAAATAATACATAACCACACCACAGCCAGCCGGAATAGCAGATAAGCTGCTCTCCATCAATCCGCTTCCGATAGGAAGCAGAGCCGGAAGGCTGAATGCAAAGGAAAGTGGTGTAAATACAAAGGTTATATTCTGCTCAGCACTGAATCTCAAGAAAAAGATCAACATGAGAAGAATCAAAACCAGCATAAATGCTGCAACTTCAATCCCGAGTGCATAGCTGTGGATCAGAATCATAACAAATCCAATGTACATCATAGCTGAAGATGGCAATATAGAACAGATCAATGCCAGGATCAGTACTAGAAATACATTATTCAGTCGCGGCATGTATCCCATGTTTGCATTGATCCACAGGAAGTAAACCAGTGCAAGAACAAATTTCATTACAGGCTGAATATACATTTCATACTGTCCGTATATTCCTTTTATTTTCTGCTTCAACTCAAGTAATGCTGTCATTTTCTATATCCTCCTGACATTTCACGCCCTGCGAATTTCTTTTCTTCACGAGTATAAATCTTCTCCAGCTTAGTCAACTGGGCATAATACTGCTTCACACTCTTCTTAGCTCTGTAATACTTCACTGTGTACTGGATATAAGTCAGCACAGAATACAGAACCAGTATTCCGATATATCCTGCCAGGGCCACAATCCCAAGAGAAACCAGATTCATCTTATGCACATTATCCAGTAGATATTCCAGATTATATGCTGAAATCACAGCCAGTATTAATCCATATCCAATTGTTACAAGAAAGAAATTCTTGATCAGCGCCAGACCGATGTAATCACTCCTGTAATACTTGCTTATCGGAAGATATTTCCTGCCTTCCTGCTTCTCATACAGAGCAAGCCCGTCCATTATTTTAATTTTTTCTTCGTTTATCATAAATGGCTCCTTATGCATTTCTTATAAAGCTAAAAAGCTATACTCATACAGGATGATTGTATCATATATCCCATGCCATGAAAAGTATTTTTTTACCTGTTACTTCCAATACATAATGTCAAAAAAAACACATGGGATGCTCCTTTTTCCAGGAGCGCCCGCGACAGCACATCCATAGTACTTCCAGTAGTATATACATCATCAATAAGCAAAATACGCTTCCCGGAAGGATTTCCCACTACCCGGAAAGCTTCTCTAAGATTCTTCTTTCTTCCTGCTGCATCCAGCTTCTTCTGGGATCTGGTAGCCTTCCCTTTCTCAAGAAGCTTGGAATCTACAGGAATCCCTGTATATCCCGATAATTCCTCTGCCAAAAGCTCCGCTTGATTAAAGCCTCTCATTCTTTGCTTCCGCCAGTGAAGAGGAACCGGAACGATTACCTGTGGCTTCCATAAAGCCAGCATATCCCGGCCATACAAATACATTGCCTTCCCATAAAAACGGCTATATTCCCTGCAGCCAAAATATTTATATTTCATTATAGAGTATTTCATCCGGTCATCGTAATGAAAGATTCCTCGTCCCTGGTCAAAAGCCCCCGGATGGTGGCTGCAGTCTCTGCAATACTCTTCTTCGGTCTTTACCGGCTTTCCGCATTTATAACAGCGTGCCCCTGATATAGGCTTTATTTCTCTGGCACAATCCGGGCAGAGCAGCTCATGACTGCTTCTGAGAATCCTGTGACACAAAGGACACCGTCTTGGATACAACAGATTCAGAAAGTTCTTGTATCCTTGTTCCAAGAGAGCTGTAACGTTTCTGCTGCTTTTCATTGCGAATCATCTCCCCAAAGGTCTCCTCACTTCCCACTACAGTAACGCACTTTCGCGCTCTCGTAACTCCTGTATACAGAAGATTACGGTTCATCAGCATCTTCGGACCGGAAAGAAGCGGCAGAATTACTGCCGGATATTCTGAGCCCTGGGATTTATGTATGGTTATCGCATAGGCAAGTTCCAGTTCCTCCAGCTGTTTAAAGGAATAATCTGCAAAACGGCCGTCTTCAAACTCTACAGTTGCAGTCTCTGCAAATTCATTGATTTCCTTCAGAATCCCCGTATCTCCATTAAATACACCTACGCCTTCCTCTACAGGAATTCCGTATTTTCCACGGACCTCCCATTCCATCTGATAATTATTCCTGATCTGCATAACCTTATCTCCAACACGGAAAAGACGGTCACCGATTTCTTTCTCTTTTTTACCGGTTTCCGGTGGATTCAAATATCTCTGCAAGATCTGGTTCATCCGTTCCACACCAAGAAGCCCCTTTCTCATTGGTGTCAGAACCTGTATCTCAAAAGGTTTTGCATCTACATATTTCGGCAATTTTTCCTGAATAAGAGCTATCACTACCCGGATGATAATATCTGCATCATACCTTTTCAGAAAAAAGAAATCACGACTCTTATTATCCAGCGAAATCTGCTCTCCATTATGAATTTTATGCGCATTTACCACAATATCACTGTGAGAGGCCTGGCGGAAAATCTTCTTCAATTCTACAACCGGAAAAGCCTGACTGCGGATAATATCCCGCAAAACATTTCCAGGACCCACACTGGGAAGCTGGTTCTCATCCCCCACCAGAATAATCCTGGTTCCGGCTGTCACTGCAAGAAGCAGGGAATGCATGAGAAAAATATCCACCATGGACATCTCATCAATAATGATTACATCTGTTTCCAGTGGATTCTCTGCATTCCGCTCAAAATGAACACCTTGAGTCTCTCTGCTGTCATCATCCGGCACTCCGTTCAGTTCCAGAAGCCGGTGAATGGTCTGCGCTTCATAACCGGTGGCTTCTGTCATTCGCTTCGCAGCGCGTCCGGTAGGAGCAGCAAGTCTGAGCGTAGCACCTTCTCCCTCAAAAAATCGGATAATCGCATTGATCGTAGTTGTTTTCCCTGTGCCCGGACCTCCTGTAAGAATAAAAAGGCCATTTCCGGCAGCCTCTACCACTGCCTGCTTCTGCATCTCCTCAAGTACAGTACCTGTCTCTTTCTCAATCTGTGCAATTCTTCGTTCCATCAGACGCTCATCCTGAGGATAATGAATATTCAGTTCTGTAAGCATTCTGGCTGTATTCAACTCAAGACGGTAATACTGACTTGGGTAAACCAGTACGGCACCATTCATTTCCTTCAGGACCAGCTTCCTGTCAATCGCCATATCCATCAGATGCTTCTCCATATAAGAAACATCTACATGAAGCAGCTGGGAAGCTCTGTCAAAAAGTTCTTCCTTAGGAAGGTAAATATGCCCTTCCCCTGAAGCCTGGAAAAGAGTATACATCATGCCACTGCGGATTCTGTAATCTGAATCTGCATGGATTCCAATACGTGATGCAATAGCATCTGCAATTTTAAAGCCCACACCTGAAATATCATCTGCCAGACGATACGGATTCTCTTGGAGTACACTATATACAGACTGTCCGTATTTCTGATATATTTTTGCGCCAAGATTCAGGGAAATCCCATATTTCTGAAGGAACATCATTGCCTTACGCATATCAGCTTTTTCGATCACCTGTGAAGCGATCTCCCTTGCTTTTTTTTCACTGATTCCTTTCACTTCAGCCAGCCGCTCCGGTTCCTCTTCCACGATTCTCAGCGTATCTTCGCCAAAATACCGCACAATCCTGGCAGCAAGTGCAACGCCAACTCCCTTAATCGCCCCGGATCCAAGATAACGTTCCATTGCCTGAGTATCTTCCGGTGCTTTCTCTACATAAGACTGTATATTAAACTGTCTTCCATACACATGGTGCTGTGAAAATTGTCCTTCAGCCTCAATCGTCACTCCCTGGGTAATGTCAGGAAATGTACCTACACAGGTTATCTCTTCCTCTGAATCTGAAGTCTTGACCACCATAACTGTATAACCATTTTCATCGTTGCGGAATATGACATGATCTATATATCCGGTTACTTTCTCGCTCATTCGCTTCTCCCCTGCTGCCAGTCCCCTTCTGTTCTCACTACTCCCACTGACACCGTAAATATAAATTTTTAGTGTGCTTGTAGTTCATAAAGGGCACTGCATATGCAGTACCCTTTTTATATATAATTTACATCGTATTTTATAGTTCTTCCATTCTTGTGATCACTTCGGCATATTTACCGGTTCCAATCACAACTGCCGACATGGCATCCTGTACGGTCAACGTACTAACCCCTGTCTTCTGCTCAATAAGAGTATCCATTCCGTGAAGCAGTGCACCGCCTCCGGTAAGAACGATTCCTCTGTCCACAATATCCGCAGCCAGTTCCGGCGGTGTCTTCTCTAATACACCATGCACAGTCTCCACAATCTGATTGGTAGCATCCTTCAATGCAATTCTGACTTCTTCTGAGGTAAGTGTTACCACCTTGGGAAGTCCGGTAATCACATTGCGTCCCTTCACCTCAAGAGTTCTGGGGGACGCCTCCTGACAGGCAGTTCCGATTTTTATTTTAATATTCTCAGCAGCTTCTTCTCCAATAAAAAGACTGTGATTTCTTCTCACATAACTCATGATTGCCTGGTCGAAATTATCTCCCCCAACCTTTACAGAAGCAGATACGACGGATCCTGCCATAGAGATTACGGCAACATCCGTTGTTCCACCTCCAATATCAACGATCAGATTTCCGAAGGGCTTAGTTACATCCACACCGGCACCTATAGCCGCTGCAATTGGCTCCTCAACAAGAAATACGGCTCTTGCCCCGGCCTGATAAGTAGCCTCCTCTACAGCCTTTCTCTCAATCTCTGTGGTTCCACTTGGAATACAAATACTGATTCTTGGTTTCCGAAAAGCATGACGTCCCATTGCCTTGGAAATAAAATATTTCAGCATCTTCTCCATAACTGTATAATCTACGATCACACCCTGACGGATAGGACGGATAACTTCCATATTGGAAGATACATGTCCAGTCATCTGCCGGGCTTCCTCACCGATTGCTTTAATTTTCTCTGAATTTTTATCATAAACCACTACAGACGGCTCACTAAGCACAAGTCCCCGTCCAGTGGAATATACCTGACTATTCCTGGTTCCCAGGTCAATTCCAATATCACTGGCAGGCATTGAATTCCCCTTTCTAAACGATCCGTATCGAAAAGCCCCTCACTCCATATACATACAGGGCATCATCCGGAATTTGATAGTAACTGCATTCTTCTCACCATTATAAACAAAAACGCCTTACTTGGAAAGAGGTTTCTTATTTTTGCAGAAATCAACCCGGACAGCTTTGTTACTTTAGGTATTTCGCAACATAACGTCCTGTATAGGAAGCAGGATTCGCAGCCACTTCCTCAGGAGTACCTTGGGCAACAACCGTTCCTCCACCGTCACCACCCTCCGGTCCAATATCAATAATATAATCCGCAGTCTTAATCACATCCAGATTATGTTCAATTACAACCACGGTATTTCCGCCTTCTGAAAGGCGGCGCAAAATCTCTACCAGTTTCTGCACATCTGCAAAATGTAAGCCGGTGGTCGGCTCATCCAGGATATAAATAGTCTTACCTGTACTCCGCTTACTCAACTCTGTAGCCAGCTTAATCCGCTGCGCTTCTCCACCGGACAAAGTCGTGGATGGCTGACCCAGACGGATATAGGAAAGTCCTACATCATACAGCGTTTCAATCTTTCTTCTAATCGACGGAACATTCTCAAAGAACGTCATAGCCTCCTCCACTGTCATATTCAGTACATCATAAATACTCTTATCCTTATACTTCACATCCAGTGTCTCACGGTTATATCGCTTTCCTTTACAAACCTCACAGGGTACATAAACATCTGGCAGGAAATGCATTTCAATCTTAATAATACCATCACCACTGCAGGCTTCGCAGCGGCCCCCTTTCACATTGAAGCTAAAACGCCCCTTCTTATATCCCTTTGCCTTGGCATCAGCTGTAGCAGCAAAAAGATCCCGGATCTGGTCAAACACCCCCGTATAGGTAGCCGGATTGGATCTGGGAGTACGGCCTATAGGTGACTGGTCAATAGCAATTACCTTATCCAACTGGCGGATACCCAGAATATCGTCATGCTTGCCAGGAATCACACGGGCCCTGTTCAGATCTTTTGCAAGACGCTTATAAAGGATTTCGTTAATCAGAGAGCTTTTACCCGATCCTGAAACACCAGTGATACAGGTCATAATCCCCAAAGGAATATCCACATCAATATGCTTTAGATTATTCTCAGCGGCACCCTTAATCGTCAGATAACCGGAAGGAGCCTTACGCAGCGTCGGTACCGGAATCTTCAAGCGCCCGCTGAGATATGCACCTGTAATAGAATCCGGATTCTGCATAAGCTCATTTGCTGTACCCATTCCTACCAGTCTTCCACCATGTTCTCCTGCCCCAGGTCCAATATCCACTATACAGTCCGCAGCCCGCATAGTATCTTCGTCATGCTCTACTACGATCAGACTGTTTCCCAGGTCTCTTAAATGCATCAACGCACCCAGCAGCTTATCATTATCCCTCTGATGCAGACCAATACTTGGCTCATCCAGAATATAAGCAACTCCCACCAGACCTGAACCGATCTGGGTTGCAAGCCGGATTCTCTGTGCCTCCCCTCCGGACAGAGTACCGGTTGCACGTGCCAGCGAAAGGTACTCCAGACCTACATCCGCCAGAAATCCAACTCTGGCTCTGATTTCCTTCAGAATCTGCTTTCCGATAAGCTGCTGCTGTGGAGACAGCTGCATTTCTGCAAGAAACGCCTTCAGTCTGTCAATAGACATGTTGGTGATTTCATAGATATTCTTATCGGCTACTGTAACTGCAAGTGACTCCTTCTTCAGTCTCTGTCCCTTGCAGGCTTTACACGGAGTGATCTGCATAAAGCTTTCATACTCCTGCTTCATAGCCTCGGAACCAGTCTCCTTATAACGCTGTTCTACATTGCGGATAAGGCCTGGAAAAGCCACATCATAAATGCCTTCTCCCCGCTGTCCCTTGTAATATACCTTTATAGAATGTCCACCAGTACCATATAAAATAATGTCCTGTATCTTCTTCGGATAATCCTTAAAAGGTGTGTCCAAATCAAATCCATATTCTCTGCAAAGAGCATTCAGGATTGCATTCGTAAAGCTATTCTTATCTGTACAGGACTGCCATCCCATCACCACAATGGCGCCTTCTGAAATACTTAATGACTTATCCGGAATCATCAGGTCCGGATCAAACTCCATCTTATAGCCCAGTCCCAGACATTCCGGGCAGGCTCCAAAGGGATTATTAAAGGAAAAGCTTCTGGGCTCAATTTCATCAATGCTGACTCCACAATCAGGGCAGGAAAAGCTCTGGCTGAAATTCATATACTTCCCATCCATAGTGTCAACCACTGCCAGCCCTTCCGCCAGATTCAGCACGGTCTCCAGGGAGTCTGTAAGACGCTTCTCAATTCCCGGCTTCACGATCAGACGGTCTACAATAATGGCAATCGTATGCTTAATATTCTTATCAAGATTAATCTCTTCAGAAAGCTCATACACATTACCATCAATCTCCGCACGCACATAACCGCTGCGTCTGGCCTGATCCAGCAGCTTCACATGGGTACCCTTGCGTCCTCTGACCACTGGAGCAAGGAGCTGAAGCTTCGTTCTCTCCGGCAGCTCCATAATCTGATCCACCATCTGATCAACCGTCTGCCTGGCGATCACCTTCCCACACTTAGGGCAATGAGGAATACCAACCCTGGCATATAAAAGTCGGAAATAATCATATATTTCCGTTACAGTTCCCACTGTAGATCTGGGATTACGGTTCGTAGACTTCTGATCAATAGAAATGGCCGGAGGAAGTCCCTCAATGCTCTCCACATCTGGCTTCTCCATCTGTCCCAGGAACTGCCTGGCATAAGAAGAAAGAGACTCCATATATCGTCTCTGTCCCTCTGCATAAATTGTATCAAAAGCCAAGGAAGATTTTCCTGATCCACTTAAGCCTGTAAGCACCACAAACTTATCCCTGGGAATGTCCACACTGAGATTCTTCAGATTATTCTCATTGGCTCCTCTGATTCTGATGAACTGTTTCTTATTCTCTGCTGCCATCTGTTCCTCCATTTCCAAACCGGAATACACCGGCTATCACCCCTGAAAATACAATTTTTAACCTTTTTTTAACCTTTTCATGTATTCCTCAAGGATATCACAGGAACATTTGTTCGTCAATCTTTTTTACAAAATACCTACAGTAAAAAATCCGCCATCACCGTATTACTTACATGTATTCCTGCCCTGGATAGAAAAATCCGGTCTCCTTGCTCCACAAGCATTCCCTGTTTCTTATATTTTTCAAGAATTTCTCCATATATTTTCTCAATCCCTGCTCCAAAATATTCCTGAAATTCCGATTTCGATACCCCTCTTGTCATACGAAGGCCAAGAAACATAAATTCTGCCATTTCGTCCTCTTTGACAAGGTGTTCTCTGTCTTTTCTTATTTTATCCGGAAAGCTGCTGTATTTCACATATTCCTGCATATCCATGGTATTGGTAAACCGCTCTTTTCCAAGCAGAGACGAAGCTCCAATACCAAGACCAAGATAGTCTTTTCTCATCCAGTAACCTTCATTATGCCTGCACTCCCGGCCTTTTTTTGCATAGTTAGAAATTTCATACTGTTGATAGCCATACTTACCTAAAGTTGCTGCCACATCTTCATACATGCGATATTCCGTATCTTCATCCGGCAGTTCCAGTTTTCTTTTGGCAAATGGTGTTCCATCTTCAATAATAAGGCTATATGCAGAAATGTGCTCTGGTCCAAGCTCTGCCACTGTTTGCAGATTTTCTATCCATCCTTCGTAGTTCTGTCCCGGAATGGCAAACATCAGATCCACATTAATATTCGAAAATCCCGCATCCCTTGCCATCTGATAGCTTTCCAGAAACTGTGCATAATTATGGATCCTTCCAAGACTTACCAATTCTTCATCCTTCGGAGACTGCAAGCCCAGGCTGATCCGGTTAATGCCGTATTTTCTGTAAAGTGCCAGTTTCTCCGGAGTCACCGTTCCCGGGTTCCCTTCAATTGTCACCTCTGCATCCGGTTCCAGGTAAAAATTATCCCTTATCCCCTGCAAAAGCTTTTCCATTACATCACATTGCAGCACAGATGGGGTACCGCCTCCAAAAAAAACGGTATCCACCGGCCGCTTTTCCTGAGCAGAAACAACCTCCATTTCCCGTAAAAGTGCATAAATATAAGCTTCCTGCCCGGCCCTGGTAGAAGGGCCTGACAGGAAGTCACAATAATCACATTTCTTTATGCAAAACGGGATATGAAGATACAGTTCCAGGCTATTCTTCTTTATTCCCATCCTGATTTTCTCCATCTGTTTCATCTGTTTCAGCATTTCCAGCAGATTCTTCTGAATTATCCTTACCTCCAGAAGCTTCTTCCTTCTGCACCAGATATTCATTCACCATAGTCACGCTGCCGCTGGTCGCTACTGCATCTTTATTCACCTGCCGGGGCACCGGAGTCGGAGTCGGACTTGGTGTAGGGGTGATTTTCATAACGCCCTGAGATGCCGCATCCGGTACCTTCACCGTCTTTTTCCCGCAGGCACAGCTGCCGGCAAAAATCACGATTACGAACAGGAGCACAGCCAGAATCCCGCCCTTGATCCATTGCTCCCGATTCTTCCTGTAGCTTCTCTTTATTCTTCTTATCAGAATACGTATTTTTGCTCTCATCTGATAACCTCCGCTTCCGGAATTAATTTTCATCCAGTTTCAGTACACTCATAAATGCTTTCTGCGGAATCTCTACATTTCCAACCTGACGCATTCTTTTTTTACCTTCCTTCTGTTTCTCCAGAAGCTTCTTCTTACGTGAAATATCACCACCGTAACATTTTGCAAGAACGTCTTTCCGCATAGCTCTGACAGTCTCACGGGCAATGATCTTACTTCCCACCGCAGCCTGGATGGGAATCTCGAACAGCTGACGGGGAATCTCATCCTTCAGCTTCTCACACATCTTACGGCCTCTCTCATAAGCAGTATCTGCATGTACAATGAAAGAAAGAGCATCAACCTCTTCTTTATTTACCAGGATATCCAGCTTCACAAGCTCACTTCTCTCATAACCGCAAAGCTCATAATCCAGAGACGCATATCCTCTGGAACGGGACTTCAGGGCATCAAAGAAGTCGTAAATGATCTCATTCAACGGAAGCTTATACTTCAGAAGTGCACGAGTCTCTTCCATATATTCCATGCCAAGATACTGTCCACGGCGTTCCTGACAAAGATCCATAATAGCACCGATAAATTCTGTAGTTACCATGATCTCCGCATTTACAATAGGCTCTTCCATATATTCAATTTCAGACGGGTCCGGAAGGTTGGTCGGATTTGTCAGATCGATAACTTCACCATTTGTCTTATGAATCTTGTAAATAACACTAGGCGCAGTAGTAACAAGATCCAGATCATATTCTCGTTCCAGACGCTCCTGAATAATCTCCAGATGAAGCAGTCCAAGGAAACCACAGCGGAATCCGAATCCAAGTGCTACCGATGTCTCTGGCTCATAGAATAAAGCAGCATCATTTAACTGCAATTTCTCCAAAGCATCTCGAAGATCTCCGTATTTCGCACCGTCAGCCGGATAAAGTCCACAATAAACCATTGGGTTTACCTTCTTATATCCAGGCAGTGCTTTCTCACATGGACGATTATTATCCGTGATCGTATCACCTACTCGAGTATCTCGTACATTCTTAATGCTGGCTGTGATATAACCAACCATTCCTGCGGTCAGCTCCTCACACGGAATAAACTGACCCGCTCCAAAATATCCTACCTCTACAACCTCTGCCACAAATCCGGTAGCCATCATCCGGATAGAGGTACCCTTGCGTACCTTTCCGTCCACCATACGACAGAATACGATAGCGCCTTTATAAGAGTCATAAATGGAGTCAAAAATAAGTGCCTTCATTGGTGCGTCCGGATCTCCTGTGGGCGCCGGGATCTTCGCAACCACCTGTTCCAGAACCTGATCTACATTCAAACCTGTTTTGGCAGAAATCTGTGGTGCATCCTGTGCTTCAAGACCGATCACATCTTCAATCTCATTGATCACACGCTCCGGCTCTGCACTGGGAAGATCCACCTTATTGATCACAGGAATAACCTCAAGATCGTGATCCAGTGCCATATAAACATTCGCCAATGTCTGTGCCTCAATTCCCTGGGCAGCATCTACCACAAGGATCGCGCCATCGCAGGCTGCAAGGCTTCGTGAAACCTCATAATTAAAATCCACATGCCCAGGTGTATCGATCAGGTTAAAAATATACTCTTCCCCGTCTTTTCCATGATATACGGTACGGACAGCCTGAGACTTGATCGTGATTCCTCGTTCTCTCTCAAGATCCATATTATCCAGAACCTGCGCCTGCATTTCTCTTTCTGTCAGAAGGCCTGTCATCTCTATGATTCTGTCGGCCAGTGTGGATTTACCATGGTCAATATGTGCAATAATACAAAAATTTCGAATTTTATTCTGGTCTGTCATTCCAGACATTCCTCCTCTGGTTATGCTATGCTGTTTTTTTCTATCAAGAGATTATATCACAGATTAATTCCGTTTGTCACTGTCTTTTCGATTACTGTTTACATTACTATTTGCCACTTTTTCCAGCTCCACTTCCTTTTAGTACCCTGTTCAGGATATCCGCAAAAGGTTCCATGGCATTTTTCACCTCCTGCACAGTGTTTGTCTGGGCTCCGGCTTCCAGAAGCAAGGCTCTTTTTCGCAGATGAAGATTATAACGAAGACCAGCCAGATAAATTCCTCTGTAAAAAGTGGGATAATATAGCGCTGCCTGATATTCCAGCTGAAAGGAAAAGGCCAGATTGTCCTGTATGTATGGGTTTGGCAGATAGGAAACCGCGCCCTGGCTGTTGGTATAACTTAATCCGTTATAAAAAAGGACCTGCGCCGTAGCTTTTCCATTTATTTCGGTCACAAGCCGCCTGTCCTCCGGGATTCCATCTCTGTGAAGATCGATCACCACTTCCACAGAGGGATTCTCTTTCAGTATGTTTTCCACATAAGTACATGCATAATCATAAGCCTTACTCCTGTCAAGTTCTCCGCTCATCATATCGAAGGCTTCCTTCACATGAATTACCTGATAGCCGTATTTTTCCTTCAGAAGGCTGGCGAGATAATTTCCAACTCCAACAATAGTATCCTCTTCTACCCCCTCCCTGGAATCAGAAAACGTTTCCTGCGAATGACTATGATAAATAAGAATCTGGGGTTCCAAGGGGCCATGGCTCAGGGAAAAATCCTCGGCCAGAAATTCAGCTGCATTTATTTTTACAGCAGAAGCATCTGTATTTTCATCCACAATGTAAAAATGATTCATAAGATAATCATAATCAGACAGCTTGTCCCTGGACAAATCCAGAATAGGATGCGGTAGAACTGTACCAGCCACCTCCAGACTGCTCTTAACATTTTCTTCCCGCTTTATGCCTTCTTCTTTTTTCTCTTCTTCCTTTTTCTCCTCTTCCTTCTTCTCCTCTTCCTTTTTTTCTTCTTCCCTTTTTTTCTCTTCCTGCTCCAGTTTTCCCAGATACGTTCCATTTCTCTTCTTGATTTCAGTCAGCGTTTCGCTATCCATTTCCAGCCAGGCTTCCTGCACCTTTTCTTCCGTAAAGCAATAGAATGGGAACTGCCTATACATATTCTGCAATACTTTCCACAGGGAAAAAGGCTCTGGCAGCATTGCCAGAACTACAAAAAAACACAGACAAAGAAACACACAGAAAGCCTTCTGGACTTTTGTCACGAAATCACCTCTTTTAAGGTTATCCTATGACAAAGCCTGTCTCTATATGTTTCTTTTTTCGTTTTTCACCATTTAGACCTGCTGTGAAAATGTCATATTCAATCCTTCTGAAATGGTAAAGCTCAGATATTTTACAGTTTCATCCACATCCTTTGGTGTTACAAACATACCGTGAAGATGAGGAGCAATCATTTCTTCCAGAAACTCCTTTTGTTCCGTTTCCTCCAAAGTCTCCAGAAGATGCGCCATGGCATCATGAACGATCGTTGCCGCATCCACAACAGTAGGAACTCCGATTCCGATCACCTTCACCTTCAGATTTTCCTCAGTAAGACCATTCCTGTGATTTCCCACTCCCGAACCAGGTGTAATCCCAGTGTCTGTGATCTGAATCGTCCGATTCAGCCGCCTGGTACTCCTTGCCGCAAGGGCATCTACTGCAATCACCACATCAGGATGGGTAAGCTTCACCACCCCTTCAATGATTTCCGAGGTTTCCATCCCTGTCTGCCCCATTACTCCTGGAGCAATTCCACTAATCGCATGTAAAGGTTCCTTTTCCGTACTTTTCAATCCGTACTCTCGAATCAGGTGCCGTGTCATGTGAAGATTTCCGATTACCTCAGGACCAAGAGAGTCTGCGGTTATCGCCTGATTTCCCAGGCCTACCACAAGAACAGATTTCTCTTTTTCCAAACCAATAAGCTGACGCAGATGTCTGGAAAGCTCTTCAGACACTTCTCTGTGGTAATCTTCATCCGGTAAAGAAAGTCCCTCCGCCTCAATTGTAATATATGTTCCCTGAGGTCTTCCCATTGCCCTTGCACCATTCTCTGTAATGATTCTTACCACAGTTGTTCTAATATCCTTTTCCTGATCATACTCCTCTTGCACCTCTACGCCCCGCACCTCTACGTTTCCCTCTGTAAACCGTTCTCTGGCCTCCACCGCCAGGTCTGTTCTGATTTTATAACTTCCCAGCATACCGCTTTCCTCCAATATTTTTTCTATGTAAACTCCCCATTTTTTGCAAAAATATGTATTGACAATCACAGCCAATTATTATAAACTATATAAGCATGTTCATAGGAACGCCCGTGTCTGTTCTTATGAAACAGGAATTTTAATATCACTCACGAATTGGAGGTGTACGAATTGGCTAACATCAAATCTGCAAAAAAGAGAATTTTAGTTAACAGAACAAAAGCTGCGAGAAACAAATCCATCCGTTCTGCTGTTAAGACATCTATCAGAAAAGTGGATGCAGCAGTAGCTAACAACGATAAGGCAGCAGCAGAGGTTGCATTAAAAGAGGCTATCTCTACAATCAGCAAAGCAACTTCCAAAGGTGTTTATCACAAAAACAACTGCGCTAGAAAAGTTTCCCGTTTATCCAAAGCCGTTAACAGCATTGGCTAATAGATATCAGAATTTTTAGTTATAAGCTTATAAGTGAAAATTAAGGCAGTCGAACCGTCATCGACTGCCTTTTTTCCTGTTTACCGCTTATTACGCTCTTGCAGAACTGTATTTCACAATTAAAAGCTCCACACTAAGCACATCTTGAAGCCTGCCTGTTTTTACTGCTTCTTCCGCATCTACGAAATCAGTTACAGCCTGACGAAGTTCGCTGATCCTGTAGGATCTGGCGCAGGAAGCTATGTTTTTCACAACAAAGGAAGGCACTCCAAGTCTTGATGCCATCTCCGGCTGAGGGATTCCCTCTTCCATATACTCTTTTACCAGAAGCAGCTGCCGAAACTGCTTGGCCAGAAGAAACAGAATCCTCATAGGCGGCTCCTTCAGGGTAAGAAGATCGTAATAGAGCTCCAAAGCTCTTTTCTGGTTTCTTTCCGTTACAGCACGAACCATATCAAAAATTTTATTCTGTGTCTGCGTCGTACAAACTTCCTGAATATCCTCTCCGGTAACCACATCCCTGTCCCCGGTATAGGAGATCAGTTTTTCCAGTTCCATACGCAGATTTCCCATGTCCACTCCCGTCATGGTAAGCAAAAGCTCCATATCCCGCTGAGTGATCATCTTTCCCTCTTTTTTCAGAAGTCCGGCAGCCCAGCGCATCAGGGTTTTCTCATCCTGCACAACAAATTCCCCAATACCTCCCACAGCCTTCACAGCCTTATACATACGGCTTCTTTTATCTACCTCATTCTCTGCAAAAATGAGGCAGAGATAATCCGGCAGTTCTTTCATATAATCTGCCAGTTCCTCACATTTATTCTTAAAAAATCCGGTATCCTCCAGAAGAATCACTCTGCGCTCTGCAAAAAAGGGCATGGTTTCACAAAGATCGATCAGCTCCTTCACATCAACATTTCGTCCCTCATAATGATTGAAGTTCATGGTATCTCCATCCGGATTCAGTGCCTGTACCAGCCTGTGCTTGTACTGCTGCTTTAAATAAGCCTCCTCACCATATAACAAATATGCCTGTTTAAAATTCCCTGTTTTTATATCTTCCTGGATGTTTTTCAAAATATACACTCCTGTTATATCCAATATTATGATGATACCAGGGGCAAAAGCCCCTGACTATAAAACCATACCACAATTTACATTTTTATAAAAGCACATTTTAATCCTGTTTTCCAAAAGCACCCGCACTGCACCACTCTCCATAGTAAAGCCAATCTTACAGTCAGCTGCTTTCAATCGTTCCACGGTTTCCACAGACGGATGTCCGTAGGTGTTCGTTAGGGAACAGGAAATCACACCATACTCCGGCCTCACAGTGTCAAGAAACATTTGGCAAGTAGAATAACGAGATCCATGGTGCCCTATTTTCAAAAAATCCACATCCTCTAAAAGTCTTTCGGAAAGCAGTTTCTTCTCTGTTTCCTCTCCTACATCACCTGTAAACAAGGCAATAAAATTCTCATATTTTGCCTGAAGCACCATACCTTCTTCATTCACATCTGCCCCGGAAGCCCCGGCAAAAGGTGCCACAATCTTAAGCTGCAATTTTCCTGCACGAATCAGATCCCCGGATTTCAGTTTTTTTACAGAGATTCCGGTTTTCTTGGCAAGAAATTCTAACTTTCTCCAGGCTTCAGGCGGATTTTCCCATTCAGGAAGATAAAGACAACTGATTTTTACAGAATTTAACCCGGAAGCTGTCAGTTCGAGAATTTCTTGTATCCCGCTGATGTGATCCTGATCTGTATGTGAAACAAAAATACCATGGATTCTGGAAATCCCCTGATTTTTCAGATAAGGCAAAATCTGGTACTGCCCTACTCCTGATTTACTGCTGCTCCCTCCATCTATCAGAAAGCAATTCCCCTCAGGAGTTCGCAGCACGATTCCATCCCCTTGTCCCACATCCAGACAGGTAATAGAGAAAGGCTCCTGCCCACGCCACACCAGGAGAAGTAATGCCAGACTCACGATTATCAATCCGGCTGTTTTCCTGCTGATGCCATTCTTTATCTGTTCTCTTTTTTTGTATGTAAATATTGCAAATGCTGCTCCCAGCAAAATATAATACACTGCTATCTGCCACAGTCTTGGCTGCCCTGTGATCCATGTACAAAAAGGAAGGTTGCCGGACAGTTCGCATAGCTTTTCATATAGTTCTGCCAGAAGCCTGCCTGGAAAAACAGCCACACTTCCCAGTTTCTGACTTACACAGCCCAGAATAAGCCCTGCAACACCACTTCCAAGGACAATCCCTACCGTAGGCAGTACGATCAGATTCAAAAATATTCCGATCAACGACACCTCTCCAAAAAAATACAGAGATACCGGCAGCATAGTCAGCTGAATTCCAAGAGAGGCTGCAAAAGCCGGAATTATTTTTCCGAAAATTTTTGCAATGCCTTTCTTTTCCTTTTTCATATAGCGGAACCTTCCATTCAGTGCGGGGATCACAACTCCAGCCCCTACCACAGCGCTAAATGATAAAAGGAACCCACTGGTATACAAGTATGCCCCGGAATCCGTCAGGATCAGCATTGCCGAAACAGCCAGCGCAGTAGGAAGGTCATAGATCCGTCCGGTTATTTTTGCCCCCATTGCCAGAAGGAACATGCAGACGGCCCGCATAGTTGACACACTTCCTCCAGTCATAATGCCATATTGAAGCAGAAGTAAAAGAGAAACAATGCCAGACGGCCAGATTCCCAGCCCCAGCTTCATCAGCAGATTATAGAACCCAAGTCCAAGCATACTGATATGCAGACCGGAAATTGCCAACACATGAACAATTCCGCCCATCTGATACCGAAGCTTCGTTTCCTGTTCCAGGCCACTTTTATCCCCAAGAATGATTGCCTGAAAAATCCCCCCTTCATTTCCTGCAATTCTATTTAAAATGGTACTCAGATAATTGCGCAGTTCACAGATTCCCTGCCGATAAACCGAATAATTTTCCGTTTTTTCCAGTAATTCCCCTTTTTTTAAAAAATAGAAAATATGCTGGCTTGCATAATACAGCTGGCTGTCAAATTCCCCAGGATTCCGCATTTCCTGCACACGTTCCAGATTTCCGGACATCAAAACAACAGTCCCCGCCGGAACATTCTCTTTTTTCTTCATAAATACTTTTACATTTTCAATGGATATCTTCTTCGATTGGCTTATCTTTTGATCATTGTTTGATTTGTAGATCAGATATGTATTTTTCAAATAAACAGCTTGTGAAATTTCATTCTCTGTGGTCTGCACCACTTCCCCGCCAATAACAGCCCTGGGGTGGTCATCAATCCAGGAGATTACATTTTCCGGAACAGGATTTCCCCTGATAAGGGGGAACCCTGCCCGGTCAGCTATACACATGGAAAGAATCAACAGCAGACACACCATACAAAGTGGACGTCGTGTCATTCAAAACTCCTTTGTTCTCACCAGTGGCAAAATTGTCTGCAAAAGTAAACTTCTACTGATTTTCTCCGCTCTGTTCCTCTACAAGAACCAGATCTGTATTTTTACTGAAAAGACTGTACAGGGAGGTTCCATCGCTGAAGGCTGCTTCTGTATTTCCTTCGATCGATATCTGCACTTTATCAGCAGAGGTGGTATCCAGAAGGGAATTCACAACTGAATAGATCATCGTATTCACCGGAATATCCACTCCTGAATCAGAAAAAGCAGAACTGAAATCCACATAGCAGACATCATCAGATACCTCCACTCCAAGAATATCGGTATTCTGGGGAATTGTTGGATAATGCCCCTTCACCATAGGCCCCTTCGCCAGCTGCTCCAGAATCACCCTTTCTCTTGGAAGGATTCTTTTATAATAAACATTTCTCTGTTCCGTTACAAGATGTTCTCCTGTTTTGTCTGTAAAATATAGGGTAAAAGTATCGTAACGGTAAGCATCCTTGTCTGAGCCCCACATTTCCACAAAGGTATTGCCATCAATCACTCCAACAGCCTGTCCCTTGGAATCCTTAAGTTCCTGGGTTCCTATAAATATTTTCACCCCGGCTACTCCCGGAATCTGCAGAAATGTCCTTGCAACTCCTGCCCGGACCAAGATTTCCCTGGTTCTTGAAATATTGCTGTAATCACTGTTAAATTCCAATTCCAGCAGCCCTTCATTTAACCGATAGGTTACAAGCTGGACTCCTGAAGGCAAGAGAGACTGATTCTCTCCACTTCCTTCCTGACTGTTCAGATGTCCCATCAGATCCTGAAGCATAAATTCTGCACTTTCCTGCTCCGGATAATAGCGGACCTTCATAACCTTTGTTTCTTCATGATTCAGATAATACAAGTAATACTGATTGCTGACGCTTTCGGTCTTTTCGCTCTTGGTTTCCACCGAACATCCGGTAAGAAGTCCAAGGATCAGAACCAGAGCCAGAACTGCACTCAAAACTCTCTTCATCCGGCACCTCCTACGGAATATATGATAATGGAATACGGACAGTAAAGGTCGTTCCCTCACCCTCCTTGCTGGCTACCTGAATCGTGCCATGATGCATGGTTACTGCACTTCTGGTAATTGCCAGTCCAAGACCGGTACCACCGATTTCCTTGGAATGAGATTTATCCACACGATAAAAGCGCTCAAAAATCCTTCCAATGGAATCCTCTGGAATTCCCATTCCTGAATCTGCAACCTTCACATAAAAATACTTATGGTCTGCGTCCAAAGTCACACGAACCCAGCCATCATCCACATTGTATTTAATCCCATTTTCAACAAGATTGCTTACTGCAAGGGTAAATTTCACCTCATCCACATCTGCTTCCACAGGACGGAAGCTATCCAGGATCAGATCAATATTCCGCTTGTCAGCAATAGGACGAAGCCTTTTCAGAATATCCTCCAACAGCTGATTAATATTCAAATGCTCTACATTCAGGTCTGCCGCCTTCTTATCCATCTTTACCAGTGAAAGAAGGTCTGTGATAATCTTGTTTTCACGGTCAATTTCCGCTGTGATATCACTCATAAACTCCTGATAAAGTTCCTCTGGCACGCCCTCCTGACCAACCAGTGAATCAGCCAGCACCTTCATAGACGTAAGAGGCGTCTTCAGCTCATGGGACACATTGGATACAAATTCATTTCTGGACTCATCCAGAATCTTCATTCTGGAAAGCATTTTATTAAATGCGTCCGTGATCAGTGCTGTCTCCGTATAATCCGGAACGGAGATTTCTTCATTCTGATAGCCGTCAGTCAGATCCTCAATAGACTTGGTGACATGGGCAAAGGGCTTCACAAGCACTGTAGAAAGCACATATCCGAGAAGCAAAGCAAGTACAACAATAATGCCTGTGAGAAGAAGGCTTTTCTGCTCCAGTTCCTGAATATTCTGCGCAATTTCGCCGGAAGAAAAGCTGATCAGCATAGCTCCCTGAAGCTGCTTTACCTCCGGACTCTTAACCGGAAGTGCCATCTCGATTTTTTGTGTTTTGCTGTTATAGCGGCTTGCCTCCTCACCTTTAAAGCACTTAATCACCATTGTAGAAATCAATGTCTTACCTTCATCTACGTCATAGGTATCCTTGATAATTCTGTAATCCCTGTCAACCAGCAGAATTCTGCCATCATATACATTAGACAACAACTCCAGCTTGCTGTTCACATCCTGCGAGCTGGAGTCATTCATATAATTCTCTTTAATTAACAGGTTACACAAAATGTCGCACTGTTTCTCAACAGTCTGCTTACAGACAGCCACAGCCTTGCTCTCATAGGCTGCCACAATCACGCGAGCAACAATGACACTTGGCACGATTCCCAGAATAACCAGAATGATCAGAATACGAAAACGCAGACTTTTTAAAAAGCTGATTTTCTTTTTCTCTGGCATGACTTATGCCTGGAAATAATAACCCACACCCCATTTGGTGTGTACATACTTCGGCTCACTGGGATTCGCCTCAATCTTCTCACGTAAACGACGGATATGTACATCCACAGTACGGACATCCCCTGGATACTCATATCCCCAGACAATATTTAACAGATTCTCACGGCTGTAGACTTTATTCGGATTAAATACCAGAAGCTCCAGCACATCAAATTCCTTGGCTGTAAGATTAATTTCTTTACCTGCAATAAATACGCGGCGGCTCTCACAGTCCATCTTCAGATCTCCTGCCGTGATAGTCTTCGCCTTCTCTTTCTCTTCCTGATTGCTGCCTGCACGGCGCATGATTGCCTTTATCCTTGCTTTTACCTCAAGGATATTAAAAGGCTTGGTTATATAATCATCTGCACCATACTCAAGGCCGAGAATCTTGTCCATATCCTCACCCTTAGCAGTCAGCATCACGATCGGAACATTGGAAAATTCCCTGATCTGCTGACATACTTCGAAGCCATCCATCTTAGGAAGCATAAGATCCAGAAGAATAATATCGTATTTTTTCTCCTTCGCCATATCCAAAGCTTCCTCACCATCGTAAGCGCAATCCACTTCCATTCCATCCTGCTCCAGACTGAAACGGATTCCTTTTACGATCAGTTTCTCATCATCTACTACCAAAACTTTCCTGCTCATTTAAGAATCTCCCTTATCCAGTTGATATCTTGTCTTTTATCTTTGAAAAGGTACCTTCTTTGATACCTTCTACATTCATAATCTCTTCTATGGAAGTAAAGCCTCCATGCTCCTCCCGATATGCGATAATCCCTTCTGCCTTAGATTTCCCGATTCCACTTAAAGTAGAAAGAAGTTCGGCATCTGCAGTGTTCAGATTGATCCTGGAATCTCCCTGTGCACTTTCTTTCTGCTCCTGGCTCCCGCCATTCTCACTTTCTGTCAGGGCTTCCGGTGCCTTCGCCAGCACGAGTTCCAGTTCCTCTGTTACCTCTTTCTCAGTGGGTACATAAATCTGCTGCCCATCCCCAAGGCTTCTGGCTCTGTTTAAATAATTCATGGCCGCTTCCGGAAGGTATCCCCCAGCCGCCTCAACAGCCTGAAAAATACGGGCATCCTCCTCCAGTTCATATACTCCCGGATTTACAACTGCCCCGCATACATCAACAAAGATTTTCTGTGGAACTTTTATTTCTTCCTCTTCTTCTGTCTCTCCGGCAACCTCCTCTTCATCTGAAGCCATTTCTTCCAAAAAAACATCCTCCTGGCGTGTGCAGCCTGTCAGTGCAGACACCATCCAGAGAAAAAACAAAACCATCCAGCTTCCACATCTGTTTTTTAATCTTCTATTCATGTGGGTTCCCCTTTCGCTCTACGCGCAGTTTCCCCACTACTCATGCTTTACTTCATCTATTTTAACGAAACTTTACATATTTTACAATACCATTTCTAATTTTTATCAGTCTTTTATCAATTTACCTTATTCTTGCCATTTAAATATGACAATTCCCACAATTGCCACAGCCATGCCGATCAGCTTCTGCCACTGAAAGTCCACCTTTTCCACGCCAAACAAACCAAATAATTCTATTAAATATGCCACTGCAAGCTGGGAAATTACGATTAGCATAGCTGCCTTCGCAGGTCCCAGACTTCCCATACTCTGAATTACAGTTATGGTAATAAATGCTCCGATCACACCACCAAGCAGCGTATATTTATTTTCCACCTGCCACAGTGCACCTACACTGTCTCTTCCGGTAAAGAACCAGGCCAAAACACAGACCAGGAATGCCGAAAACTGCACCCAGCCGGTTGACACCCACAGACTGGTCTGCTTCGTCACTTCCGTATTAAAAACACCCTGAATACTCATCAATGCTCCCGATAACAACGCTACAAGAAATCCCCACATAAAAAAATCTCCTCCTGGAAGAAAATAAGGTGCAGCTGAGCACCCCTCTAACAATTATATGCAATTTTCCAAAATTAATTCTCTTTGCCAGGTAAAGCGTTCAAATGCCAGTGATATTTTTCATTTTCCATCTGTTCAATTACACTCACAATTGATATAATAAACTCAACAAATAAGGGCAGCCGGACTGGCTTGCCGAATGAAAGGAGATTAAAATGGCAGAAGAAAAAAACATTGGAACCCCTGTAGAAGAAGAAATTGAAATCATCACTCTTACAGATGAAAACGATGAGGACATGGATTTCGAATTACTGGATGAGATTGATTACGAAGGAAATCGTTACGTAGTTCTTCTCCCACCTGTTGAGGACGTGGAAGGTGAAGAGGATAACGAAGATGAAGAAGTACTGATTCTTCAGGTAGAAGATGACGGAGATGAAGAAAATGAGAGCTATGTTTTCGTTGACGACGATGATATTCTCTCCGCAGTTTTCGATATTTTTAAAGAGAAATTTAAAGACGAATTTGACTTCACAGAAGAATAAAATTGTTACAAAAAGGTACCTTGAAGCAATCACACAAGGTACCTTTTTTCATTTAACTCCAACTCTGTTTTATGCCAGGCACTCATCCAGAATGGCTGCCATTTCATCAATATCCGCTTTGGTGATTACCAGCGGAGGCACAATACGAAGTACATCGCTTCCTGCCGAAATAACCAGTAATTTCTTTTCAAGTGCTTTTTTTACAACTTCACCTACAGGTCGTCCGGAAATAACGATTCCCTGCATAAATCCCATACCTCTTCTTGCAGCTGCGCACTCATGCTTTTCCACAAGTTCATCCAGTTTTTTCTCAAGATATGGTGTTAATTCCTGTACATGTGTAAGGATCATATCCTTCTCATAAATATCAAAAACTTTACTTACAGCAGCACATACAAACGGATTTCCACCATATGTTGTTCCATGATCTCCCGGCTTTAAAGATGCCTCAGCAACCTTCTTATTCAGCACAAAAGCGCCTACCGGAACACCGCATCCAAGGGCTTTCGCACAAGTCATGATATCCGGCTGAACGCCATATGTCTGCCATGCAAAATAGCATCCGGAACGTCCCATTCCACACTGAATCTCATCCAAAATAAGAAGAATATCCTTCTCATCACACAGTGCACGTACTCCTTCCAAAAACTTTCTGTCAGCAGGATAAATGCCGCCTTCCCCCTGCACAGTTTCCATAATAATCGCGCATGTTTTGTCTGTAATCTGAGCCTTTACACTATCCAGATCATTAAAATCCGCAAACTTTACACCACCCATAAGCGGCTCAAAAGGCTCACGATAATGGGCATTTCCCGTAACAGAAAGAGCACCGATCGATCTTCCATGGAAGGAATGATTCATAGCAATAATCTCATGATCTGCATGTCCGTCACGCTCATATGCATACTTTTTTGCAGCCTTTAAAGCACCCTCAATAGCCTCTGTACCACTATTTGTAAAGAAAGCCTTATCCATACGGCTTGCATTTACCAGCTTTGCACCAGCCTCAATAATAGGTTCGTTATAGTACAGATTAGAAATATGAGTAAGCTTATCAATCTGGTCTTTCAGTGCTTCATCATATCCCGGATAGTGATATCCCAGTGCATTTACAGCGATTCCTGCTGCAAAATCCAAATATTCCGTTCCTTCAGAATCATAAAGATGTACACCCTCTCCCCGTTCAAAAACAACAGGAAAACGATTATATGTATGAAGAATATTTGCTTCCGCTTCTTCCATCTGATTATTCATGTTCATTGTAATATTTCTCTCCGTCCTCTCTTAAAATAGCAGTTCCAATACCTTTATTTGTAAAGATTTCCAGCAATAAACTGTGAGGAATTCTTCCGTCAAGAATATGAACCCGATTAACACCATGCTCAATTGCTTCAATACAATTATTCAGCTTCGGAATCATTCCACCGCCAACATATCCATCTGCGATCAGCTGCTGCGCGTCCTGAATATGAAGCTCTGAAATCAAAGAAGAAGGATCCTCTTTATCTTTATAAACTCCCTCAATATCAGAAAGAAATGCCAGCTTCTCTGCATGTACTGCCTCTGCAATTGCACATGCTGCATCATCTGCATTAATATTATAGCTGTCATAATTATCGTCAAATCCAATGGGGAAAATAATCGGAAGAAAGTCTTTTTCCAGCAGATCATAAAGGATTTTCGGATTTACTTCCGTAATATCACCAACAAATCCAATATCCTCTCCATTGGAATATTTCTTCTTGCATTTTAATAATCCACCATCTTTTCCGCTGATACCAACGGCCTGTACACCCAGAGATTCCACATGGGTAACCAATTCTTTGTTTACTCTTGCAAGAACCATCTCCGCAATCTCCATTGTCTGTGCATCTGTTACACGAAGGCCATTGACAAATTTGGCTTCCATGCCTACTTTTCCAACCCATTTGCTGATTTCTTTACCGCCGCCATGAACAATGATCGGTTTGAATCCTACCAGTTTCAAAAGAACAACATCTTTAATTACATTTGCTTTCAGTTCTTCATCCAGCATTGCACTTCCACCATATTTCACAACTACGATTTTGCGGTTAAAACGCTGTATATAAGGAAGTGCTTCAATAAGTACCTCTGCCTTTTCAAGATATTTCTGATTTACCATCTTAACTTTCCTTTCTTCTATGACCGTTTTTATGAACGATAATCTGCATTAATCTTTACATAATCATAGGTAAGGTCACAGCCCCAGGCTGTAGCTGCAGCATCACCCATTTTCACATCTGCAATAGCTGTAACTTCATCTTCAGACAGGATTCTGGTTGCTTCAGCTTCATCATATCCAGTGGAAACGCCATTTTCAATAATCTTTAATTTTCCTGCACGACTTTCAAAATACAGGTCAACCTTCTCAGGATCAAACTGTACTCCTGAGTATCCCATTGCACATAAGATACGTCCCCAGTTTGCGTCATGGCCATAGATTGCCGCCTTTGTAAGAGATGAGGTTACCACTGATTTACTCAATGTAACTGCATCCTCTTTTGTCTTGGCTCCTACAATCTTTACTTCAAAAAGTGCTGTTGCACCCTCGCCGTCACCGGCAATTTTCTTGGAAAGGCAGGTATTGATGTAATTCAAAGCCTCCATGAATTTTTGGAAATCAGCGCTCTCTTCTGTGATTTCCGGATTGCCTGCCATACCGTTTGCAAGAAGCAAAACAGTGTCATTTGTTGATGTATCGCCATCGACAGAAACCATATTAAAGGTATCTTTAACATTTGCACTCAATGCTTTCTGGAGCATTTCTTTAGAAATTGCAGCATCTGTTGTAACAAAACCAAGCATAGTACACATATTAGGATGAATCATTCCGGAGCCCTTACACATACCACCAACAGTAACAGTTTTTCCACCAATTTCGATCTGTACAGCAACCTCTTTTTTTACGGTATCCGTAGTCATGATAGCCTTGGCAGCTTCTGTTCCGGCCTCTAAAGAACCGTCAAGTTTCGGAACCATGGCCTTTACACCATTTACAATTCTGTCAATGGGAATCTGCATTCCGATAACACCGGTAGACGCAACAAGCACACTGTCTGCCGGGATTCCAAGTACCTCAGAAGCGGCATCTGCTGTTGCCTTGCAATATCCATATCCTTCCGCCCCGGTACATGCATTCGCAATACCGCTATTGCAAATCACAGCCTGGGCTGCAGGGTAATTATAAACTACATTCTGATCCCATTTAACCGGTGCCGCCTTCACCACATTTGTCGTAAAAGTACCAGCTGCCACACAAGGAACCTCACTGTAAACCATTGCCATATCTGTACGGCCTTTATATTTGATTTCTGCTGCTGTTGCTGCTGCCTTAAAGCCCTTCGCAGCAGTAACACCACCTGTAATAATATTCATAGTAACACCTCTCCTCTTCTATTTACGGATACATAGGAACCTGCAATAATCCCTCTGCTTCATTGAAACCAAACATCAGGTTCATGTTCTGAACAGCCTGTCCTGCAGCACCCTTTACCAGGTTATCAATTGCTCCCATCATAATGATTCTATGCGTTCTTGGATCAATTTTAAAGTTAACATCTACATAGTTGCTTCCCTCAACCCATTTTGTCTGAGGACATACATCCTTATCCAGGACTCGCACAAACTGTTCCTTATCATAGCATGCATCGTAAGCTGCTTTTACCTCTTCATAGGTCACATCCTTAGTCAGAGAAGCGTATGCGGTAACCAGGATTCCCCTATTCATCGGCACAAGATGGGGAGTAAAATTGATAGTCACTTCCTGTCCACAGGCATATCCTAATTGATCTTCAATTTCCGGTGTATGTCTATGTGTCGCAACACCATAAGCCTTGATATTTTCATTTACTTCACAGTAAAGATTATCAACCTTGGCACCTCTTCCTGCACCTGTCGTTCCTGATTTTGCATCAATAATTATGGTATTTGGATCAATCATTCCAGCCTTTAAAAGTGGATAAATAGAGAGTGTGGAACAGGTAGGATAGCATCCCGGGTTTGCAATCAGACGCGCCTTTTTAATATCCTCACGGTTAATTTCGCAAAGTCCGTAAACCGCCTCATCAATAAACTGAGGGGATTTATGCTCGATTCCATACCATTTCTCGTATTTCTTCACATCTTTAATACGAAAGTCTGCACTTAAATCAACCACCTTGGCTCTGGAAAGAATTCCTTCATTTACAAGAGAAGCACACAAGCCCTGAGGAGTTGCTGTGAAAATCACATCTACTTCATCTGCAAGTGCTTCCATATTATCATCCATACATTTCGCATCCACCAACTTAAAAAAGTTCTGATAGATTCCTGCATATTTTTTATCAATATAGCTTCTGGAACCAAACCATGCCACTTCTACATCTTTATGTCCAAGAAGAAGACGTACGATTTCGTTTCCTGCATAACCGGTCGCTCCGATAATTCCAGCTTTTATCATTTTTATTTCCTCCATGCCTCTTCCAATTGTTTATCCCCGGCCTCATCAGTCAAGATGAATGGATTATACATCCATTTTGCATATTATGCAATAGTCTTTTTTCTTAATTTTTCTTCCTATCCGTTCTTTTTATGCAGTTTTTATCACATTCTTCTATTATAAGGCAAATTTTTATGCAAAGTTTTTCCAAATTTCCTATTGCATATTTATAAATAATGTTGTATATTATTCTCTGTAATTAGCGCGGCACTGGTATATCACGTTAATGCAGTGAATATTTATTCAAAAATCAGAATTATAACCCTATCTGTTTCAGAGGGATAAAAGAAAAGAGGTTAATATTTATGAAAGAAAAAGTTGTACTTGCATATTCAGGTGGACTTGACACCACAGCACTGATTCCATGGCTGAAAGAAACCTTTGATTATGATGTTGTTTGTTGCTGTGTAAACTGTGGACAGGGAAATGAACTGGACGGTCTGGAAGAAAGAGCCAAGCTTTCCGGAGCTTCTAAATTATATATCGAAGATATCGTAGATGATTTCTGTGACAATTATATTATGCCATGTGTGGAAGCAGGCGCTGTATACGAGCACAAATACCTTCTTGGTACTTCCATGGCCCGTCCTGCAATTGCTAAGAAGCTGGTTGAGATTGCAAGAAAAGAGAACGCAGTTGCAATCTGCCATGGTGCAACCGGTAAGGGAAATGACCAGATCCGTTTCGAGCTTGGAATCAAAGCACTTGCTCCGGATATTAAGATCATTGCTCCTTGGCGTATGACAGATGTTTGGACTATGCAGTCCCGTGAAGACGAAATTGCATTCTGCCAGGCTCATGGAATCAACCTTCCATTTGATGCAAAGCACAGTTACAGCCGTGACCGTAACCTGTGGCATATCAGCCATGAGGGACTTGAGCTTGAAGATCCTTCTCAGGCTCCTAACTATGACGATATGCTTGTTCTCAGTGTAACACCTGAGAAAGCTCCTGATAAAGCAACAGAAGTTACCATGACATTTGAGGCAGGTGTTCCAAAAACCTTAAACGGAAAAGCAATGAAGGTTTCCGAAATCATCACAGAACTGAACAAGCTTGGCGGTGAGAACGGAATCGGAATCATTGATATTGTTGAGAACCGTGTTGTAGGCATGAAATCCCGTGGTGTTTATGAGACTCCTGGTGGAACCATCCTTATGGAAGCCCACGATCAGCTTGAGGAACTGATTCTTGACCGTGAAACACTGGAAACCAAGAAGAAGCTTGGCAGTCAGCTGGCACAGGTTGTTTACGAAGGAAAGTGGTTCACACCTCTTCGTGAGGCAATTCAGGCATTTGTAGAATCCACTCAGAAATATGTAACAGGTGAGGTTAAATTTAAACTCTACAAAGGCAATATCATCAAAGCCGGAACAACCTCTCCATACAGTCTGTACAACGAATCTCTTGCATCCTTTACAACAGGTGATATGTATGATCACCACGATGCAGACGGATTTATCACTCTGTTTGGCCTCCCTCTGAAGGTTCGGGCAATGAAGCTGGCAGAAGTAGAAAGCCAGAAACAGACCAACAACTAACCCCATAAAAAATAAAAAGCGTCAAAAAAATATCTCCGGGAGTTCCTATAAATCTCCCGGAGATATTTTTCGTTTACTTTATGTGAATTTTCAGCTGAGTTTTATATGCTTTTTATCTAGTCTCTTGTACACCCATTCCCGAAACAGTGCGTAAAGGACAGACACCAAAGGGATAAAAATCAGCATTCCCACGATTCCCATAAGATTACCACCTAAGGTTACCGCAACCAACACCCAGATTGCAGGCAGACCTACAGAATTTCCAACTACATGTGGATAGATCAGGTTTCCCTCTATCTGCTGCAAAACCAGGAATAATACAAGGAATGCGAACGCCTTCAGCGGACTTACCATAAGAATCAGGAAAAATCCCACCCAACATCCGATAATTCCTCCGAATACAGGAATCAGTGCCGTAAAACTGATCAGCACACCAATCAGCATTGCATATGGAAATCTTCCGATCGTCATACTTACAAAGAACATACTTCCCAGGATCACCGCTTCTATACATTGCCCTGTAATAAAGCTTGCAAATATCTTGCTTGCCAGCGTACACACATGTTCCAGATATTCCACTGTCTTCACTGGCAGGATTGCATAAGAGGCCTTTAGCACTTGTTTTCCCAGTTTCTCCTTCTGCAGAAGCACATAACAGGCAAAAACAAATCCAATAGCAAAATTCATGGTCATACTTACCAATCCCACAGTAACGTTGATCGTAGAGGACACCAGATTATCAGCTCCATTCTTAAGGATGCTTCCAATAGAATCAATAATCTTCTGCGGCGCAATCTCAACAGAGGTGGCCCATTTCACGATTTCAGAATCACTCTGGAAGGTATCTGTCAGCCACTTCTGTACCAGCGGTATATCCTCTTCTATCTTTTTCACCACACTTACAAGCGTTCTGCCAATTTCCGGCGCCACAACCAGCACTACAACCAGAATTGCCAGAATTACCAGTACAATGGATATTATCAGACTTACCGGTCTTGCCATACGGTCAGCTGCTTTCCCAGCCTTTCCTTCTTTCTCTCTGGTCTTTCCAAAAAGATGACGCTCAATAAATGCCATAGGTACATTCAGTACGAAAGCCATTGCACTGCCAAGGACAAAAGGTAAAACCAGCCCCCACAGAATCCTCACATATTTCAGCACAACTCCCAGATTCTGCATTCCCACATACAAAAGCACTGCAAAAGCGATCAGCCACCTTATCTTCTTCAGGTTTTCTTTATTTAATTCCACGATTCTCCTGCCTCTTCCTTTCTGCTTTTTTCCAATTGTTCAAAATACTAGTTCTATCCATCTTACCATGAAATCCGCTTTTTGACCAGTTATCCCTTTTCTTTTCCACACTCTTCTGTTAAAATAAAGCCCACATGCAAAAGGAGACCAACAACAAATCATGTCCGTATTTTCAGATTTATTAACTCACTATATTAAGGAAAAAGAGATTAAAATTTACACTCTGGCGGCAGCCTGTCAGATGGACCGATCTATGCTTTATCGAATCATCAGCGGAAAACGCAATCCGCCCTCCCAGGAAGTTTTTTACAGACTGGCAGAGCAGCTTCAGCTTGCGCCTGCAGAATTCGAGAAGCTAAAGGATGCCTACGATCTTACCAGGCTTGGAGCCTCCGTTTATTACAGGAGAAAAAGTGTGGAGGATTTTTTCACCCATTTTCCCAGCCATATAACTTCAGAAAATATCCGGTTTCAATTTCACAGGGCCACGTTTTCTCCGAAGCTTCCCTCTGATGAAACTGCCTGTATCCCCTTTTTTTCACGAACGGAAATGGAATATTATATGCATAGCATTCTCCTTCTGGAGGCAGCCAGAGAGAACGGAACTGTCCAGATTCTTCTCCAGCCGGACTGCCCCTTTCTTTTCAGTACGCTTTCCAGCCTTCGTATTAAGGAAGCCCTTACCGTTGAGCATCTGATTTGTTTTAGCAAAACCGGACAGGTCAACACCCAGCGTCAGCTTTACAATCTGAATTGTCTGGAAACTATGCTGCCCCTTTTCTTCACCAATATAGACTACCGCCCTTACTATTTCTATGATGATGTGACAGCGCATTACCAGAATTTTAACCTTTTCCCCTGTATGCTGCTCACTTCGAAATATGCCCTTGTCTGTACGGCTGATTATCAGAAGGGATTTCTTTACAAAGGAGTCAGTCATCTGCGTTTGCTTCAGGAACTGTACTTTTCCTATCAGCAGATTTGCAAGCCCTTGTTCCATATCATGAACTATCTTCCCATGGATGGCTCCCTGCAACAGATGTATCAAACCGCTCCCTCCTATGTGCTTCAGCCGGAAGCCTGCATAACGCCTATGATTGATAATGTGCTGCTGGAAAAAGTTATTGACCCTCAGCTTCCTGAACGTGAAATGTTTATCACCCAAGCCACTGCTCTTCTTGCACAGAACCGCAGTATTCTTTCCCATAAAAAAGCCACCATTTATTTCACCATTTCAGGCTTACGGCAATTTATGAGCACCGGACAAATCCAGGAAATTCCAAAAGAGTTATACCGCCCGCTCACCCTGGCCGAACGAAAGCAACTGATCAACAGCATGCTTTCTTATTGTGAAAAAGGAATTTACAGACTTTTAAAACATCCACTTAACCAGCTTACAGAAAATCTTCATCTGGTTGTGAACCGTACCATGGGCTATCTGCTTTTTCAGGATATCCACGGACACATTCTCTGTTTCACCTTTAACGAACCCAGTCTTCTGGAGGCATTTCTGGATTATATGGAAAATCTGGAAAATGGTTATCTCTACTCCTGCGAGGACGCGGCACGGATGGTGCAGGAGTTGATTGACGAATATTAATTTACTGGCAAATATAAAAAACACCACCAGACAGGAACTGCGGGATTCGCATCCTGTCGGTGGCATTCTATGCAGAATTATCAAAATTCCTCCCAAATATTGCACTGCTTCTTCCGTTCATGGAATACACTTTAATTATAAAGTATTTTGTTTTTCTTTCAACTGTGGACAATTTTGTGGACACATTTTTCCCTTTTTCTGAACACCTGTGTTTTTCCTCTGCCAGCCACAAATTTTTCTTCCCTTTGTTGACACTTCTCTGCGTTAACGTTATAATACAGATTAAATATCCTTTCCTCTGAGTCTATGAGGCTTGGGGATTTTTTTATAATTATACTGTTGGTTTTCACCGACTAAAAAAGGAGGTAGCTTCATTAAATGAAACAGATATCAGGCAATAAGCTGCTGGTAAAAGCACTGAAAGAAGAAGGTGTGGAGTACATTTTCGGCTATCCCGGAGCATGTACCATTGATATCAGCGATGAATTATATAAGCAGGATGACATTACCGTAATCCTCCCCCGTCATGAGCAGGCTCTGGTTCATGCAGCCGATGCTTACGCCCGCACCACAGGAAAGGTCGGTGTATGTCTTGTTACAAGCGGTCCCGGTGCCACCAATCTGGTCACAGGTCTTGCTACAGCGAACTACGACAGTGTTCCTCTTGTATGCTTCACCGGTCAGGTAGCACGTCATCTCATTGGAAATGATGCCTTCCAGGAGGTCGATATTGTAGGCATCACCCGCAGCATCACAAAGTATGGCGTCACTGTACGCAACCGTGAGGATCTTGGACGCATCATTAAGGAAGCCTTTTATATTGCACGTACCGGCCGCCCGGGACCGGTTCTGATCGACCTTCCGAAGGACGTTATGGCAGAGCTTGGCAGCCCGGAATATCCCAAGAACGTGAATATCCGTGGCTACAAGCCCAATACCGGTGTACACATCGGTCAGCTGAAGCGTGCTATTAAGACCCTTTCCAAGGCGAAGAAACCTCTTTTTCTTGCAGGAGGCGGAATCAATATCTCCCGCGCCAATGAGGTCTTCCAGAAAATTGTAGAAAAAACAGGAGTTCCGGTTGTAACTACCATTATGGGAAGAGGTGCTATTCCTACCAATCACCCGCTTTTTATTGGAAATCTTGGCATGCACGGCGCATATGCAGCGAATATGGCAGTAAGCAACTGTGATGTTCTTTTTTCCATCGGTACACGTTTTAATGACCGAATCACAGGAAAGCTTCACGAGTTTGCCCCCAATGCCCAGATCATTCATATTGACATTGACACCGCTTCTATTTCCCGTAATATCCAGGTAGACATTCCTATCGTTGCGGATGCCAAAGAGGCCATTACCAAAATGTCCGAGTATGTAGATGACTACACCAACAAAAAATGGATAGCGGAAATCAACAGCTGGAAGCAGGAACACCCCCTTGCCATGCGTCCCAACGACCGGTTAAGTCCAGTTGATATTATCAATGAGATCAACCGTCAGTTTGAAGAAGCCATTATTGTCACAGATGTGGGACAGCATCAGATGCTGGTTTCCCAGTACGCCGAAATCACATCCGGCAAGCAGCTGATCATGTCCGGTGGACTTGGCACTATGGGCTACGGTTTCCCAGGCGGCGTAGGCGCCAAGATTGGCAATCCTGATAAACCGGTTATCGTCATCTCTGGTGATGGCGGCATGCAAATGAATATCCAGGAATTTGCCACAGCTGTCCTGGAAGAACTTCCGCTGATCCTTTGTGTATTTAACAATGAATATCTTGGTATGGTCCGTCAGTGGCAGAAGCTTTTCTACGGCAAGCGCTACAGCATGACCAACCTTCGTTCCGGCGCACTTTCCCGCCGCACAAATGGAGAAGAATATCCGAAATATACGCCAGACTTTGTAAAGCTGGCAGAGAGCTACGGTGCAAAGGGCATTCGTGTTTTCAATAAAAACGAAGTAGCTGCTGCATTTGAAGAAGCAAGGAAAAACACCAAGGTTCCTACCCTGATCGAGTTTATTATCGACCCTGAGGAAATGGTTTACCCTATGGTAAAGCCAGGTGGAACACTGGAAGATCTGATCATGGATTGTTAATTTTTAGAAATTCAGGAGGTTTATCCTATGGCAGATAAAGGCATGAAAAAAAGATGGATTTCTCTTTATGTTGAGAACCAGGTAGGTGTTCTGTCCAAGATTTCCGGACTATTTTCCGGCAAATGCTACAATCTTGACAGCCTTACCGTTGGTACTACAGAGGATCCTACCGTCTCCCGAATGACCATTGCCACAGTAAGCGACGATGAGACATTCGCTCAGATCAAGAAACAATTGAACCGTATGGTAGAGGTAATTAAGGTCATCGACTTCACCAACACTTTTGTCCGTATGAAGGAAATCCTTTATATTAAAGTTTTCAATTGTTCTTCTGAAGATAAGGTAGAACTGTTCCAGATTGCGGAGACCTTCAAAGCCAGAGTCATTGACTACGGCAAGGACAGCCTGCTTCTGGAGTTTGTACAGACTGCGACTAAGAATGACGCAGTTGTGAAACTGATAAAGGAAGAATTCGGCCGCATCGAAGTTGTCCGCGGCGGAAGTGTAGGAATCGAATCCATTAGTATGATGGAACGCTAAATAATGTCCCTCCTGTTATGGGAGGGCATTTTTATGAATTTTATGAGGGGAATAATATAAGATGAAAAAACAACAGATACCACTGAAAAACTCACTACTGCTTCTTCTGACTGCTGCAATCTGGGGAATTGCCTTTGTCGCCCAAAGCGAGGGCGGTAATGCAGTTGGACCACTCACCTTTAACGCTACACGAAATATTATTGGCGCCCTGGTGTTAATTCCGGTTATTTTTTTGCTAAACAAAATTAATCCACAGCCCTCGGCTGATTCTACAGAAAATAGCCTTCCGGCACATCCTGGTAGCACAAAAACCTTAATCCTGGGAGGGATTGCCTGCGGCATCTGCCTGTGTCTGGCTTCTAATTTCCAACAATTCGGAATCCAGTATACCACGGTTGGAAAAGCAGGCTTCCTTACTGCATGCTACATTATTATTGTCCCTATTCTGGGACTTTTTATGAAAAAGAAATGCAGTCCCTTTATCTGGATCGCAGTTGTTATGGCTTTGATCGGCCTTTATCTGCTATGCATCACAGACGGTTTCTCCATTGGAAAGGGAGATATCCTGGTTCTGATCTGTGCAGTTTTATTTTCTCTGCACATTCTGGTCATTGACTATTTTTCCCCTAAAACAGATGGTGTAAAAATGTCCTGTATCCAGTTTCTGGTCTGCGGAATCCTCACTGCCATTCCTGCTGCCATTCTGGAACATCCAAAGCTTTCTGCATTTGCCGGAGCCTGGGGTGCTATTCTTTATGCCGGTGTGATGTCCTGCGGTGTTGCCTATACCCTCCAGATCGTAGGGCAGAAAAACATGAATCCAACTGTAGCATCCCTGATTCTCAGCCTGGAATCCTGTATTTCCGTTCTGGCAGGCTGGATCCTTCTTGGACAGCGTCTAAGCACCCGTGAGATCATTGGCTGCATAATCATGTTCTGTGCTATTGTTCTTGCACAGCTGCCACAAAAACAAGCATAAAATACAAAAAGTAAGAGGTAAAGTCCATTTTCCGGCTTTTTTACCTCTTACTTTTTTATTTATCCATTATACAACTGATAGTACCTGCCCTTCTGGGCAATCAGTTCCTCATGAGAGCCTCTCTCTATCACTCGTCCCTGCTCCAGAACCATAATACAATCGCTGTTTCTTACAGTGGAAAGCCTGTGTGCAATAGCAAATGTGGTTCTGCCTTCCATCAGCTTATCCATACCATTCTGAACCAGTTTCTCTGTACGGGTATCAATGGAACTTGTTGCTTCATCCAGAATCAGCACCGGCGGATCTGCCACCGCTGCCCTGGCAATTGCAAGAAGCTGTCTCTGTCCCTGGCTTAAATTGGCACCATTGTTGCGAAGCATAGTATTATAGCCATCCGGCAGTCTACGAATAAATCCGTCTGCATTGGCCAGCTTTGCAGCCGCGATCACTTCTTCATCTGTCGCATCCAGTTTTCCATAACGGATATTCTCCATAACGGTAGCCGTAAAAAGGTTTGTCTCCTGAAGAACAATGCCCATGGAACGTCTCAAATCACCTTTTTTGATCTTATTTATGTTGATCCCGTCATAACGGATCTTACCGTCCTGAATGTCATAGAAACGATTTAAAAGATTGGTAATCGTTGTTTTGCCAGCACCTGTAGAACCAACAAAAGCAATTTTCTGACCTGGCTTCGCATACATTTTCACATCGTGAAGAACGATTTTATCATCCCGATAACCAAAATCCACGCCATCCAGAACGATATCTCCCTTCAATTCGATGTAATCCGTTTTTCCGGTCGCTTTATGAAAATGCTTCCATGCCCAGCGTCCTGTACGCTTTTCTGATTCCACAAGCTTTCCATTTTCCTCTTTCACATTTACCAGGGTCACATATCCCTCATCTACCTCCGGTTTCTCATCCAGAAGGTCAAAAATACGTTTCGCACCGGCAAGAGCCATAACAATACTGTTAAACTGTTGGCTTACCTGGTTGATTGGCTGACTGAAGCTCTTATTAAAAGTAAGGAAACTTGCCAGGCCGCCAAGAGTAAATCCGCCTACACCATTTACCGCCAGCACGCCACCAACAATGGCGCACAATACATAGCTGATATTTCCAATCTGTGCACAGGTGGGCATCAGCACGTTTGCAAATTTATTGGCATTATTGGCACTTTCAAACAGCTGGTCATTCAGCTCATTAAATTTCTCAAGACTTTCTTCCTCATGACAGAATACCTTTACAACCTTCTGGCCTTCCATCATTTCCTCAATATAACCGTTTACAATACCAAGATTCTTCTGCTGTTCCATGAAATACTTACCGCTGAGACCAGCAAGATTCTTACTTGCGAAAAGCATAACACCTACCATGAACAAAGTTACAAGAGTAAGGGGAATATTCAGAATAATCATACTTACCAGAACACTGACAATGGTGATCACACTGGAGATCAGCTGCGGAATACTCTGACTGATCATCTGACGTAAGGTATCAATATCATTGGTATAAATTGACATGATATCCCCATGTGCATGGGTATCAAAATATTTAACAGGCAAAGTCTCCATGCGCTCAAACATCTCATTTCGAAGATTACGCAGGGTTCCCTGGCTCACATAGATCATCAGACGGTTATACGTATAGGTACAAGCCACACCAATTGCATAAAAACAGGCTACCCGGAGGATTGCCATTGCCAGAGGATGAAAATCCGGAGTTTCTGCTTTCAGAAGCGGCAGGATATACTGGTCAATAAGCGTCTTCATAAACATAGTTCCCTGCACATTGGCAAGAACACTGACTACAATTCCGATCACAACTACAATAATGTGGATCCTGTAATTTTTAAAAATATATTCCATCAGTCTTCCAAGCATTTTTCCCGGATTTTCAACTGTTGGACCTGTACGAAAAGCAGCACCGCCACGTCCCGGACCTTTTATGGGTTTATTGTTGCTCATACCGGATCACCTCCTCTGTTCTCATCGAAATCTCCTCCACCCTTTATCTGGGAATTGTAAACATCCTGATAAATGGAGTTGGTCTGCATCAGCTCCTCATGAGTTCCGAACCCGCTGATCCGGCCCTCATTCATAACAATAATACGGTCAGCACTCTGGATACTGGAAATACGCTGGGCAATGATCAGCTTGGTAGTCTCCGGGATTTCTTCTGCAAATGCCTTACGGATGCGGGCATCTGTAGCAGTGTCTACTGCACTTGTGGAATCATCCAGGATCAACACCTTAGGCTTCTTAAGAAGGGCTCTGGCGATACACAGACGCTGTTTCTGACCGCCGGAAACATTGGTTCCGCCCTGCTCAATGTAAGTATTGTATTTGTCCGGCATTTTTTCAATAAAATCATCTGCACAGGCAAGCTTACATACACGGCGGCATTCTTCCTCGGACGCCTCTTTATTTCCCCATCGCAGATTCTCCAAAATGGTACCGGAAAACAGCACATTCTTCTGAAGAACAACTGCTACCTGATTACGAAGACTGTCCATGTGATAGTCACGGACATCCACACCTCCAACCTTTACAGAACCACTGCTTACATCATAAAGGCGGCTGATCAGATTTACCAGACTGGACTTGGCACTTCCGGTTCCACCAATAATACCAATTGTTTCCCCCGCATGAATGGAAAGATTGATATCCTTCAGCACAGGCTCTTTACTGTCCTTCTTATAGCTGAAATCAACATGATCAAATACAATGCTTCCGTCCGAAACTTCCATTACAGGATTCTGAGGATCACAAAGATCTGCCTTCTCTTTAATAACCTCAGTTACTCGTTCTGCACTGGCTGCACTCATGGTAATCATAACAAATACCATAGAGAGCATCATAAGACTCATGAGAATATTCATACAATAGGTAAGAAGACTCATCAACTCACCGGTAGTCAGACTGCCTCCCACGATCATATTCGCGCCAAGCCAGCTGATTCCAAGAATGCAGGCATATACCGTAAACTGCATGACCGGCATATTCATAACTACCAGCTTCTCAGCTTTTACAAACATTTCATAAACCTTATTGCAGGCTTTCTGGAACTTCGTGGTCTCATAATCCTCACGCACATAGGCCTTCACAACACGAACTGCATTGATATTCTCCTGTACGCTGGCATTTAAGTCATCGTACTTCTTAAATACTTCTTGAAAATATTTGGTAGCTTTCTTCATAATAAATACCAGAAAAGCTCCAAGAAAAATAACAGCAATGAGATAAATACTGGCAACCTTTGCATTGATCATAAACGCCATGGCCATGGCACAGATCAGGCTGGCCGGGGCACGGGTACACATACGCAGGATCATCTGGTATGCATTCTGCAAATTGGTCACATCTGTCGTCAGACGTGTGATCAGACTTGCAGTACTAAATTTGTCAATGTTTGAAAATGAAAATGTCTGAATATTGGTATACATTGCTTTACGAAGATTACGTGCAAAACCGGAGGACGCATATGCTCCGTATTTTCCTCCCAGAATACCAGTAACAAGTCCGGCAACAGCAAGAAGCGCCATAATGGCACCTTTTCTGTAAAGATAACTGATATTACCGGCTTCTACACCGTTGTCGATCATATCTGCCATTACAAGAGGAATCATTGTCTCCACCACAACCTCCAGTATCATAAATACCGGTGTGAGGAAAGAGGCCTTCTTAAACTCCTTTACCTGGGCAAGTAATGTCTTTATCATCAGGTTCTCCCCTTTCTTTTTTGTTAGTTTTCATCCCGCAGAAAGCACTCTCTTTGGGCATTTTCCCGGATCATGTCCAGAACTTCCAGGAAGCATTCCAGTTTTTCCTGGGGAATATCGGACTTTAGTACCTTCTGGATCCGGTCAAAATTCTCCATGATTTCCATCTGAAATTCCATACCTTTTTCCGTAAGCACCAGACGCTTCAGTCTGGCATCTCTTGGAATAGATTCTCTGGTAATAAGCCCTTTCTTCTCCATTGCCTGAAGGATTCCTGACGCAGTAGAACGCGCCATCTGAAATTCTGCTTCCAGGTCTTTCTGAAAAACATCTTCTTCAGAATGCCGGTACAGATAACCAATGATCCAACCCTGCATGCGGTTAATTCCGGCTTTCTCATCCACCTTGGACTGATAGGAATTCACCAGACGTCCAATTACCTGATTGAGATTACGAACCTCATATCCTATATGCCGTTCCACCTGGCAGCACTCATCAGGACCAGTTTTCTTCTTTTTCTCCATATTTCCCTTCTTTCATATACTTCCGGACAAAAATAGTTCGCCTCTAAACTGTTCGGACTCGAACTGTTCGTGTGCGAACTAATTATAAAAGCCAATCCTGTAATTGTCAATCCTATTTTTTTAATATCTGATTTGCTATTTGCAAAAAAATACCAGAAGCAAAATTCTCATTGCTCCTGGCATCCATTTTCATTTCGAATAAAAGCTCCACTCGCTTTCATCCACCGGCAGGTCTTCCATCTGATAATTCTCAATCCGGATGAAACTTCCCATCTCGATTTCCTGAATCATACGCTCAATTTCGGAAAGCTCTCCCTGAACTTCCATTTCTACTCTGCCATCCCACAGATTGTCCACCCAGCCGGTAAGGCCATTGGCTCTCGCCGCATTTTTTGCACGGTAACGAAATCCAACCCCCTGCACCTGCCCGGAAAAATATATGTGTTTTCTTACTATTGCCATCTTTTGTCACTCCTTATGTTACATATGATATACGTCAATGCCGGCAGATGCAAGAATTTTTATTATTTTCCCTCAAAAATCTGAGCAATCGGGGAATCCGATGACAAAATAACGGTCTTGTTCTCACCTTGCATAGAAGTTTTCAGGGCTTCAAGGCTTCTTACGAAGGAATAAAATTCTCTTCTCTCATTTTCCCCATAAGCCTGGGAAAGGATTTTCATATATTCCTGTTCCCCTTCTGCCTTCAAAATCTCAGCCTGCTTCTTCGCATCTGAAATCTGAATGGTCACTTCCTTATCCGTTTTGTTCTGGATTACTTTTGCCTCAGAATCACCTTCCGCTTTATATGTAGCAGCAATATTATCGCGCTCTGAGATCATTCTCTCATACACAGCTGCCTTATTATCGTCCGGCAGATCCAATTGCTTTGTTTCAAATTTGATCAGCTCTATTCCGTATTGTTCCATATTATCTCCAATGGCTTCCATTATCATATCCGATAATTCTCCGTCACGGCTTGTGATCACTCTGTCCTGGGAAAGACTACTGATCACATTTTTTGTGGCATTATATACGGCAGTATTAATTCGGCTCTCACTATTTTCCAAAGAAGAGTTCAGAGTCTGTGCAAATTTAAGAGGATCTGTAATCTTCCACAAAACATAGCTGTCACTGATCATGGTTTTCTTGTCCTTGGTAATCACATCAGATGCTTCTAAATCATATAGCAATGTTTCTTTTGGTAAAGACTGTGTTCTTTCTATCAATGGAATTTTAAAGCTGATTCCCGGTTCGCAGATCACTCTGTCAACTTTACCAAACTGACGGATCAGCTTGTATTCATTTTGCTGGGTTATGGTTATGGAAGAGCCGATTATTACAGCTCCGAGAATGCCTGCTATAAGTGCCGCTTTTTTCATTTTCATAATTTTTATCCTTTCTGTCAAATACTTATCTTAACTTCACTTCGTTTCTTCATTTGTATCTTCTGCCGTTTTCCAGTCTCCGGCAAAAGAATCCAGCGGCAATATCTTTTCCACGCCGCTTCCGTTGTCGATCACAATCTTCATACCAGGCAGCACATCTTCCATGGTTTCATAGAACATTCGCATTTTTGTGGTCTCAGGATTCTTCACATATTCCTCATACATTGCATTAAATCTTGCCACCTCAGCTTCTGCCTCATTGATCCTCACCTGTTTTTGTGCCTCCGCATCCTGAATGATCTGGTCTGCCTGGGCCTGCGCTTCGGGAAGCTTTTCGTTTCTGTATTTATTGGCATTGTTAAGCGCCGTTTCCTTTCCCTGTTTCGCAGTTTCCACCTCTTTAAATGCTTTCATCACTTCTTCAGTAGGCGGCTCGGAATCCTGTATTGTTATGTTAACCAATTGAATTCCCAGATCCTGTTCCTCCATCTGATTCAAAATCATCTCTTTGATCTTGCTCTGGATTTCTCCTTTTCCGGTGGTCAGAACCTCATCCACGTTATAGCTTGCTATCACAGTTCGGATACAGCTTTGCGCAATATTTTTTAAAATCTCTTCCGGCTGCTCAGAGGTGTAAAGATATTTTACAGGTTCTGAAATTCGATATTCTACAAAGAAATCCACATCAATAAAATTGTAATCCGAAGTGATCATGATTCCTTCATTTTCCACTACCTCATTGTTCCCCATACTGTATCCGATTGGAAATCCCTGGATCGTGGTATTTACCTTCTGCACCTGCTGTACAAAAGGGACTTTGAAATGTAATCCCGTTTCAGTCACTGCCTTTGGCACTCCAAAGGTTGTGAGTACTGCCTGCTCCTGCTCCTGAATCTGGTAAGTTGCATCCAGCGCAAATCCCCCTGCCACTATAAGCCCGGCAGCACCGATTGCCAGATATTTCATTTTTCCATTTCGCTTACTCATTTTTCTCCTCCATTTCTCTTACCAACAATAGTTGTAAAGCGGACATTCGCAATCCGCTTTGCTACTTGCTCATGAACGCAGTCGCTTCGCGACCTGCGTTCAAAAAGGGAAAATAAAAAAAGACTTTTATCCCAGGCACTGTCATAATGCCTGAAATAAAAGTCTCGCTGATTATCTCATAATGCGGGTAGTTTCATCTACCGTTCTGACGCATTTATGCACCATTCAGAAAAAATGGACTTCCATTTATCTCTTCATGGCCGCTACTCCCTTTTCTTTGAGTGGTATCATATCATAAGTATTCATGAAAATCAAGATGTTTTTTTATATTTTTTCACTTATTACAAGACAATGTTGGCAGCGCAAACATTGATACAGCGACCGCAATGAATACACTTTGTTTCGTCTACCGTAAAATGCGTTTGTTCATTCATTTTTTCCCTCAATTCGTATAATACGCCCCTCTTTTCTCGACTTCAGGGTGGGGTGCTTATCGCCCTCACGGGGATAGCCCAAAAGAAGCTGCATTGGGAGCATATAAATTCTTGTCAAACAGCTTTTCCTGTTTGTATTTTCATTGTAAGGCATCTTTGTCTTGAAAAAAAGTACGCACAAATCTATTACTGAGGCACAAAAAAGTAACCGCTTAAAAAAATGCAAACAGCGCATTATAATATGAGTGTTATATTTCAATCTGGTTTGCCTCGAATTAACTGACTGCAATTTTTTCAATATCATCTACTATTGATTCCGATACTTCTCCCCACGAAATATTATCAACAAAATAGTTTACACGCTTAAAACGATTCCACATTTCTTCGAGTCCAGGATCATCTTTAATATTGTCTAAGGTTTCTCTCACTTCCTCCTCGCCAAAAGAAGTTTCACGCTTCATGCAAGTAGCTGCAAATGCCTTTTTCAAAACATCAAAGCTTATCTGATCAGCCTTTGAATTCATAATCTCATTTGTCTGCATCTTTTCTGCAAGAAGAGTTTCAAGATTATACGATAAAACTGAAATTGATCTGTCTTCAAACATAAGCTT
>CAKRRG010000008.1 GCA_934394545.1 uncultured Blautia sp.
GTAAGGTTCATATCAAAATGCTTCGGTCCTTCAGCTGTTGCTGTGATGAATGGCAGGTTGATATTGGTTGTTGTTGCAGAAGAAAGCTCTTTCTTTGCTTTCTCAGCAGCCTCTTTCAATCTCTGAAGAGCCATCTTGTCGTTGCTTAAGTCAACGCCTTCTGATTTCTTAAATTCAGAAAGCATGTAATCTGTGATTCTCTGGTCGAAGTCATCTCCACCAAGACGGTTGTTACCAGCTGTTGCAAGAACTTCGATAACCCCATCACCGATCTCAATGATGGAAACATCGAATGTACCACCACCAAGGTCATAAACCATGATTTTCTGCTCTTTCTCATTGTCAAGACCATATGCAAGAGCTGCTGCTGTAGGCTCGTTGATGATACGTTTTACATCAAGACCTGCGATCTTACCAGCATCCTTGGTTGCCTGACGCTGAGCATCATTGAAATATGCAGGAACAGTAATAACTGCTTCTGTAACAGACTCTCCAAGATATCCTTCTGCATCTTTTTTCAGTTTCTGAAGAATCATAGCAGAAATTTCCTGTGGAGAATATTTCTTGTCATCAATCGTTACACGATAATCAGTACCCATTTCTCTCTTGATAGAAGAGATTGTTTTCTCTGCATTTGTTACAGCCTGACGTTTTGCAGGCTCACCTACCAGACGCTCACCAGTCTTTGTAAATGCTACAACAGATGGTGTTGTTCTGGATCCTTCTGTATTTGCGATAACGGTTGGCTGTCCACCTTCCATAACAGCTACGCAGCTGTTTGTTGTACCTAAGTCAATACCAATGATTTTTCCCATGATAATTTTCCTCCTGTTTAAATATCTATGTTCCAATTTTAGAAATTTTCTAATTAGTTAGCAACCTTTACCATGCTGTGTCTTACAACGAAATCCTTATAGGTATATCCCTTCTGGAATTCCTCTACAACGATATTCTCGCCTACGGATTCGTCTTCCACATGCATAACTGCATTGTGCAGATTCGGATCAAAATCCTTTCCTACAGCTTCGATCGGTTTCACACCCATCTCATCAAAAGCGGTCATCATCTGCTTGTAAATCATTTTCATGCCTTCTGCAAATGGATCATCTTCAGGTGCCTGTGCAAGACCTCTTTCAAAATTATCCACTATCGGAAGCATTTTCTCCACAATATCCTTTGCACCGATGATGTACATGCTGGATTTTTCTTTTTCCGTTCTTTTACGGTAATTGTCAAATTCAGCCATGCTGCGCTTCAGTCTGTCTGTAAGCTCCTCAATCTGCTGTTCAAATTTATCTTTTTCTTTTTTCTTCTTACCGAAGAAAGAAGTTTTTGTTTTATTTTCCGGTTCCTTCTGAGCTTCTGCTTCCTGATCCGGCTGCTCAGCTTCTTCTGCTTCCACCGTTTCTTCAGAAGCTTCTGTTTCTGCTGTCTGGGCTGTATCTGCTGCCTCTTCCTCACTTCCGTCGGTTACCGGAATATCAACTGCTTCTTCCTGTACTTCGGCTTCTTTATTCATTTCTTCTGACACGCTTTCAACCGCCTTTCTAGGTTTTCTGATTTACCATTTCATCAAGCTGGACCTTTAACTTCTTCAAGCTATCCACTACATTCTCGTAATCCATTCGCTTGGGACCAATGATTCCAATGGTTCCTCTCATTCCATCTCCAAGCTCATAAGTAGCAGTGACAACACTGCAGTCCTTCATAGTGCGTACCGGAACTTCTTCGCCGATATACACCTGAATTCCTGTATTCTCGGAATCAACTCTTTCCTCACGAACCATGTCCGCAAGCTCCTGCTTATCCTCAAAAATAGAAATCAGCTCGCTGGCTTTAGAGGTATCTGCAAGCTCAGGATACTTAAATATGTTGGTCGCTCCCGATGTATATACCTTCATATCTTCTTCATCCACATGAATAGTAGCTGCAACTGCGTCCAGTACATCTGCAACTACACCACTGTGGCTTCCAGCCTGCTCCTTCAATCTGGCAATCATACCAAGATTGATGTCCTGGATAGGAACTCCGTTCAGGTTGGTATTAAGAAGAAGATTCAACTTCAGGATCGTCTGGTCATCCATTGCCTCATCAATATTAATGATCTGGTTCCGGATAACATTGCCTTCACATACAACTACGGCAATCAGCTGCCGTTCATTTACACGTGAAAGCTGAATGAACTTCAGAGTGCTTCCCTTATATTGGGGAACTGCAACCATGGTCGCATAATTGGTATTCGCAGCAAGAACCTTCGCAACCTGCTTGAGTACCTTATCCATCTTGTCTGATTTCTCAATCATCATATCACGGATTTCAGCGATCTCAGCTTCTTTCTCTCTGGTAAGCTCATCTACATAAAGGCGATAGCCTTTATCTGATGGAATTCTTCCGGCTGAGGTGTGAGGCTGTACAATGTAGCCCATATCCGTCAGGTCGGACATCTCATTCCGGATGGTAGCAGAGCTGACATTTAACCCCGGATACTTGGAAATCGTTCTGGAACCTACCGGCTCGCCAGTTTCCATATAAGTCTTGATGATTGCTTTCAGTATTTTCCGTTTGCGCTCATCTAATACTTCATCCATGAAATATCTGCTCCTTTCTGAAAAGCCACGCTTAAACCTGATTTATTTTTTCGCTGGCTTCTTCGAATTCCTTTGTTAGCACTCATTATTTAGGAGTGCTAACATCTATGCTCTTAAGATACACCTCAGTATCCCTTTTGTCAATATTTTTTACAAATTTTTTTCATCTTTTTTGATAGTTTTTACCTTCTGGATTCGTTTTTTAAGAACTAATGTTCGCATCGTCTGTTATATTGATCAAATAATGTGAAGTAACACTATATAAAGTATGATAAACGATGAGCTAAAAACAAATGGACATGATGGATTGGCTATAACGGTGAACAAAATTCGTCGAAGAAGGTAGTAAAATTGATACTTGGAAAATACTGATTGAGAAACGAAGGTAAACTGGTTATAATAAAATCAAGAAGAAAGATTTGTGAATCGAGAAACTTATAGTATTATCAGCAGAAAATGAGGTGATGATGTATGCCAAAGATTATGCAGGATTTAATTAAACAGTATGTGGAAGCGGTCAAGAAGATTTATGGTTCCCATGTACGTCAGATAATCCTTTATGGTTCTTATGCAAGGGGTGACTTTCGTCCGGATTCTGATGTGGACATTATGATTCTGGTAGATATGTCAGATCTGGAATTAAAGGCATATGCACAACAGCTCTCGTACATGACCTATGACTTTAATATGGATCATGACACGGATATTCAGCCTATTGCAAAAAAGTGAAGCACATTTTAACAAGTGGATTGTGAACTATCCATTTTATTCCAATATTCATAAAGAAGGGGTAGTTTTGTATGGAGCAGCATAATCAGGTAATCGGTACTAGACGGGATCTGATGTTATATCGTCTGGAAACAGCCCGAAATGATCTGAAATCAGCAAGAGCACTATTTTCCATTGAGCTTAAAGTGTCTGGAAGCATGCAACTTCAGTCGCGTGAGGATAAAGTTTCTAATTCACAAATATAGTGTATGAACATAAAATACTTGGTACAATTTAAATATAAATATGACAGAAAGGTTGGTAGTGATTATGTGTGAGAAAAAAGAATTGAGTTTTTCAATATTTATGTTATATAGTCTTGCGGATAAGTGGAAGATGTCTCCAGCCAAAGTGTATAAAATATTAAATTCAACTGGAATTTTGGATAATTATATTATTAAATGCTATGATGTTCTTCATACACAAGGGAAAGAATATTTGGTAGAAGACATTACAGATTATGTGAGAGAAAAAGGAGTTAATGTATGATTGTATATCATGGATCAACAGAAATTATAAAAAGTCCTGATGTAGTACATTCGAAAAAGTATTTGGATTTTGGCCGAGGATTTTATATTACAACTTTCGAAAATCAGGCAAAGAAATGGGCAGTTCGAAAGGGCATGAGACAGGAAAAGACTGCAATAGTTAATGTTTATGAATTATCTGAAGAATGGGATGATTTTAAGGTATTATCTTTTGAAAGAGAGAATGAGAAATGGCTTGATTTTGTGTGTGCATGTAGAAAAGGACAATCATTAAATAAAGAATATGACATTATTATAGGAAATGTTGCGGATGATGACGTGTTTAAGACTGTAGATATGTATTTTAGAGGATTATGGGATAAGGAAAAAGTTTTAGGTGAATTACGATACTATAAGATGAATAATCAAATCTGTATTGTAAATCAAGAAGCGTTGAAGCGGCTTATCACATTTAAAAGAGCATATGAGGTGGAAAACAATGGTAGATAAGAATCAATTGGAAGAAGTTTATAAGCAAAATTTGGAAAATGATATTATTAATGCAATTTCTGAAATGAAAGGAATAGATTTGCGGAAAGCATTTGATATTTATTATTCCAGTAAACTTGCTGAACAAATTTCAAATAATAGTTATGGAATAGAAAATATGGCTGCAAAATATCTGGCAGAAGATTTGATTGAGAATGAGCCGGAGCTTTTGGCTTCTGAATGATATATTAGATAAGGAGCAGTATATATTGTTCAGCAAATCACGTAAAAACAGTTAATTAGTCATGACTATTGAGAAAATATTCAAAGATTTCAAAGAAGAATAATAAATAACAAAATGCAATTACCGAGTAATTCTCAATAGTTCAAAAATAGCGATGGTAATAAAAGTAATAAAAAAGTACAGAACAAACATTCGGCTTTGCTCTGTACTTTTTTTCTTTCGAATGATATACTGGACAGGTAACAATACTAAGAAACAACTACTATTTTTAAAATATCACCGCCAAATTTGGGCGGATCAGGAGAAATTATATGGATCATTTTGAATTGCATTCCGAGTACAAACCAACGGGAGATCAGCCCCAGGCAATTGAGCGTCTGGTCAGGGGCTTTAAAGAAGGCAACCAGTTTGAAACTTTACTGGGTGTCACCGGTTCTGGCAAGACATTTACCATGGCAAATGTCATCCAGCAGCTAAACAAACCAACTCTTATCCTCGCCCACAACAAAACTCTTGCGGCACAGCTTTATGGTGAGATGAAGGAATTCTTCCCTGAGAACGCAGTGGAATACTTTGTCTCCTACTACGACTATTATCAGCCGGAAGCCTATGTTCCTTCCTCTGATACCTACATTGCAAAAGACTCTGCAATCAACGATGAAATTGACAAACTCCGGCTTTCTGCCACAGCAGCAATGTCTGAACGGAAGGATGTAATTATCATATCCTCCGTTTCCTGCATTTATGGATTAGGTTCCCCTCAGGAATTCCAGGACATGATGATTTCTCTTCGCCCGGGTATGACTAAGGACAGAGATGAGGTTATCCGGGAACTGATTGATATTCAGTATACCAGAAATGAAATGGATTTCCATCGAAGTACCTTCCGTGTCCGTGGTGATACTCTGGAGATTTTCCCCGCCAACAGTTCGGATACTGCCGTCAGAGTTGAGTTTTTCGGAGATGAAATCGACCGGATTTCAGAGATTGACACGCTTACCGGAGAAATCAAGTGCCAGCTGGCTCATATTGGTATTTTTCCAGCTTCCCATTATGTAGTACCTGCAGAACAGATTCAGAAGGCTGCGATTGCTATTGAGGAAGAGCTAAAGGAGCGAGTAGACTATTTTAAAAGCGAAGATAAGCTTCTGGAAGCTCAGAGAATCTCTGAACGTACGAACTTTGATATCGAAATGATGAAAGAAACAGGCTTCTGTTCCGGTATTGAGAATTATTCCCGTCATCTTTCCGGATTGGAACCTGGGCATCCCCCTTATACTCTCCTTGATTATTTTGGAGATGATTTTCTGCTTATTATCGACGAATCTCATAAAACAGTTCCACAAGTCGGCGCCATGTACGCCGGTGACCAGAACCGTAAACAGACTCTGGTAGACTATGGCTTCCGCCTTCCATCTGCCAAGGATAACCGCCCGCTGAGCTTTGAAGAATTTGAGAACAAGCTTGACCAGGTTTTATTTGTATCTGCCACCCCAGGTGCTTACGAATATGATCATGAGCTTCTTCGTGCAGAGCAGATCATCCGTCCAACAGGCCTTCTTGATCCGAAGGTAGAAGTACGCCCTGTAGAAGGCCAGATTGACGATCTGATTTCTGAAGTAAACAAAGAGACTGCCAAGAAGAATAAAATACTGATCACCACTCTCACGAAACGAATGGCAGAGGATCTTACCCAGTACATGAAGGATGTTGGAATCCGCGTCCGCTATCTGCATTCAGATATTGATACCCTGGAGCGCGCAGAAATCATCCGCGACATGCGTCTTGATGTGTTTGATGTACTTATCGGTATTAACCTTCTAAGAGAAGGCCTCGATATTCCAGAAATCACCTTAGTTGCCATTCTGGATGCGGACAAAGAAGGTTTCCTTCGTTCTGAAACTTCCCTGATTCAGACAATTGGCCGTGCAGCCCGTAACAGTGAAGGACATGTTATTATGTATGCGGATGCAATTACCGACTCCATGAAAAATGCTATTGACGAAACCAACAGACGTCGGGAAATCCAGGAAGCCTATAACCAAGAACATGGTATTACTCCTACTACAATCAAGAAAGCAGTCCGCGATCTTATTGCAGTTTCCAAAGCTGTTGCCCAGACTGAAGTGAAACTAAAAAAAGATCCGGAATCCATGAGCAGCAAAGAACTGAAGAATCTGATTTCCCAATTAGAGAAGCAGATGCGCCAGGCTGCTGCAGATCTGAATTTCGAACAGGCAGCAGAGCTGCGTGATAAAATGATTGAATTAAAGAAGAATCTGGCAGACATAGAAAATTAAACTCCAGCTTCCGCCAGATTCGAAACATGCGCCGTAAAACGCACACAAAGGGCACAAGGCTAAAAAGCCTTGTGCCCTTGCAGTAATCTTGTCAAGCGGTTAAATCATTCTGTTATCAGCGGATAAATTTAGCATCTGCCCATGTAGCCGGTGCATTGGAGAATTTGTAGATATTAGTAGGTTCTTCATCCGGAACACCAACCAGTGTTACGGTTTTAGCGCCTGTTACGTCTACAGATAATTTCTGCATTGGAGTATCAAAAAGTACAGCATCTGTGCTTGCTTTCAGTTCTCCGTCAACATAGATCTCAAATGCCTTTAAATGAGCTTCTTCATTCTCAAGATCATCCTGATCCAAGCCTACATAAGACTCGAATGTCTTGAATCCCATGCCTTCGATATTGATTTCGATCTCGTGTCCCTTGGAAAGTCCGATACCTTTTTCGAACTCTTTCAGTTCACCATTTTCATCGAGAAGATGGATGCGGCTTCTGTAGAGAGAACGATCGCGTACAGCCTGTCCAAATGTGGTTGCAGGTGTGTATTCCATATCACTTGCGTATACTTCTGTTTCTTCTGACAGATGAATCGTGTAGGTCTGCTCTTTTCCAAGTGCATTCTTAGCTGTGATCACAGCATCCCCTGGAAGTGTCTCTGGTGTTGTGATAGATACTTCTACATCTTCACCGAGAGCAGTAGCAGTGATCTCCGGAACCTCTGCTGTTGGAAGTGCTACATTGTACTCATATTTCTCTTTGAAGAACTCATTGAAGTTTCTTCCAAGATATGTATCATGCATGGACTCGCCATTGATCTTGATATCTGTGATGGTTCCATCGTTGTAAACCTTCTTGCTGTCTTCTGTAGCAGCTTCTTTTGTAAATCCGGTTACCGGATGGAGGCGATACTCATACTCGTATGTACGGTTTGCTCTGTTCAGGTATTTTTCCTGTGGCCATGCGCCCCATGTAGTATCTCCACCAACACCCTGCTGTGCAGTATTGATCTTGAAGGTGATATCAGTATCTTTCTCAAGCTCATAAGAATGTTTGGTCTGTCTGAGTTCATCATCAGAGTAATTCAGAGCACTGAATTCCATCTCTTTGCCTGTGCTTGCCATAAGGCCGTTGCCCTCATCATCTGTAAGTGCAACCCATGTTACGTCTGTTCTTGTTCCTGTTTCACTTGGATTCTCGTATGGAACAAAGATATCATCCACTGTTGTTTCGTAGATACCCTGGTATGCACCAGTCTTACGGTCTACATAGCTTTCCTGTGGTCCGTTTCCGAAATAGGTTACATTCTGGAAATCACCGGAAACCTTCATGCTGGTTCCAACAACCGGAATTACATCATATGTATCATCTGGCATGATCTGGTTCTCTACGGAGATATCACCGTTTCCATAAACAACATAAGCAGTTGCATATGGAACATCATTTCCAAGAATTCCCTTAACGTTAATGCGGACAAATCCATCTGCTTCACTTACAGTTTCCACAGATTCAACGGTTCTGTTCTTTCCTGCTGCATCCCATGTAGCGGAGAAGTCAGCCAGAGGACCAGCCGCTTTGTCGTTCTCGTTCATTGCTCTTGCAAAGTTTGGTACAAGTGGTCCTGCAAGAAGTTCTTTATCCTGGAATACGTAGGATTCAAGAGCACCTGTTGTCTTATTAACAACAGCCTGGAAGCCTTCTCCGGATACTGTGATGGCTTCTGCTTCGTCGTTAACAGCTACTGCCGGTAATGCAGTGAGGTCTTCAGCAGCTGCTGCCCCCTGTCCAAAGTCAAGCTCAAATTCTTCTTCGATCAATGGGTAACCTGCATTTGCCCACTGAGTATCTTCTTTCAGCTGGAATTCACATTTCAGAACATACTTGGAACCAGCCTTTGCTTCTACTGCTTCGATCGGAAGTGTTACATCTTCTGTTGTAAGTGGCTCAACCGCAACTTCCTGTGTGCCTTCCTGGATTGTGTTTCCGTCTTCTGTTAAGAACCATCTAAAGTCATACTCGGAAAGGTTTGTAAACAGGTTTTCGTTCTTAATGGAGATGGTATTGTCACCCTTCCATTCCATTTCTCCACCCTGATAAGCTTTCTTAACCTCAAGAAGCTCTGGCTGTGGTGTACGGTCTGGGAATATAAGACCATTCTGGCAGAAGTTACCGGAGTTCGGGCTATCCATCCAGTCACCACCGTGTGCGAAATAGGTTTCCTGCTCACGAGCTGTTTCTTCTCTGTCTTCAAAATCCAGCCATACAACTGCAGAATCAATTTCTCCGAATATTTTACAACAGGATCTGTGTTTGTATAGATAGACTGATCTACCCAGTCCCAAATAAATCCACCTACAAGGTTCGGATATTTATCAATAATGTTCCAGTAATCTTCCATATTACCTGTGGAGTTACCCATGGAATGTGCATACTCGCATCTGGGAACAACAGGTAAATAGCTTTTGTACAGCCCTGATTTTCTCAAAATGATTTAAGAAAGGCAGAATATGTAGAGCTTCTTAAAAAGCCGATGTATATTATCGTTACTATAAATCAACCACTTATACAAAATGGGGTACAAATGTGGTACGCCCCTTATTTCCCCTTGCATTTCTCTCCTGAATATGCTATACTCACCTCCGTTGAAAAGCCCGAAAAAATAAGGTCTTAAGCGGCTTTTCCGCCGATTCCCGGCGCTAAATGAATCGAGTGTTCGTGACCTTCCACTCGTAAAACAAAACTAAAGGAGACAAATGAATATGAAAAACAAAGGTACTCTGTTTCTGGTACAGGCAGCTCTGATCGCAGCTGTCTATGTTGTACTGACACTGGTGTTTGCACCGTTTAGCTATGGAGAAATCCAGGTTCGAATTTCCGAAGCCCTGACCATTCTTCCATTCTTCACACCAGCTGCCATTCCCGGACTTTTTGTCGGCTGTATCCTTGCCAACCTGCTTGGCGGTGCGATTCCTCTGGATATTGCATTTGGAAGTATCGCTACACTTATAGGAGCTGTTTTTACCTACAAGCTTAGAAACAGCAGCAAATGGCTGGCACCAGTTCCACCAATCGTAGCCAACGCAGTTCTGGTACCCTTCGTACTTCGTTATGGATACGGAACCAACCTTCCGATCCCACTGATGATGCTTACTGTAGGTATTGGAGAAGTAATTTCCTGCGGAATTTTCGGAATGGTTCTGCTTACAGCACTTTCCAGATACAAAAATACACTGTTTGGCAGTCAGGTTGCTGCAAAATAAACCTTCATGTATTACCGGATAAGACATTTTTTGTCTTATCCGGATTTTTTATTCTTTTGCCTTACTTCTCCTGTTCTCTCATTTTCTTCAATATTCTCTTCTCCATTCTGGAAACCTGCACCTGGGACACTCCCAGCTTTTTTGCAACCTCTGTCTGTGTCATATCCTGAAAATATCGGAAAACAATTAATTGCCGCTCTACGCCCTCCAGCTTTTCCAGAAGCTCCTCCAAAAAAATCCTGTTCATAAGTCTTTCCTGATCATTTTCTTTTTCCGGAAGCCTGTCCACCAGCTGCAATTCTGTCCCATCGCCCCGATACACAGTTTGATAAATAGATTCCACCTCTGATGCAGCCTCCATAGTCATAGCTAATTCCTCCACCGGTATGTCCAAAGCCTCTGAAAGTTCCACCATATTGGGCTCTCTTCCAAGTCTGTGTTCCAATATCTCCCTCATTTTTAAAAGCTTACACTGATTTTCTTTTATGGAACGGCTTACCTTCATGATTCCATCATCCCGAAGGAACCTCTTAATCTCCCCTATGATCATTGGTACTGCATAAGTTGAAAATCGAACCCCAAAGTCCGGATTAAAATTATCCACCGCCTTCAAAAGACCAATACTGCCAATTTGAAACAAATCTTCCATTTCCACTCCTCTTCCCAGAAATCGCCTGGCTGCACAGTACACCAACCCCATATTTTCTGCAAACAACGTATCTCTTGCCTCTTTATCTCCCTGGTGAATTCTCCCAATAAGAGCAAGAGTATGATCCATGTTTCCTCCTGGTCAATTTCCGATTTTTTTGCTCATATGCACACAGGTTCCTTTTCCCACCTGTGAGGTTACCTTCACCTGATCCATAAATGCTTCCATAAAGGTAAAACCCATACCCGATCTGTCCTGATCTGCTCTTGTCGTGTAAAGTGGCTCCATAGCCTTCTCCACATCTGGTATCCCCACCCCATCATCCTCAATATCCAAATAGATCGTCCGTTCTTTACGGGCACACTTCATCCGGATCTTATGCACCTCTCCGCCATATCCATGGATAATACAATTTGTCACAGCCTCCGATACAGCTGTTTTCAGATCTGATACCTCCTCCAATGTAGGATTCAGCTGGGTGCAAAAAGCAGCTGCCGTTACCCTTGCAAGGCCTTCATTTTCCAGTCTACTATCAAAAATGATTTCCATTTCATTGGAATTTTCCATCATACTCCCCTCCCTTGAAGCTGTGTTTCGCCCTCTGCTCTTTCCAATTCCAGAAATCTGCTGACTCCGGACAACCGTAAAAGCTTCTCAATATAGCCGCTTACATGACAAGCCTTCATGCAGCCTGCCCGCATACCCAAAGCCCTATAGCGCCCCATAAGCAATCCTACTCCGGAGCTGTCCATAAAAACTGTATTTTCAAAATCAAAACAAATGGTTCTGATATATATTTTTCCCATAATGCGGTCTGTTTCCCTACGGATCAGATCCGAAGCCGGATGATCCAGTTCTGCCGGCAGCTTTACATTCAGACAGGTTCCCACAGTTTCAAAAACCGGTTTCATTTATAAAATCCCCCTTATTTATCTTTTTTGACCTTACCAGACGTACCAAATAAAAAGAGGATGTGCACATATCTGCACATCCCCGCTTCAGAGGTTCCTCTTAATTGTATTTTTCGGTGCTTCCATCAATAGTACTGAAAATCACCATTCTCATCATAATATCCATTTTCCTCACTGTACTCCGAATAGCCTGATTCATCATTTTCTGAATTCTCTGAAGTACTATCTCCATCTGAAGCATCCTCTCCATCTGAAGTGTCATCTCCATCTAAAGTGTCATCTCCATCTGAAGTATCTTCTCCTGAAATCCCCGTCACACCTGTAGCAGAGCAGATCGTGTTATAAATCCCCTTCACATCGTCTGACAGCTGATCCTCATAGACCTTCTGGATCTCCAATGCCGCAGCATCATATTCATTCTGGGTATAAGCTGCATAAGCATTGAGAAGCGCCTGATAACTGGCGCTCTTCTTCTGCTCAGAAGTTAACTGCTGAGTAATTTCCTCTGCCACATCTCCAGACTCCTTCGCTTCTCCCTGGGCCTTAGAAAGCTCTGCCCCCTGGCTTGCCAGCGATTCGCTATACTTCACTATCTGCTGATTGGCTTCACGGTAAATCCCCTGCTTGATAGCCGGTACAGCTAAAAGCCAGAAAGCAGCCGCTCCGGCTGCCACACCGGCCATCAACGTCACAAATAGAGAAATTCTGGAATTCTCCTTGTAAACAGCCGGCTGAACCACAGTACTCCTTGTAAGCTCATCGGAAGTTTCTGACCTTCCCTTCGCACCAAACAGTCCTTTTTTCTGCTTCTCAAGCCGTGTGGTAACACCGGTTCGCTCATCTACCTCCCGAAGGAAACGCAAAGTAGTCGTATTCGTTTTATCAATACGTGCCGCCTTCTTTAAGGTTCTTCTTGCTTTCCCCCAATCATGATTCTTCATGTAGATCAGTGCCAGCAGATGATAGCCCTTAATAAGCTTGGTATTCTGTGCCAGGATCTTCCGAAGCTGGATAGCAGCCATATCCTCATGCCCTTCCCTGCAAAGAGCCAAAGCATTATTATATTTCCGGATAGTCTCATTAATGGCATCCAGCTTATTGGAATTCGACTGGAGACGATTAATATATTCATTTGCAATATTACGGGTAGGCTGAAGATTCTTACTGATCACCCACTCGCTAAGAGCAGCAACCACCTCTCCCATTTCAAAATACACCAGCCCAAGAAGATTCCGGGCCTGGATATTTCTCTTGTTAAAGGTAAGACTCTGCTTCAGACAGTTAACGGCGCCTGAAAGGTCACGGATACTGGCCTTCTCCAAGCCCTGATTATAGTAAAGTCTGGAAAGATACTCCACCTTTTTCTGGATCAGGACGTTACACCCGCAATGAGGACAATAATCCAGGTCCTTATCTGCCAGGAACGCACCACAATTCATACAGTTCATTAAGTATCTCCTATTCTATTTCATCCTGCGTCCGTTCTTGGACTCTCTGAGCATTTCCTGAAGAATATCCAGAATATCGGTCAGTTCTCTATCATAAATAGCACCTTCTGCATCTGTTACATCCAGACAAGGCTCAAACTTCTTCAGTTCCTCTTCGTAATCGATCATAAAATTCCTCCATAATCTCCCAGAAAGCAAAACAAATTTACTTCTTCAGTAAAAGTGCCTTAATCTCTCCCACCAGGTAAAGGGATCCCACACAGAACAGCATTCCATCCTCGCCCTTCGCCTTATGTGCCATACAAAAAGCCTCTTCAATATTATCAGAATTTTCTACTTCCTTACAACCCTCTTTACGGAAAATCTCTGCCAGTTTTGCAGACGGTACTTCCCGATATCCGCCAACTTCCGTCGTTACAACCTTACGAAAACGGATTCTGCTGCAGATTGTGTGAATCATATCCTGATAATCCTTATCGCTCACCGCTGAAAATAAAAGTGTCAGCGGATATTCCTTCTGAAAACGCTCTGCTGTCTCCACAAATCTGCGGATACCATCCTCATTATGCGCTCCATCCACGATCACACCTGGCAAAATAGTCTCCATTCTGCCCTGCCATCTGGTATTCTTAATTCCAGCCTGCAGTTTCTCCATACCAACCGGAAGCTTCTCCTTCAGCACTTCCATTGTGGTAAGTGCCAGGGAAGCATTCATTACCTGATACCATGCAATAAAAGGAATATGGAATACAGTATCCCCATAGTAATTATCCTTCAGGAAGAAATCAATGCCATCTTTATTATTTCCCAGCACCTTCGTCCCATCCTGTACCACCTTATAAGCCGGACTGCCGAGCTCCTTTGCTTTCGCTGCGATCACCTCTGCTGCATCTTCATCATTTCCATCATAAATCACCGGAACTCCCGGAACTATGATTCCCGCCTTCTCTCCTGCAATCTCTCTTACTGTATTTCCCAAAAACTGCATATGATCCAGACTAATGGATGTAATTACACAGGCTACCGGATTCTCTACGGCTGTAGTAGCATCCAGTCTTCCACCAAGTCCGGTCTCCAAGGTTACATAATCCACACCCGCCTCAGCGAAAATTACCATTCCCATAAGAAACAGCATCTCAAAATAAGTAGGATGATAGCTTCCTTCTGCCACTAGTTCATCAGACAGTGCCTTCACTCTCTCGAAAGCCTTCAAAAAAGTATCATCCTCAATGTCCACTTCATTAATCTGGAATCTCTCATTGATTTTCACCAGATGGGGAGAAGTAAACAATCCGCAGGAATATCCTGCTTCTCTTAAAATAGAAGTAAGAAACGCACAGGTACTTCCCTTCCCATTGGTTCCCGCAACATGTATCACCTTGAACTTCTCTTGTGGATTACCTAATCTTCTCAGGCACTCCTTCGTATGCTCCAGACTGTTCTTCGTTGTAAACTTCGGAGTCTCCTCAATATAAGCAACTGCTTCCTTGTAATTCATACTCTCAACCACCATTTATCTATCGTATTTCTTCATTCCCCTACCATTATATAATAGTCACACCAGAAGTCCACCCCTAATCGTAACTTTTTATCCGACAAACCTCGCAAAGCCCAATTTTACAAAAAAGAGAGGACATTATCTGAACTCCAACAGAGCAAATATGTCCTCTCCTTCATGTTTAATCTCCAATTGCAGCTAAAAAACCACTCTACTGAGATTTCATTTTCCACGCACTGTCATACAAAGCATAAACAGCTCTGTCAAAACTCTTACTAAGAGCCTTTCTGGTAGAACTGTTGCTTCTCTGCACTACCGCCAGCCTGTCAAAATCAGAAAGCTCTGTTCCGGAAATCACCAGCATAGTCGGACTTACATAGGCCGTATCATACCAATCTCCATTCAGTTTTACCTGACTGGATGGTGTGAAGTTTGTACCCTGAATATAATAGGTCCAGTCGGTATCTGACACCAGTCTGATGGAATCTAACGTCACATCATAAAGTCCCATCCGCATCTTCGTACGCTCAAAAGGATTTTCTCCACCATAAGCATATCTTTTTCCATATAATACATCATACTGCAAGGTTTCCAGATCCACCTGATAATTCTTGGTATTTCTTCTGGCCTGATGGTATTTCATGATCGTTCCTTCATGAATACCCACACGATCCAGAACCTCTGCTGCGATCTGATAGGAGGCCAGGTTTTCATCTTTTTTCGTAAGCCCCATGTTATCCCAGATCACATATTCCGTCTGGAACAGATACTTATTTTTCAGATCCTCTACCGTTAATCCCATTGTAGGTAAATGGTCTCCATACATAACCAGGATCACATCCTCCGGATAATCTGCCAGTGCATCTGTAAGCTCTTTCACAAACTGATCCATCTCATGAATCTGATTTACATAGTATTCCCATTTACAATTCAGTTCATCCGTTGGAGAACCGGAAACTGTAATTGCCGGATTATCCAGGATCGGCTCACTGGGATAGTCGCCGTGTCCCTGTACCGAAATGGTATACACATAATCCGGTTCCTCTGTAGAATCCAGACATTTAAGAATCTCTTCCGTAAGCACACTGTCCTTCACCCATCCAAGAGGATTCTGCTGATTCTCCTTTGCCATGTATTCTTCAGAAGTAAACGTATCAAATCCCAGATTTGGAAAAATAGAACGTCTTCCGTAGAAGTTGGCCTCATTATTATGTACTGCATGAGTAGAATATCCCAGATTTTTCAAAACATAAGGAACACTCTCACAGGTAGTCTCCTTAAGGATACTTTTATATGGATACTCTCCAGGTCCGAAATAATGAAGGCTCATACCTGTAATCGTCTCAAACTCTGTATTCGCTGTACCGGCACCAACAGAGGGAACCTTATAATATCCGGAAGAATACTCCTTCATCAGCTTTCTGAAATTCGGAATAGGATCCTCAGAAATATTCAGATAATTGACCAGGGTCGGATCAAAGAACGACTCCAGCTGAAGAAACAGAATATTAGGTCTTTTTCCATCTGCCTTTGTTTCCGGAAGATTAGACTCTGTCTTCTCAATTCTCTCAATCTCTTCCTTTGCGTAATCTCTCGGCTGACTGATACCTGTATTAAAAATCGTAGTGGCCAGACAATAGGGATATCCATAATCCTCATAAGCAAAAGCAATATTACCAAAATAATTGGACAAAACTCTTTTTTCAAGAGCCAGCTGTGTCACTCCTCCAAAGGCCGCAAAGCCTGCTAAAACCAACGGAATCACATAGCGGTACTTAATTTTCTGCTGATACTTCGGCCCCTTGACAAGCAGGATCAGAAGCCCCAACACGACAATACCTATAATGATGCATCCGATCACCACACCATAAAACGGAAGGTACTTCTGCATGATCGCGATACCATCTGTGAGCATATGCAGATCCGGTCCGGTAAAAGGAGTTACACGGTTCATCAGAAGAATACAGTTTACCATTCCCAGAAACAGCCAGAAAACGGAAACTACAACTCTCCAGAAAAACCGTCTGTGAAACAAGTATACAATCAGCATTGTTGTAAAAATAAACGCTGTATTATAAGCAAACACCAACGTTTTTCCCGTCATGTAATCCCAGGCCTCCACCACAGAGTGGCGGCACAGTGCCTCTATTATGAAATAAAGCACTGCGCACCAGAGTGCCTGGAGAATCAGGGAAATCTTATTGCAAAATTTGCTCAGCTTCATGCAAATTCTCCTTTTTATCTCTTAAGCTGCTCAAGCTGTGTGACAACCTTATCTTTCATCTCTTTGTACTTCGCAAGCTTCTCCTTCTCTGCATCAACCTTTGCAGCCGGAGCCTTATTTACGAAATTCGGATTATTCAGCATACCCTCACAGCGGGCGATTTCCTTGGTCAATCTCTCCTGTTCCTTTGTCAGTCTCTCAAGTTCTTTCTCTTTATCTACAAGATCCTCAAGCGGCATATAAACAACAGCGTTGGAAACCACAACAGAAACAGCATCCTCACTGATACCTGTCTTATCCTGCTGAACATGGATTTCTTTTGCAAAAGCAAGATTTACAAAGGATTTCTTGCTGTTCTCATACATCTGGCAGATAGCAGCATCTTTTCCCACAATGATCAGATGTGTCTTTCTGTTCTGCGGAACGTTCATGTTGGTTCTTGTATTACGGATACCACGGACAACCTCCTGGAAGCTTCCGATTGCAAGCTCAGCTTCCGGGGAATTCCACTCTTCCTTATATACCGGCCATTCAGAGATCATAATGGATGCCTCTTCCGGAAGCAGTGTGCAGTAAATTTCCTCTGTAATAAATGGCATAAACGGATGAAGCAGCTTCAGTCCCTGGGTCAGTGCTGTGCGAAGTGTCCATAATGCTGCATTTGCAGCCTCCGGATCCTCCTCTGCTTTCCACAGACGAACCTTGGCAATCTCAATATACCAGTCGCAAAGCTCATCCCACAGAAAATCATAAATCTTCTGAACTGCAATACCCAGTTCATATTTTTCCATGTTATCGGTTACTTCTTTGATTACCTGATTCAGTCTGGAAAGGATCCATTTATCCTCATAGCAAAGAGAAGCAATTTCCGGCTCTGTTACAGTTTTGCCCTCCAGATTCATAAGAACGAAACGAGAAGCATTCCAGATCTTATTTGCAAAGTTACGGCTGGATTCTACACGCTCCCAGTAGAAACGCATGTCATTTCCAGGGGCATTACCTGTCATCAGGGTAAGACGAAGGGCATCTGCGCCGTACTTATCGATTACTTCAAGAGGATCAATACCATTTCCAAGGGATTTACTCATCTTACGGCCCTGAGAGTCTCTTACAAGACCATGGATCAGTACATGATGGAATGGTGTCTGACCAGTCTGCTCAAGGGCAGAGAATACCATACGGATAACCCAGAAGAAAATAATATCGTATCCGGTTACCAGTACGTCTGTTGGATAGAAGTACTCCAGTTCCGGCGTCTTGTCTGGCCAGCCAAGTGTAGAGAATGGCCACAATGCAGAACTGAACCAGGTATCCAGAGTGTCTTCATCCTGGTGAAGGTGGGTGCATCCGCACTTCGGACATTTCTCCGGCATTTCTCTTGCAACAACAGTCTCACCGCACTCATCGCAATAGTAAGCCGGGATTCTGTGTCCCCACCACAGCTGACGGGAAATACACCAGTCGCGGATATTCTCCAGCCAGTGAAGATATGTCTTGTCGAAACGCTCCGGAACAAATTTCAGGTCTCCATCCTCAAGGGTCTTGATTGCTGCCTTTGCCATCTCATCCATCTTCACAAACCACTGTGGTTTGATCATTGGTTCTACCGTTGAATGACAACGGTCATGTGTTCCAACGCTATGGTTATGTGGAACAACCTTTACCAGAAGTCCAAGCTTCTCAAGATCCTCTACCATAGCTTTTCTTGCTTCATAACGGTCCATACCTGCGTATTTGCCGCCAAGCTCATTGATGGTAGCATCATCGTTCATGATGTTGATTTCCGGAAGATTGTGTCTCTTTCCAACCTCAAAGTCGTTAGGGTCATGTGCCGGTGTGATTTTTACGCATCCGGTACCAAATTCTTTATCTACATACTCATCGGCAATAACTGGAATCTCTCTATCTGTAAGAGGAAGCTTCAGCATTTTGCCAACGATATCCTTGTAACGGTCATCCTCCGGGTTAACTGCAACTGCAGTATCGCCAAGAAGTGTTTCCGGACGTGTTGTTGCAATTTCCACGAATTTTCCTTCTTCTCCAACAACCGGGTAATTGATGTGCCAGAAAAATCCGTCCTGATCCTCATGCTCTACCTCTGCATCGGAAATGGAGGTCTGGCATACCGGACACCAGTTGATAATGCGGGATCCTTTATAAATATAGCCTTTTTCATATAATTTGATAAAAACTTCCTGTACTGCTTTGGAGCATCCCTCATCCATTGTGAAACGCTCTCTCTCCCAGTCAGCAGAAGCACCAAGCTTCTTCAGCTGGTTGATGATCTTTCCGCCGTACTCTTCTTTCCATTCCCAGGCATATTCCAAGAATTTCTCACGGCCGATCTCAGCTTTATCAATCCCCTCTTTTTTCAGTTTCTCAGTAACCTTAACCTCTGTAGCGATGGCTGCATGGTCTGTTCCAGGCTGCCACAATGCTTCATAACCCTGCATTCTTTTGAAACGGATCAGAATATCCTGCATGGTCTCATCAAGTGCATGTCCCATATGCAGCTGACCGGTTACATTCGGCGGCGGCATAACAATGGTAAATGGTTTCTTATCCGGGTTTACTTTTGCATGAAAATATCCGTTGTCCATCCATTTCTGGTAAAGACGTTCCTCGATTCCTTTCGGATCATAGGTCTTTGCAAGTTCTTTGCTCATGGTTTTCCTCCTAATATAAAAATCCCGCACTACATAGAAAACGCCCCTCACACTGGCTGTGTGAAGGGCGAGTTAACGCGGTACCACCTTCATTATGTGCAACAGAAGCTACCCTTCTATCATGCACACATCTCTTTCCTGTAACGCTGGAATTGCGTGAAAACTTACTGCATATCTGCTCATTCAGTCTCCCGGCTCCGAAGCTACCTTCAGCAAATGCGACTCTCGAAACATCTTCCACCACAGGATTCCCTGGACATTTCTCTCTGGGAGAACATATGCTTACTCCTCTTCTTCAATGCCTTTCGCTGCAGCATGCAATTACCTGGCTCATCACCTGGAAAAGCCGCTGCTTTTTATGGATATTACTATAATTGTAATCCTTCGGCTTGTCAAGCTAATTTAAAAAAGTTCACAGATTTCCAAATTATGCCTGTCTCACCCGCTATTCTACACTCTTCAAAGACTCTACCATATCTATGGTCTTCATCTTAAAATGCATAACTCCGTTTACCACAACGGAAAAGATACAGGTCAGCACTCCGCTGTAAACAAAACTTATTAGTTTGATATTTCTTCCAAACATAACCGCATCTACTTCAACCGTGGTAATTACATATCTATGCAGAAAAATTCCAAATAAAGATCCAAATACAATTCCAAGCACTGTGAGAATCACATTTTCACGAAGCACATACTGGGAAACCTCACCGTCGTAGAAACCAAGCACCTTCAAAGTAGCCAGTTCCCGCTGTCTTTCTGTAATATTGATATTATTCAGATTATACAACACTACAAAGGCAAGCATTCCTGCTGAGACAATAAGAACCAGAATTACCACATCCAATGTGCTCAGCATACGGTTAACCTGGCCGGAAAGGCTGCTGGTATAGCTGATACTGAGAGCCCCCGGATAGGTAAGGATCCAGGTTCCGATACTGTCCATATCATTTTTGTATTCTTCATTCACAGTAAATACAAGATTCTCATAATCCGGTTTTTCTCCAAAAGTCTTTTCATATACTGTCGGTGTCATATAAAGATAATGACTCATATAATTCTCTGTAATAACTGCAACCTTTACCTGATATTCTTTCTCTGCCTTTTCTAAAGTAATGGTATCTCCCACCTTCAAGCCCAGTAAGATCGCCGTTTTTTCTGAAATTGCAGCGCCATCATCTGTAAGCTTATATGTTTCCTTTGTAATACGATTCTGCAAGGTTACATCCCTGGCAAATTCATCCAGATCTTCCGGAACAAACAAATAAACACTTAGATTGGAACCACCATATGGCGTACTGATTTTCGTCATCTGCACCCGATTACAGTGTGCGATCTTGCTGTCTTTTTTCACGCTTTCCAACAGTTCCTCTTTTTCTGCCTCAGAAGCATCTTCATCTTCTATGATCATACCATCGTAATGTTGAAGATCACGATACTGAATGGTGGCAATATCACTGACCGAATTCTGGAGTCCAAATCCAACCAGCATCAGACCCATACTTCCCGCAATTCCAAATACGGTCATTACAAGACGCTTCTTATACCGAAAAAGATTTCGGATCGTAGATTTCCATGAAAAGCTCAAATGTTTCCATATAAATGGAATTCTTTCCAGAAGTACACGTTTGCCCTCCTTGGGTGCCGGTGGACGCATAAGAGAAGCAGGTGTTTCCTGCAGTTCTTTACCACAGGCGAAAAATGTAGCTCCAACCGTACAGATTATAGAAGCAACAGAAGCGATCAGAGCAAAGCTCATCTGATACTCAATGGATAAGGTATTGGAAACATTATGGTACATAATTCCATAAGACGTTATGATCACATAAGGAATTATTTTTTCCCCAATGAGCATTCCCAGCACACAGCCAAGAACTGTTGCAAAAAATGCATAGCAGATATACTTCCCTGCAACAGCACTTTTTTTGTACCCCAAAGCTTTCAGTGTACCAATCTGCGTACGCTGCTCCTCAACCATTCGCGTCATGGTTGTCAGACTGATCAGTGCAGCCACCAGGAAAAAGATTACAGGAAAAACCTGTCCTATGTTTCGAATACGGTCTGCATTATCACCATAATCTGTATATTCCGGAAGACTCTCCCGGTCAGTGACCATCCATTGGGGCTCTTCCAGTTCTTCCAGCTCTTTTCTGGCATCCTGAAGCTTTTTCTCATTGTCTGCGATTTCCTCTTCTGCTTCTTTTTTGGAATCTTCATATTTCTTTTTGCCGTCTGCCAGATCTTCCTCACCTTTTTTCAGATCCTTTTTTGCATCCTGAAGCTTTTTCTCATTCTCTGCGATTTCCTGCTCACCGGAGACAATCTTCGCCTCGCTGTCTGCAAGCTTCTGTACACCGGAATTATACTGTTCCAGCCCGGAAGCATACTCCTGCTCACTGTCATTTAATTTTGCCACATTGGCATCCAGTTCTGCCTGTCCTTCTGCAAGGGTAGTGGCATTGGAATCAATTTCTTTCTGGGCTTTTTTCAGTTTTTTTCTGGCTTTTTTCAGTTTTTTCTGTCCGGCAGCAAGTTCCTGCTCACCGGCTTCCAATTCGGCTCTTGATGCAGTAAGAGCACTTTCCTGCTCCCTGATCTGTGTCCATCCGGCATCAATCTGCGCCTGTCCCTCTGAAATCTGCTCCAGTGCAGCATTTAATTCTGCCTCTTTCTCCTGAAGCTGGGAAAGTCCGCCTTCCACCTGTGCAAGACTGGTCTCTAACTGACTTCTGGTTTCTGCCAGCTGCTGCCGGTTGTTTTCCAGCTGAACTGAATTCTCTTCTATTTGCTGACTTAATGCTGCTTCCTGACTCTCCAGTACACTGACCTGAGCAGCCAGATTCTCCTGTTCTTCCTGAGACGCATTCGGATTCTCTAACGACGCATTATATAAAGCACGAACGGACTCCAGCTGAGCCTGCAGCTGTACCAGCTGTGCCTTTGCACTTTCCAGAGTGTTTATCCCTTCCTGAAGCTGGGATTCCCCGGCTTCCACCTGGGAAAGTCCGTCTGTAATCTGCTGTTTCTGCTCATTCAGCTGATTCCTTGTACCATTGATTTCTTCCTGTCCGGCTGTTATTTCTGCCTTAGACTGTTCAAGCGTCCCCTGCTTCTCTGTTAAAGTCTGCTTTGCTTCTGCAAGCTGCTGTTCCCCAGATTCCAGCTGGGTTTTGCCCTCTGCCAGCTTCGCTGCATTTTCATCCAGAACTTTCTCGTTGGCTTCAATTTCTGCAAGTCCATCAGCCACTTGCTGTCTGGCAGACTCCAACTGTTTCTGTCCATCAGCCAGTTTTGCCTTGGCAGTCTCCACCTGGCTCCAACCATCATCCAGCTGAGTTCTGGCACTGTCCAGTTGTGCTTTACTTGCCTCCAGCTGAGTTTTCCCATCTGCCAGCTGTACTTTTCCATCTGCAATTTCTTTCTTTGCATCTGCCAGCTGTGCTTTTCCATCCTCATATTCTTTTTTTCCGTCTTCCAGATCTTTTTCACCCTGGTCAAGCTCTTCTCTGGCATCAGCCAGTTTTTCATCTGCCTCTTTTTTCCCATCGTCCAGCTTCTTCTGGGCATCCTCGATTTCTTCCCGGGCATCGGCTTTTACGTCTGCAAGTCTTATGGCACAGCGCTCATTTTCAATCCCTTCTACCCGCTTTTTGATCTTCTCGATCAGATTCTCATAACCGTCTGTGTAGCTGGTAAGGTCTCTTGCCCCATGAACGGTCACATAGATCTGAGTGTAAATGTCCTGATCAAAATCCTCAGGAAGTACATATCCAAATCCATTGACCTCTCCGGTTCCAAGAGTGGTATTTCCTCTGTTAAAAGAAATATATAAAGGACTTCTTCCTGTGCCGACTACCGTATATTCTGTCGTAACCAGCAGTTCAGAATCCTCCCCCTCACGTAGAAGAAGTTTGTCTCCCAGCTGATACTCATTTGCCGAAGCAAAGGTTCCATCCAGAAAAATCTCACCGCTTTTTTCCGGAAGACGCCCCTCCAGAACTGTCAGCTTATTTACCGTCTGATTCAGGGACTCTATATGGAGCACCTTCTGTTTCTGTCCATTTCCACACATTACATCCGCAGACCAGGCGCCCTCTGCTGATTCTATGCCGTCAACGGATTCGATTGCGGCAACATCCTCCTGGGTAAGCCCCATAGTGCCGGCCACTTTCATATCCATCAGTTTGCATTCATCATAATAAACGTCTCCCGAATACCGCATGTCCGGTGACGAAGCCTGGATTCCTGAGAAAAAAGCTACTCCAAGAGCCACGATCAGGAGAATCGAAATAAATCTTGATTTACTTTTTCGGATCTCCATCCAGAATTCTTTTCTTAGTGCTTTCATCACTCACCTACCACTCTATTTCTTCTACCGGAGTCGGATGATCATTTAATGTCATCTGCGCCACCTTGCCGTTCTTGATTCTGATCACCCGATCCGCCATAGGGGTCAGAGCTGAATTATGGGTAATGACAACCACTGTCATTCCCTTCTGGCGGCACATATCCTGCAAAAGCTTCAAGATTGCCTTCCCAGTCTGGTAATCAAGAGCTCCTGTAGGCTCATCACAAAGAAGCATCTTCGGATTCTTAGCCAAAGCTCTTGCAATGGAAACCCTCTGCTGTTCCCCGCCTGATAACTGTGCGGGAAAATTCCCAAGCCTGTTCTTCAGCCCCACTTCTTCCAAAACAGTTCTGGGATCCATAGGATTCTTACAAATCTGCCCCGCCAGTTCTACATTTTCCAATGCCGTCAGATTAGGGACCAGATTATAAAACTGAAAAACAAAACCAATATCATCTCTCCGGTAACCGGTCAGCTGACGGTTGTTGTATTTGGCTATATTTCTTCCATCTACCCAGATTTCCCCACTGGTTGCCGTATCCATTCCCCCCAGGATATTCAGTACTGTAGTTTTTCCTGCACCACTGGGACCTACGATCACAGCAAACTCACCTTTGGATATATGAAAACTGATCTCGTCTACTGCAACAATTTTAACTTCTTTTGTCCCATAAATCTTAGACACTTTTTCAAGGTGAATATAATTCTCTATCGCATCCTTCAATGTATCACACTCCTGTTTTTGGTCTATTATTTTTAGTATAACATTCCATTATTTTTTGTTCAATTGTGGAAATATGAAATTTCTATAAATATAAGAAAAACAGCCCCTGATTTTCATCTTGAAAAATCAGGAGCTGCACTTTCATACTGCTTTATCTGCCTGGTCTAATACAAATATCCATTGTCTACATATCCATATTCCATAAGGCGTGGAGCGTACACATACCAATATTTCGATCCGCTGGAGTCGATCACGATTACATTGTCTCCGGTATTCAGTTCACCGATCTCGTTGGACTCGTCATAGGACATGGCAGAACGCAGAGCCAGGTATCCCCTGGACACCTTCACGGACATGGTTGTATAAGAAGTTCCGCCTACCAGATAATCCTTATTTACAAATCCATTGGTATCATACTTCGGGGAATATACATACCAATACTTAGGATCACTGGTTTCCAAAAGCTGCACCACATCACCGGAATATAACTCACCGATCTCATTAGAAGCATCGTAAGCCTTCATATTACGAAGGGCCAGATAACCCTTGGATACCTTCACGGTTCTTGTCTCACCAAAATAACTGGAATCAGAATCCATGCCCTCCTCACGGTACAGATATTCCTGATTGACATATCCGTAGCAATTCAGCTTCGGAGAATATACATACCAATACTGGCCATTGCTGCTGTCTGAAACCCACACCGTATCTCCGGAATAAAGCTCGCCAATCTCATTGGACCCATCATAATCCGGTGCATTACGAAGAGCCAGATAACCGGTGGATACGCTTACCGTCCACATGGTATCATAGGACGACACAGAAGAGATAACAGAATCCAGATAGTCATTATTTACATATCCGAAAGCATCATACTTGGGAGAGTATACATACCAGTAACCCGTAGCTCCTGTGTAATCCATAACTTCTACCAGGTCACCTGTGTAAAGCCCGCCAATCTCATTGCTACTCTCAAAGGCTGTGTCTGTCCGAAGCGCCAGATAGCCTGTGGCAACATTTACACGATAGGTATTACAGGATGCTTCTGCTTCCTGTACATTTCCAGAAACCGAAAGAGCCAACGCTGCGGTGGCAAGAATGGGCATACAAATCTTCTTCATTTTTGTCATAGAAAAATCCCCCTTCATATAGTTGTTGCTGTTCACTTCGTTCACAGCAAAACGTTGCTCCGTTTTTCTTATTGTACATCATCCGACTCTGCTTTTTGTAATGCCTCATTTCCCATCTTTTGCCGGTTGCCAAAGAACATTTGATTCCCATTTGAACCACCGCCGGACATAGTTCCCATTACACTAAGCTCAATGTCCGAACCATCGATCAAATTGGAGGAATCTGCCTGCTGACCATCCTCTGTAGACGGAATCGTGCCATCCAGCTGTCCGTGTACGCTCTCAGCGCGAAGGCGCACCACTTCCAAAAGCATCTGAGCTGCATCCTCATACTCTTCATAGCTGTAAAATGCCGTAGGGTCATCAGCTATCAGGTCATCGATCTGGCTGCGGATTCTCTCATAGGTTTTCTGGAATTGACCGTCATTTACGTATTTCTCCACCAATTCATTTAAATACTGGTGATACAGCTCAAGGTATTCTTCGTTTTCCAATAATGCATCAAAAAAGTTTGTGCTGGAAAATGGAGTGTCAATGGCATCGTTTATCACAGAGGTGGCACCAGAAGATGAACCACCCATTCCGCCTCCCATGGACATTCCGCCGAAGGAAAGGTTATAATCCCAAGGCAGGATATTGAGTTTTCCATTGTACTCATAAAGGTAATAATTATGAGCCATTGTGCCAGAAAGACTGTCATCGTTTACCACAAAGGTGTGGACTGCCATGTACTTTAAAATGTTGTCCACATCCATACAAGTCTCCAATTCTTTACCTTCACTGATATTTTTCAGAGCTTCTACTACCCGCTTATGATCTTTTTTGCCTGAATCCGTTACTTCACCCTCCCAGATGGTGGAATAGCTGTCCAGGTCATCATCTGTGTAGTTTAAATCCGCGCCTCCGCCGCCACCTATGGCACCCATATTAACCCCCGGAAAATTCCTATCATCCGGAAACTCTACGCCTTCTGGCATATTTCCATTTCCCGGAAGCTCTGCGCCTTCTGGCATATTTCCATTTCCCGGAAGCTCTGCGCCTTCTGGCATATTTCCATTTCCCGGAAGCTCTGCGCCTTCTGGCATATTTCCCATCTTTGGTACTTCACCCGGACCACCCATCTGCGGTATTTTCTTCTCAGCATCCTCACTCTCTGCTGTATCTGAATCAGCTGTATTTTCTGACGGATCATTTGAATCTTCTCCGGCTTTCTCTTTATCTCCGCCGCCAACCCCCATACTCTCCGGTTTATACAGATTCCCATCCTCTGTTCCATAATTGCGCAGCATGAAGCTGTCTTCCACGGCTTCCAGTGCCAGATACACACCTCGGTACTCTCCATTTACACAGATTTTTGCATAATTATAAAGAGAGGCATCCACTCCCAGATACTGATACATATCGTAAACAATAGCTTCCTTCATATTCGTGGCATCCGCATAATTGTTATTCAGGATCAGCTTATCTAATCCGTAGCAGGTCTGCCCTTCTATATAATGATCAAACTCCAATTTAAAGCTATAACGTTCTGTGTCCGGATCATTGGCAATTGAAGAAAGACTGGTATTTCCTTTTGGACGGATTCCGACAGAATAGAAAGTCTTTCCGTTCACCACCACATCACAGGAATAATACTCCTCTGAAATAGCATTTTCCAGCATGTCATTCCAGTCATCCTCATCCATGAGAATATCAATATCCATGATCTGCTCTGTATCAAACAGCTTACTTTCGTATTCCATCGTCACTGTGCTGTTTCCATAGACAGCTTGAAGCTGCTGGGAAAAGGCAGAGGCCACAAGACAGAGAATCACTGCCAGCACCATAAGTGCAGAAATGATTTTTGTTATATATTTATTGGTAACCATATGTCTGTTCCTCCTGTCAGATTTTTCTCATCATGCTCCGAAAGCTCTATCAGGACATATATTCTCCGTTATAGCTTACAAGAGTTGCATTTTCCGCATTCTCATCCTGACAGGTAAGTATCAGCAGATACGGATTGTCATGTACCTTTTTGTTTGCAAAAAGAATAAGGATCACGCCAATAACAGCGGATCCGATCACTGCCAACGGCAGCATTCCGGCACCGATCACAATTCCCACAGCCACTGCCCAGAACAGGTATACAATCTCCATAGGCTCTTTGATGGCCGCACGAAAACGAACAATGGAAAGAGCTCCCACCATACCAAGTGACAGAACAACGTTTGAGGTTACCGCCAGGATGACCAGTGTTGTCACCATGGTCATCCCTACAAGGGTCATGGCAAAGCCTGTGGAATACATCACGCTATTAAACGTTTTCTTATAAACCACAAAAATAAACATCCCAATGATCAAGGCTGCTGCCATAGCAATCAAGGTATCGATTGCTGAGAATTCTGTTATATTTTCAAGAAAACTAGATTTAAAAATATCATTAAATGTCATAATTGTTATACTCCTGTTTTTTATCCATAATTTCTGCATGCCGCATACTTAGAAAAAGACTCCTGTCTGACTCCATCCATCTGGATCATATCCTGTATCACCCTGGGTAGAAAAGCATCATACTTTACTTCCATGATCATCTCTCCCTGGTGCTGCTGTCCGTTTTCCACGTCGTACACTTTTTCTTCCAGAAATTTTCCATGATACATGGTAGTCCGCACATTCCAGTCAAAGGTGATCCGCACATTTCCTGCTGTATAAATATAGGGCTCTCTTGTGTAGGAAACCAACACTCTTGGCTTTAACTGCTGATACTTCATTTTTCCATAAAGCTCCTGAACCAAAGAAGAAGCATGGGTTTTCATCCAGTCCAGATTACCGGCAAGAAGCATTCTGCATTCTTCTTCCGAAAGCCTGGCGCTTATTTTCATGCAAAGACCATTCTCCTTTATCTTCTTTTCCAGTGTAATCCGTTGGAAATTATCATTGTAGTAACGGATTCGAAATTTTTCTCTTTTGGCCACACCATTTACTTTTTCCCGAAGTGCCTTATCCTGGACATTGTCAAAATAAATGCTCCGAATGCTGTAGGTTCCATCTGTTCTCGTATATGGATCTCTCTTCATCACCTGGCAGAAACGGCTTCGAAGCTGCAGATACTGCCAGTAGCTGATTGTATATTTCAGTTCATGGCGATAATATCCTTTTTTCTCCATTTAAATTTCCCTCCCTTCCCGAACCAAAGTTCTGTCCTGTTCTGAATTATAGAGACTGAACCTGAAATGTACTTGAAAAAGTATGTGACCATTCTGCGAAACTTTAAAACGTATATGACAAAAAAAAAGCCCCATGCACTATACATGAGACTTTTTTTATAATTATCTTTCAGATTATTTTACTGCTTCGAACGCTGCATCCAGAGCTGCGATCAGGTCGTCTACTTTCTCAATACCAATGGAAAGACGGATTGTGTTTGGTTTAATACCCTGATCAAGAAGTTCTTCCTCTGTGCACTGGCTGTGTGTGGTTGTTGCAGGATGAATGACAAGTGATTTTACATCTGCAACGTTTGCAAGCAGTGAGAAGATTGCAAGATGATCAATAAATTTCTGAGCAGTCTGTGCATCACCCTTGATTTCGAAGGTAAAGATAGAACCACCACCGTTTGGAAGATATTTCTTATAAAGATAATGGCTTGGCTCACTCTCCAGGGATGGATGATGAACTGCCTCTACCTGCGGATGTTTGGACAAGTAATCTACGATCTTCAGGGCGTTGCTTACGTGGCGCTCCACTCTTAAGGAAAGAGTTTCCAGTCCCTGTAAGAACATAAACGCATGAAATGGAGAAAGGGTTGCTCCTGTATCACGAAGGATAATGGCACGGATGTAAGTTACAAACGCAGCCGGAGCAGTTGCCTCTGCAAAGGAAATTCCGTGGTAGCTTGGGTTTGGCTCAGAGATCCACGGGAATTTACCGGATGCTTTCCAGTCAAAATTACCGCTGTCTACGATCACGCCACCGATTGCAGTTCCATGACCGCCGATGAACTTGGTAGCAGAATGAACGACGATGTCTGCACCATATTCAATAGGACGTACCAGATAAGGAGTTGCAAATGTAGAATCAACTACAAGAGGAATGTTATGTTTGTGCGCAATTTTTGCAACTTCTTCGATGTCGATCAGATTAGAGTTCGGGTTTCCAAGTGTCTCAATGAAAATTGCTTTTGTGTTCTCCTGGATTGCAGCTTCGAAGGAGCCTTCTACATCCGGATCTACAAATGTTGCGGTGATGCCGCTGGTCTGTGGAAGGGTATGTGCCAGAAGGTTGTAGGTTCCGCCGTAGATGGTCTTGGATGCTACAATGTGCTCACCTGTTTTTGCCAGTGCTTGAAATGTATAATTGATAGCTGCTGCACCGGAAGCAACTGCAAGTGCTGCAACTCCGCCTTCAAGAGCAGCGATTCTCTGCTCGAAAACGTCTTCTGTTGGGTTGGTAAGTCTTCCATAAATATTTCCGGCATCGCGCAGTCCGAAACGATCTGCTGCATGCTGTGAGTTATGGAAAACATAAGATGTAGAAGCGTAAATCGGAACCGCCCTTGCATCTGTTACCGGATCTGCTTTCTCCTGTCCAATGTGTAACTGTTTTGTTTCAAATCCCCAGTTTTTAGAATCTCTGATATCTGCCATTTTTCTTTCCTCCGTATGTTTACTATTTTTCATCACATTTGGTAAATGTTAGTTTTGTTATTGTTTTTAATATTATTCTTTGTTGTTGCTTTGTTTTTGTTGATGAATGCATAGTAACATACTGGGGATTATCTGTCCAATACGTAAAAATAATACCTGGCTATAGTTTTGAGCTATAACCAGGTATTACTGATATCTTAAATCTGCACTTTTATCCTTTAGCGTACTTCCTTACGCTCTCCAGAAATGCTTCATGAATCCTGTCATCCTCATCCAATTCCGGATGAAACGCCAGACCATACTGCGCTTGATATTTCACTGCCACAATATTCCCATCCACCTCTGCCAGCACGTCCGCTTCTTTCCCGCATTTTTCAATATAAGGGGCGCGGATAAAGGTCATGGGAACCTGTCCGATTCCTTTCATTTCCCGGATGGTATGAAAGCTGCCAAGCTGTCTTCCATAAGCGTTTCTTTTTACAGTCACAGGCATGGTTCCGAAATACACATGTTCATCATTGGAAAGATGACCGGCAAGAAGGATCAGCCCAGCACAGGTGGCAAGCACCGGCATTCCTGCCTGAATCTTCTCTTTCAATGGTTCAAACATATCCAGCTCTCTCAGAAGTTTTCCCTGAACAGTACTCTCACCTCCTGGCAGAACCAATCCGTCGAAATCACTGTCAAGGTCTTCTTTTTTCCGTAATTCCACACATGTAGCGCCAAGCGCCTCCAGCTTGCTCTTATGCTCTGCAAAAGCTCCCTGTACAGCAAGGATTCCGATTTTCATCTTATTTGCCCCTCTCTGCCATCAGAAGCTGGATTTCCTGCTCATTGATTCCAACCATAGCTTCACCAAGATCTTCTGAAAGCTCTGCCAGCATTTTTGAATCCTGATAGTTCGTAACTGCTTTTACAATGGCTGCTGCACGTTTCTTCGGATCACCGGATTTGAAAATACCGGAACCTACAAATACGCCTTCTGCGCCAAGCTGCATCATAAGAGCTGCATCTGCCGGAGTGGCCACACCGCCTGCTGCAAAATTAACTACCGGAAGTCTGCCGTTTTTGTGCACATACTCCACCAGCTGGTAAGGTACGCGAAGGTTCTTTGCTTCCTCGAAAAGCTCATCCTCACGCATGGAAACCACTTTCGCAATCTCACTGTTCATCATACGCATGTGGCGTACGGCCTGTACCACATCACCGGTTCCAGGTTCCCCTTTTGTACGGATCATGGAAGCTCCTTCTGCAATTCTTCGAAGCGCCTCACCCAAATCTTTTGCGCCGCATACAAAGGGAACTTTAAACGAACGCTTGTCAATGTGGTACACATCGTCAGCTGGAGAAAGGACCTCACTCTCATCAATGTAATCAATTTCAATTGCTTCCAGAATCTGTGCTTCTACGAAATGTCCGATCCTGCATTTTGCCATAACCGGAATGGAAACAGCCTCCTGGATTCCTTTGATCATTTTGGGGTCACTCATTCTGGAAACTCCACCTGCTGCACGGATGTCTGCCGGAATTCTCTCCAATGCCATAACAGCACAGGCTCCTGCCTCCTCTGCAATCTTCGCCTGCTCCGGAGTGGTAACATCCATGATCACTCCACCTTTTAACATCTGTGCAAGCTGTTTATTTAATGCGTATCTTTCCTGGCTCATTCTGCTTTCCTCCTGTATGTAATTGTGCAAAGAAATGTAAACTGCTTTAACAGGCCGCCATTTCTTCAACTGCGTTTTATTTGTCTGAAAGCATACAGGAATACTGTACCGTTATAAATATCCAATTTTTATATATTTTACAAGGACAGTTGTAGTTTATATTGTAACCTGAAACAGAATCGATCTTCCATCTTTACTACTAACCTTGATCTTCCCACCATAGGCTTCTGCTACAGCCTGTGCAATAGACAGCCCGATTCCGCTGCCTCCGGTCTTTCTGGAACGGGAATTATCCGGACGGTAGAATCGGTCAAACAAGCGATTCAGATTTTTTGTATCTTCCAGTACACAGGTATTAAAAACTTCGATTTTTGTCTTTCCATGGGCTTTATATACATCCAGACGAATGGTTCCATTTTCATCAGAATATTTCATGGCATTGTCCAAAAGGACGGAGAGCATCTGTCTGGTGGCGTCTGGATTTCCGCATAATGTCAAGTTCTCTTCAATTCTCTGGGAGTAGGTTTTTCCCTGGGCTTTTGCAAGGGAGGCAAAAGGCTCTGCCACTTCCCAGGTAATATCACTTAAGGAAAACTCCGTCTTATCCAGAAATGGATTCTCCTCATCCAGACGGGACAGTGTTACAAGATCCGATACCATTCTGGACATTTTCGCGGTCTGGCTGTGGATGTTATTTGTCCACTCATCTTCTCCGTGTTCCATGGCGATCACATCCACACTGGTTGCAATGGACGTAAGAGGTGTTTTGATCTCATGGCTGGCATCGGTGATGAAACGTTTCTGACGTTCTATATTCTGAATGTAAGGCTTCATGGCTTTCTTGGAAAGAAGGATTACCAGAAGGAATACGGCCAGGAAGCAGGCTGCTCCTGCCAGGCAGGAAATAAGGAGCACATTTCTGGCAGAACGAAGTTCCATTGTGGAGTTCAGAAAAATAACAATATTGTTATTTTCTTCTGTTATAATCCGAAATCTATAGTTTTTATAATAACCTTGTTCTCTTTTTCCGTTTAGTACATTGCGTGCAAATCCTTCGGCTTCTTTCTGGGTGACAGAGGCGATAAAATCAGTGGAAACATCGGTTACATTTTGCTCTTCATCCAGGCGGACTATAAAAAAGCGGGTGGTGTAGGGAGCCTCCGGATCGTAGTCCTCAGGGCGGTTAAAGATAACTGGAGGCGCAGGCTTTTCAGTTGTCGCTGAATTTTCGACAGATTCAGAATTCTGATTTTTGCTGTCAGTAATGCCTTCTGCGGACTGTTCTGCAGCATTTTGCGTTTTCGGATTTTCTTGATCTGCATTTACTCTTCCAGCTTCAAAGTCGTAGATCTCCTGTATCCTCTGATCCGCTCTCGCAGCAGTAGTATAGTAATTCCACACATTGATCCCGGCCAGCACCGTCACCAGCATAATAAAAACCGCCAGCATAGCCGCCAGAATAAAGTGCCAGCGCATCTTTTTCAGCATATAGGTTCCTCCAGGGAATAACCGGCTCCGCGGACAGTTTTGATTTCCACAGTTGCGCCCAGCTGTTTTAATTTTTTCCGCAGAAAACCGATATAGGTCCACACCACATCCATTCCGGCCGTACCGTCCTGCTCCCAGATTTTTTTCATAATGTGTTCTGTGGAAAATACGAATTTAGGATGTTTCATAAATAATTCCATCAGCTGAAATTCCTTATTGTTCAGCCGAATGCTTTCGCACTCCGTGTAATTGGTACTTCTTCTGCCAAGCGCCTTCACCCTGGCAATAAATTCGCTTACTGCAAAGGGTTTAGGCAGATAGTCATCTGCTCCTGCATTCAACCCGGCTACCCGGTCTTCGATTTCGGACTTTGCAGTCAGCAGCATCACTGGCGTAGAAATATGATTTTCTCTGGCTCTTCTAAGTACCTCCAAGCCGTCCATTTCCGGCATCATAATATCCAACACGATCACATCATAGTTTCCCTGGCTGACAAAATCCCAGGCATCTTTCCCATTATGTACAATGTCCGCCACGCACTTGTTTTTCTCCAGCAGAACCTTTAGCGCGCGTGCAATTTCCACCTCATCTTCGGCAATCAGGATACGCATAGTTGTCCTCCTTTTTTATCACAAAACTTTTCTGTTTTCATCATAACAGAAAAATCCCGGAAATCAATCCGGGATCTTTCATTACACAGAATCTTCACATACATATTTTAGTGGTTGTTGTTTTTTGGTTTCTTGCGTGCCATCATGCCGCCGATGCGGCCGGTTTCTTTGGCAGAGAGGCTTTTCCAGCCTCCTTCTAAGACTTTATCTAATATGCCAAGTTCCTGGGCGATTTCGTATTTTGTCTGTTCTTCAGGAGTGAGCTTGCCAGATTTGTAGGCTTCTACTTCTTTGTCTTTGTTCATATGTCTATGCTCCTTTTTTACGGTGTTTGGATGTATATAAGGAGTATGGACAAAATACAGAAAGTTTATACCAAACGAACGCAATTACTATTATTCTTATGCCTTCGGAATGATGATCGCGGCGATAATGTACGCCCAGATCCCGGCGCCGCCGAAGCAGGTGAGTATTACCCAGGCGAGACGCACCAGGGTGGGGTCGATGTCGAAGTACTCAGCAATACCACCGCAGACACCGCACAGCATACAATTTACAGTTGATTTATATAAACGTTTATTGCTCATAATTGATTTCTCCAATCTTATAAACTTAGTCTTCCCCGTCAAACTCCACATCAATCTCTCCCATTCCACACTCCAGCACCATATTTCTGCTGGCACCATCATTGGAAATGGTTTTCTCAATGCCAAATCCGCTGTACTCAGAATCTCCCAGATCGATCTCGCCGATTCCGCAGGTTAGCTCATAATCGTAATCCTTCTCTTTGCCAGCCATGATCAGAGAAATCTCACCTGTGCCGCAGTCTGCACTGAGCTCCGGGGTATCAAGCATGTCAATGTCAAGGGTTCCTGCTCCTACCTGAAGGGCACAGCTCTTTGCCGTAACCACTCCACAGCTGCTGAACTCTCCAGCTCCTACCTCCAGTGAAAAATCCTCTGCCTGCAAGTCACAGTTCAGCTCAATAGTTCCAGCATCAATTCCCATCACTACGCTGCCAAACTTTTTCCCGGAAGGTACACTGACCTTGATCTGCTTCTGCTTTCTACTGGTGCCGCTGTGGGTATCTGTGATGGTGATTTTCCCTGAAGACTTGTTCACTACAACATCCTGCTTCGTGTCATTTGCAACCTCCACCCGGATCTTGTCGCCGTCATATTCCTGAAAAAGAAGCTCATCATATTTCAGGCTGATTTCCAGATTACTGGCAAACTCCAGTTCCACTGTGTCACCATCTGTGATATTCCAGTCCGTATCCAAAGTCCGGACACTTTTTCCGAAATGGATCAGCCCTGCCAGGGGATAAGCATGATTCCGAATGACCTCATCAGCCTGGTCAAATACGTTTCCCCTGTTCTCCACTGCGGCTACGGAAATTCCACCAATGCACAGGCCAATTCCCGCCACAGCAAACACACCCGCTGCGATCAGCATTCCCTTTGTTCCTTTTTTCATGCCCGCTCCTCCTTTTTATTCCGATACAGGATTTTCTGGAAAAAATCTGTCACCTTGCGAAGAATCCATGGGAAAATTGTGGAACCTAGCCATCCAGTCAAGATACAGAACAAAATTCCAATTGCCATGGAAATCCCACCAATTCCCATCACCAACAGGCCTACCGCCACATTACTAAACAAAAGCCCGACTCCTCCGCCAATGCAGGAGCAGCCAGCCACGATCAGTGCAAATGCTGTCACTCCTGACACAAAAATGGCTAAAAATGGAAGCAGAACCACCACCAGCAGAACACTGAACACGCCGCTGGCTGCAGTTATGAGAAACGGGGAAAGAAATACCAGGGCGATGAGAAGCAAAATAAATCTGCTGTTCGCTCCTTTTTCCTTTGGGTGATAACCCTCCCGGGCACGCCTGGATTTTCCTTTATTGCCCTTTTCTTCATAATAATTTTCATTCTCTGAAAAACCATCCAGAACCTCCGGAACATATGAATTCCCAGAATCCCGCAGATCCTCATATCCCTTCTCAGTGTACTGTGCATAACTGTCATTACTCTCGTCCAGGTCAGCCTTTATAATGGCGGCCACCTTTCCCGGACTTCCCAGCTCTCTGATCACGGAAGCTTCCTTCTCAGGTCCGGCTTCGTCAAAATAACTGTTGTAATAAGCTAGCGCCTCCTGACGCTCCGCTTCCGAAATATCAGACAGCAGCCTCTCCAGCTGTTCCATAAACTGTGCTCTGTCCATATCTGCTAATTCTCCTCCCTTTTTCGGCTGCTGTCCACATTCTGGTCAGAAGCCTCAAACATACTGCTTATCTTCGTGGAATAATTCTTCCACTCAATCTTGTACAAATTCAGCTGTGCCTGCCCTTTCTCCGTCAGCTTATAATATCTGCGGTTCCGTCCGGCATAGGCCTGATCATAGACCTCCAGGCAGTCATCCTTCTGAAGGCGGCGCAGCACCGGATAAAGAGTGGACTCGGAAATATCCAGAACTCCCCGTACATCCTGGGTGATCTTGTATCCGTAAGTACCTTGTGGCTCCTTGGACACAACCGCCAGGACAATGGCATCCAGAAGTGCAGCCCCTGTGTTAAATACCATCTGATCACTCCAATCATATTATATGGCTTATCAATATTGTTTGATTGATAATACTATACAACGTATAATATAGTTTTGTCAATACTATCTTAGGTATCACCTATTATATTGTCGCTGCCGGAAATCAAAAACGCTCCAGCCGATCTGGAGCGTTTTTTGCACATCAAACAGCATTGCTGATTTTATTAATGCAAATCCCTTTTGCGTCAAATTTATATACATTGCCGGTACTTGATTTCACTGTACAGTTTTTATACATTGCACCGGTTTTTGTATTAAAACAATACCATTTTTCGCCATTATTCAGCCATCCGGTATGTGCCTTTCCATTCTCAGACTTTTCGAAATAATAACGCCCGTCATTTACCGTTTTCCAGCCTGAAAAACGACGTCCTTTTTTGTCTACATAATAGATTCCATCATCCAGATTCAACAGCCTGTTTTTCTGTTTTTTTCCTTTGATATAGTAATAATAATACTTTCCGGACTTTTTCCAGCCATTCTTTTTATCCGGTATTACAGTGTCCTTTTTCGGTTCTATTTTGGATACCTGATTAAAATAACTTACAATTGCCCTTGCATCTGCCTGTCCTATTTTTTTCAGCTGCTTATTTGTTTTCAAATATTTACCGGCTTCAGATGGATTGGAAACAAAGGCATGTTCAATAATCACTCCCGGAAGATTCTGTTCCACACTCTGCGCAACAATAGCATAGTAATCTCTTCTTGCCCCATTAGGATAACGGCTTCCATCCTCACTCATTCGATATTCCATTCCACCTGTAGCGGAATATCTCTTGGTCAGTCCCAGTCTGGTCAGTTCTTTTATCACACACTTTCCAAAAAGCTTTTCTTTTTCAGCCAGATAAGAGCGATATGTTCCTTTCGAGATCAGCACAGAAGCACCCTTTACATAACGACTTTCGGTAGAGTTTACATGCTGGCTTACCAGAAGATCTGCACCATAGGATTTCGCTGTAAGTACTCTGGAAACAAGACCTTTATTCTGATTTTTGGTACGTGTCATATAAACTTCTATATCCGGATATTTCTTCAGTTCCTCCATGGTGTAACAGGCAATTTTCCAGTTAATAACCGATTCCTTATACACATGTCCCTTATGTACCTCATAGGATCCGGAATCTGCTCCTCCATGACCAGGATCCAGTACCACCACATTTTTCTTGGTAAAGGTTTCTGTTTCTGCTTCTGCGCTGGCAGTGTAAGAACCCCAAATACCAGTCATTACAATTGATAAGGTAAGCAGTATACCAAACAATATTCTTTTCTTCTGCATATCTTTTTCTCCTTCATATCAAATATAAGTTCCCTTTAATGATAACAAAATAAACAAAAATCAGTCGGAAAGGGCGCTTCCAGAACAATTTTTTCATCTGAAAAGGGATGATAAAAAACAAGCTTCCAGGCATGAAGTGCAGCCCTTTTAAACAGTTCCTGGTTTCTCTTTTCATTATACAAAGTGTCACCTAAAAGAGGATGTCCAAGACCTGCCATATGAACGCGGATCTGGTGTGTTCGCCCTGTTTCCAGATGGAGCTGTATAAGAGACTTATTTGGGTAATTTTTCACCACCCTGCAATAAGTAACTGCATGTTTACTTCCCGGAAGTGTACCATCCGGGGAAATCACCATTTTCACAGGATCATCCGGATCCGGAGCAATTGGGATTTCAATTTTCCGGATACCATTCTCCGGAAATTCCCCCTCCACGATCGCCAGATATGTTTTTTGCAATCTTCCCTCTTCCCGCTGTTTCTGCAGCCTTGCCGCCGCAACCTGATTTCTGGCAAACAATAAAATCCCGGAGGTCTCCCTGTCCAGTCTTCCAATAGAACGAATTCGGGTAGCTTCCCCTTTGCTTCGAAAATAGGCTGCAATCTGATTGGAAAGGCTGTCCCTGTAATGGCTTCCGGATGGATGAGTCACTACTCCTGCAGGCTTATTCACAGCCAGAATATCCTGGTCCTCATACAGGATCTGCAGGTTTTCTGAAAAATCGGATGACTTTTCTGACGGTGACTCCAGCTGTCTGGAATCCGTTTCCTTCATCTCCAGACAAACCCGTATCACATCTCCGGAAACTACGCGTTCTGTTACTCTGCACTGTTTCCCGTTTTTACAGATTCCTCCCGTTCTGAATTTTGCCTGGCTGATCTGCTTTCTGGTAAGTCTGGCATGAACACGAAGGAACTCTCCCACTATACAAGGTTCTGTAACTTTTATTTCAAGATATCTTTCCATGCTTTCAAACCTGTCGCTTTACTTTGTTTTTCATATGATACCATGCTATCAGTGTAACACAAACTATATTTTTATAAAATCACTGATTTTTTCAATTGCAGTTATGTGTTTGACTTATACCTGCTCATCTATTATACTGTTAAATCAGAATACAAAAATAAGGAGTTTTCCCTATGGATTCAGATAAATCAATGGTTCTGCACCAGGCTTTTCTGGACAGAATGAAAGATATGTTAAAAGAGGATTATGAGAACTTTCTGTTTGCATACGACCAGCCCCGTACTTATGGGCTGCGTGTAAATACAGCAAAGCTTTCCTGTGAAGAATTTGAGAAAATCGTTCCCTTTGAGGTAAAAAAAATCCCCTGGATCTCCAACGGATATTTTTACAGTGAGGACGTGCGTCCTTCCCGCTGCCCCCTTTATCAGGCAGGACTTTATTATCTTCAGGAGCCAAGTGCCATGACACCAGCTTCCCGTATTCCTGTTAAACCAGGGGAATATGTATTGGATATGTGTGCCGCACCTGGCGGAAAAGCAACTGCTGTGGGCTCAGCACTAAAGGGGGAAGGACTTCTTGTTGCAAACGATATCAGTACTTCCAGAGCCAGAGCACTGCTTCGCAATCTGGAGCTGTTTGGAATTCCAAATCTTTTTGTTACAAATGAAAATCCTGAAAAAATGATAAAAAATTTTCCGGAATTTTTCCATAAAATCATTCTGGATGCTCCCTGCTCCGGAGAGGGAATGTTTCGTAAGGAAGAGGCTCTTGCAAAAGACTGGACTCCGGAGAAATCAGAAGAGCTTTCAAAAATCCAGAAGCAATTATGCCTGAATGCAGCAGATATGCTTCAGCCGGGAGGACAGATGCTTTATTCTACCTGTACCTTTGCACCATGCGAGGATGAACAGGTTATCTCCTGGCTTCTGAAAGAACGCCCTGAGCTTTCTCTTGTTTCCATGGAAAATTACGAAGGCTTTTCTACAGGAAGACCAGAATGGGGAGACGGTAATCCACAGCTTGAGAAATGCATCCGTATTTTCCCGCACAAAATGCAGGGAGAAGGACATTTTCTTGCTCTTCTGCAAAAAGAAGGACAGACCGGACCTTCTGCCATGATATCTAAAGGGAATCGTCTGCCTGCAGATGTGCGCAAATATATGGAGGAATTTTTTGGAGAAATCGGTCTGCAAACTCTGGGAGGTCAGAAATTTGACTGGAATCGGGTAGAGATCCGTGCAGACAAAGTTTATTACCTTCCATCTGTTTCCTGTAACTTCAGAGGAATTAACTTTATTCGCAACGGTCTTTATCTGGGAGATTTAAAGAAAAACCGTTTTGAGCCGTCTCAGCCACTGGCACTTGCTTTTCTGAAAGATGAAGCGGAAGCTGTAATTTCTCTTTCCGCAGATGATCCGAGACTGGAACGCTACTTAAAGGGGGAAACACTTAACATTGAACCTTTTGAGTCTGCTCACGCAAAGGGGTGGCATTTACTTTGTGTGGAAGGATATCCTCTCGGCTTTGGAAAACTTGTGAACGGAATTCTGAAAAATAAATATCCAGCAGGGTGGAGAGTATAAGGCTTGATTTTTAGCTGCCATAATCAGCTCTCCCTGGCCAGACAGGGGACCGGAAGTAACGCTCCGGTCCCCTGCACTATATCATCTATGATAACAATATTGCTTTTTTTAACGTAAACGAATAAATATATTTCTCTTTTACCTTTCTTCCGGTCATACGCTGAAGCGCCTGGGCGTAATCCTCCAGCTGGGTATGGTACCGGTCGATCAGCATCTGCTCTTCGTTTCGACGTACACGATCAGTCTTGTAATCCACCAGAATGATCTCATCTTCTTCCAGAAAATAAGCGTCAATAATTCCCTGTACAAGCACACGTTCCTGCGGATCCCAGGTTTCCTCTATTTCAGCCGCACTTCTGGAAATAACAAAGGGCTGTTCACGGAAAAGTCTGCCTTCCACGGCGGCTTTTTTCATCCGCTGTCCAAGATCACATTCCACAAACGCACGAATATCAGAAATGCGAACACATTCTGCTTCTGCTGCAGACATTTTCTTATTCTGAACAAGGGAATTGAGCTGTTCCTCCAGCTGTTCTGCACTGTCCGTTTTATTGTACTCAACACATTCCATAACACGGTGATATGCTGTACCTCTTGCAGAACCTGTGAACCCGTCCCCTTCTTCTTTTTTCTCCTCCACAAATCTTGGAATCAAAGGTACTATATCCGGTTCAAAGTAAACTGCTTCCTCAAAATCTGTTTCTTCGTGATAGCTTCTCTTTTTCAGATCTGACACACTGACCTTAACCGGAATATCCCTCCTGCTTTCATAGGGATATACAAATCCAAACCGTTTTTCCAGTTCCTGACGGATCTGTTGATCGATTACTTTTTCGCAGTCCCAGAATTCAAGGACACTGTCCTCCATCTGGTCAAAAGCCTGTTCTGCCACTTCTGCGTCAGCCAGCATCCTGGCAGTGATCCGCTTCACTTCAAATTCCGCCTGGTCATGATAAAGGGAGTTACCAGAAGGGGGCATCAAACCAAATTCCCTGTAAAGATCATCCATACAACGGTGTCTGGAAAGAGCCGGCAAAACATAATCCCAGTAGTTTTTTGCCTTCAGCCTTGTCTCCACAGGAAGAAGCTCATCTTCCTTTTCCCTGAATCTGGACAAATACATCATTTCTTTTTCCAAATTGGAAATCGTTCCTATCATGATCAGTTTCTCTTTTGCACGGGTAAGGGCTACATACAGAACACGGATTTCCTCTCCAAGACTTTCTTCAAGCAGCTTTCTTCGTATTACCTGTTTGTTCAGTGTGGAAACGATCATTCTTTTGTCAGGCAAAATAGCATCCGCACCAAGCCCGTACTCAGGATGAATGAGAAGGCGGGCATTTAAATCCTGAAAATTAAACTGTTTTCCCATTCCTGCAAGAATTACAACCGGAAATTCCAGGCCCTTACTTTTATGAATCGTCATAATCTCCACAGAGCCTTCTCCTGCACCGGAAAGATTTACTTCCCCGTAATCCACCTCATATTTCTGTAAGTGTTCAATATACCGCACAAAGTTAAACAGTCCACGATAGCTTGTCTTCTCATAATCCATTGCCTTTTCCACCAGCATGGCAAGATTGGCACTGCGCTGTGCACCGTTTGGAAGAGCTTTTGCATAATTGCCATAACCGGTTCTTCGAAGAATTTCCAGGATCAGCTCATGAACCGGTGTATACACAGCAAGATTCCGAAGTTCATTCAACAGTGAGATAAAAGTATGCAGTTTCTGATAAAGTGCATGGGCTTCCTCTGATGTACCTTTATATTTTTCCAGATAACCCAGCACACTTTCATATATCATTCCTTCCGGAAATGTCTCTCTCAGTATTGCAAGCTCCTGTGTGGTACAGCCCACAATGGGTGAGCGGAGCACGCCGGTCATTGGAATATCCTGCAGCGGATTATCGCATATCTGAAGATAATTCAGGATTGTAACCACTTCCAATGCAGAAAAATATCCTGTTTTTGAGGCAGCATATACAGGAATCCCATGTGCCGACAATACCTCTGTGAATGTCTCTGACCAGCCGGATGCGCTGCGCAGAAGAATTACAATATCTCCATAGCGAACCGGCCGGTATTCCTTAGTCTCCTTATCCAGGATCCGCTCTTTACCCACAATTTCCTTTATGCGGTGGGAGATGGCAAGCGCTTCCAGTTCCCTTGCATCCCGGCCATCCATCAGGTCTTCCAGTTCCTCTGCATCCTTTTCCACAAGAAGCACCTCTGTTGAAAGGAACGCTTCTTTGCTTCCTTCTGGAAACTGAGCCCCTGGATAAAGGGCAGCTGCATCATCATAGGCAATTCCGCCAAGTCCCTCACCCATGATCTGGCGAAAAATATAATTGGCACAATCCAGTACCTGAGATCTGCTTCTGAAGTTTTTATGAAGATCAATTCTCTGTTCATCACTGTCCGTTAAACTGTACTTTTTATATTTTTCCATAAAAAGCTCCGGTCTGGCAAGACGGAATCTGTATATACTCTGCTTCACATCTCCAACCATAAATATATTTTTTCTGCCATCTGCCCAGCCGGACACACAGTTTGTGATCATCTCCTGCACAAGGTTGCTGTCCTGATATTCGTCCACCATAACTTCATCGTACTTCAGTGAAAGTTCACGGGCAGCCGGACTTTTTCCTTCTTGTCCTGTAAGGATTTCCAGGGCAAAATGTTCCATATCTGTAAAGTCCAGAATGTTCTTTTCCCGTTTTTTCTCACCATAAAGGCGGATAAACTCCCTGGTAAGCTCTACCAGCATTTCCACCGGCTCAAGACAGGATGAAAGAAGCAGCGGAAGCTCTTCCTCTTTCACTGTAAAATATCTGGAACCAATGTCCTTTAAGATTCCCTTTGCACTTTCCCGCAGCCCTTTCACCTGTTCTTTTAACGTATCATCCACAGGTTCTTTTGGTTTCTTCGCTGAAAGTCTTGCAAAGGAAGGATTTCCAAGAAGCGCCCTTATACCGTCAAAATCCCCTGCTTCCACCTTTTCTTTCGATTCACGGATAAGAAGCAGATCACTCTCCAGCGCTTCCTCATACAAATAAGGGCCACCAGGCATATTGCAGAGTTCTCTGGCTTCCTCCACAAGATTCTCCGCCTGGCAGATATCTTCCAGAACGTTTTTCCATAACAAGTTCATCCATTCTGACGTTTTTATCTCTTCTAAATCTGTATTTCTATAACTATCTATACATTTTTCCAGCCATTCATCCGGATAAGGATTACTCATTGCCGCATTATACAAAGAATAGATCAGCTCCTTAATCCCTTCATCTGATTTGCCGGAAGCATAACATTCTATGAAATATTTAAATTTTTCTTCTCCTCTGGCGTAGTAAGCTTCCAGAAGCTCTTTCATTACATCTTCCTTCAGAAGCTTCAGTTCCCCTTCTTCTCCAGTCCGATAACCGGGATCCAGTCCGATAAGATGAAAGTAATTTCGAATCACATAAGCACAGAATCCATCAATTGTGGTAATCTGCGCCGTGTGGATCAAGGTGGTCTGACGCTGCAAATGCTCATTATCCGGATTTCGGTAAAGTGCATCCTCAAGTGCATTTGCAATTCGCTCTCTCATTTCCCCTGCAGCGGCCCGTGTAAAGGTCATGATCAGAAGTCTATCAATATCAACAGGATTCCGGGGATCCATAACCTTTTCCAGGATTCGCTGCACCAGCACTGCCGTTTTACCTGAGCCAGCCGCCGCACTGACCAGAATGTTCCGGTTTCTTAACCGGATAACCTGTTCCTGTTCCTTTGTCCAATTCACAGACATCTCACTCCACCTCCTTTCCAAATGCATTCCACAGTTCTTCATCTGAAAAGCTTTTCAGCCTGCGAAATTCATATCCGGGGATTTCCATGTCAAATCCGCATACCCCACTGTAAGGACAATAGGTACAGGCATTTTTCTTTCCCAGCATATAAGGAGAAACCTGCGCGTCTCCTGAAAGAATAGCCTTTCGAATATGGGAAATCTTTGTTTTTACATAACGGTTCAGAATGTCAAACTGCTCTCTTGTAGCAACGGAAGAATTCCTGCGGAAGCTTCCATCCTTGTTAAAGGAAACCGGAAGGGACACATAAGAACTGTCCATTTTCTCTACCAGCAGCCTGTCTGCCTGAACCAGCCCGTTCATTTTCAGTTCCTTCAAAACCTTTTGTCGGACAGTGTCTACATCTGCGTCTATTTTTTCCTGTATCATAGGATCCTTAATGTTGTAATAAAATACACCTGCCGGAATCACTTCTTTGTCTTTATGCTTATTTTTTTCTACTGTGAGAGCTCCATCCATATAGACCATCAGCTGAAGCTGAAGACCATGATACAGAGAAACCAGATCAAAGGAGGTATTTCCTGTTTTATAGTCGATAACACGGACGTACAGCTTTCCATCATCTGTCTCCATCGTGTCTACGCGGTCAATTCGTCCCCCCTGAAAAACAACCTCAACACCTTCCGGTTCAAATTCACCGGCTTTCAACTGCTCCTGAATTGCCCATACGGTTCTTCTTACCATTCGCTTGGTTCTCTGAATCATGTATTCGTTACGCGCACTGCTCTTCAATATGGTATTCCCATAATCTGCACTCACTTTATCTACCAGAAGGTCTGCCAGGGCATCTCTTTTTTCGTCAGAAAGCTCCCTAAGAGAAAGCTTCTCCTTATTCACTTCCCGGATCAGCTGCTCCAGTACCTTATGCATGATATTTCCCATATCCATGGCACGAAACTCGTACTCTGCACGTTCTGTAAGCTTCAGGCCATACTGGAGAAAATGAGCAAAGGCACAGGCTGAATACCGTTCCAGCCTGGTCGCACTGTACGGGGAAACCTCCCCATAAAGAACCTTCGCCACACTCTCACTGATCAGATCTGCCGGTTTTCTGGTTCTTGACGCTTCCACAAGTTTTTTCACTATAGTTCCATATTTGGGATTTCTGAGATACCAGCTGTAAAGCTCACTGTACAAAGGCTCCCCTTTTCCTAATGCGCCCTCTGTAAGTCCCTTCAAAAAGCATTCAAGACTGGTTGCCGGAAGCTCCATGCTGTTCAGGCTGAATTCCTCATCTCCCGCATTTTTTATATCAAGCCCCGGATAAAGCCCCTGAATACTGTGGATCAGGTATGCCGGACTTACAGGCTCTCCTTTTCCATTGGAAAAGCAGTAGGACAGGCAAAGATACCTGCTTGGCTTGGTCAGGTTCAGATACAGATAAAAACGCTGTGTATTCATCAGCTCCTTTGGTCCGGGAGCCAGTTCCATTCCTTCCTCAGCAAAAAATTCACGATCCATCTGCGTAAGCATTCCGCCGGAATCTGTATTTTTCGGAATATTTCCCTCGTTTACACCCACAAAAAACAATGCCTTAATTTCCTTCAAACGGGTTCTTTCCATATCACCGATCAACACCTGGTCCATACTAGGCGGAATCAGGGCGACCTTTGATTTGGCAAAACCGGTTTCCAAAATCTGGGTAAACTCCAATCTTGTAAGCTCTTCCTCGCCCAGGATTTCTACCATCCTGTCAAGCAATTCCATAACAATTCCATATATTTGTGCGTATTCTTTTTCCAGTGCCTTCTCGCCTTTTTCCTGGAAACAAAGTTCCTGTTCTTTAAGCTTTCTCTGAATTTCACAGTCTGTTATAAACTGATATAAATAATAACAATATTCACATACTTTCTTTTTCCCTCCGGTAAATCCCTGTACCAGAGACTGTATTTCCATTAAAAATTTTTCACGATATTCATTAAGTACCTGAATATCTTCCGGGTTCATAGTCCGATATGTTCTTATCCATTTTTCTGACCATTTCGTATATCCCCGTATTCCAAGCGCAAGAACATAATTCTCCAGCATGTCTACCTGGGCTCTGGTAAGTCCGGACATTCCGCAACGAAGATAACGGAAAACACTCTCATAAGAAAAGCCCTTCGTCACCATATCCAGTGCTGCGCGAATATACTCAATAAATGGATTCATAAGAATCGTATGCTTCTCATCCAGAAAATATGGAATCCCGGCCTCCTCAAACACCTGGGCGGCAGTACTTTTGTAAGCCTCCAGATTCCCGGTGATCACCGCTATCTCTCCATATTTCAGATTGTTCTCACGGATCATCCGACGGATCCTTCTTGCCGTTTCTTCCAGTTCCTTAACCGGAGATTCTGCTGCCAAAATACAGATTTCCTGCTGCTCTTCTTCATAAACAGCTCTTCGATACCGAAAAAGCTGCTGTTCAAGAAAGCCAAGTGCAGGAGCTGTTTCAAAGCGCCCCTTCCCGGCCTCTTTTAAAAGAACCGGCTCATCCAGATCACTGGTAAGTCCAGACAGAGTGTGTATCATTTTTCTGCTCATATAAAAAAGCTGATGAGGCTTTCCAAGCTGTAACGGATTCTCTCTTGCATCCAGGGTAACCGTCACCAGTACTTTACTGCATACATGGAGAAGCTCTCTTATCACATTCATCTGCACAGGAGTAAAACCAGTGAAGCCATCCAGAAGAAGAACCGAATTCTTCAGCTTCCCGGAAAACGGGACCGCTTTTTTCAAGGCATCCATCACACCCTCACCGGTCATATAATGCCCTTCCAGATACTGCAAAAAGGCCTGGTAAAGAACCCCCACATCCTGCATTTTCATATGAAGAAGGGAATCCTGCCCTGTTTTTCCAACGAGATCCAGAAGTTCCTCTTCTCTGATATCGTACTGTATAAACTCAGAAATCAGGGATTTCACCTCATCCAGATAGCCAGGCTTGTTCATCTGGCTTCCAAGATAAGGAAGCTCTTTCTTATGCTGCTGTACCAGTTTCTGAAGTACCATGCTTTTCCCCGTATCGTCAAGAAGCACCTCCTGGGCGCCTCCTACTTCCTCGAATACACGATAAGCAAGACGCTGAAAGCTGAGTACATCAATGTTCAGGATTCCTTTTCCAGGATGCATTTCTACCACATTCTTCTGGGTCTGCATGGTGAACTGCTCTGGAACAATGATGTAGTAAAGGCTCTGTGGATTCTCCAGGGATTCCCGGATAATATGCTCACAGGCATAGTGTGTTTTTCCTATACCGGAGCTTCCGATAATAAATTGCAGGGACAAGTTCTCTCCTCCTTTGGCAGGTAAAATAGTCATTCTGTTTTTTATTTTATCATATTTTCCCCTCTTTGATAATAGGATAGAATAAGCAAGTTACGGTTCGCTTCATACATTTTTCAGAATCGTTTTTTATTAGAAATGCAAAACAGGAGGCGCAATCCATGAGTTCGAAAACCAGGATCATTGTATTACATATGAAGGAAGTGGTGTATACCATTGCCCTTCTCATTCTTGCTATCCTGCTGGGGATACTGATTTATTTTATGTTTGGTCCCGGAAAAAGCCAGTCAGCGGCTACTGTAGGGGAAGAACGGTATACCCCTGGAGTTTACCGCACTTCCCTAACCCTGAATAAGAATACCTTTGACGTAGAGGTTACTGTGAACCAGAGCCGTATACAGTCTATTGAACTTGTAAATCTAAGTGAAAGCACCACCGCCATGTTTCCGCTGGTAAAGCCTTCCCTGGAATCTCTGGCAAGTCAGATCGTTAACAGCCAGTCCCTGAATGATCTGAAATATTCCACAGATCGTAAATATACATCCCAGTTACTTATTTCCGCCATTGAGGAAGCGCTGAAAAAGGCGGAGAACCAAGTTAGTTCTCCGCCTGTAACATAATCTGTTTTATTCCTCAATCCTCTCCAATACTTCCATCCATATCCTTGCACTTGCATCACTTGGCATACGAAGGTCACCTCTTGGAGAGAGCGCAACACTTCCCACCTTCGGACCATCCGGAAGACAGGAGCGCTTAAACTGCTGTGCAAAAAATCTACGGTAAAAGATTTTCAGCCATTTCAGAATAGTTGCCCTATCATAGGTATTCTCAAAGGTTCTGCAGGCAATCCGATAAATCTTGTCCGGTTCAAAGCCTGCACGAAGCATATAATATAAATAGAAATCATGAAGCTCATAAGGACCAACCAAATCCTCTGTTTTCTGCGCGATCTTACCATCCTTAGGAGGCAGAAGCTCAGGACTTACAGGAGTATCCAGAATATCAAGAAGTACCTCCTCCAGATTCTTCTCCTTGCAGGTATCGGCATAATAGTGGACAAGATGTCTGACCAACGTCTTGGGAACAGAGGCATTTACTCCATACATGGACATATGGTCACCATTGTAAGTAGCCCAGCCAAGAGCCAGTTCCGAAAGGTCTCCTGTTCCAACCAGAAGCGCCCCCTCCTGATTCGCCATATCCATAAGGATCTGGGTACGCTCTCTGGCCTGACAGTTCTCATAAGTCACATCATGAACAGAAGGGTCATGTCCGATATCCCGGAAATGAATATTTACGGCTTCTTTAATATTTACCTCAGTAAGTGTAGCACCGAGGCATTTGCTTAATTTGCAGGCATTCTGATAGGTTCTGTCTGTAGTGCCAAAGCAGGGCATGGTAATACAATGGATATTCTCTGACGGCAGATCCATCATCTGGAAGGTACGGGCAATTACAAGCAGGGCAAGTGTGGAATCCAGTCCTCCCGAAAGCCCTACCATTGCTTTCTGACAATGGATATGGCTCATTCTCTTCTTAAGCCCCATTGCCTGAATATTCAGGATCTCTTCACAACGCATATCACGTTCTTCTTTTTTGGAAGGTACGAAAGGATATGGCGCAAAGCTTCTGGTAAGAACTGTTTCCTCAATCTCCACATCAAATGGAACAAGCTGAAAGTCTGCGCTGTCAGCCGGCGGATAGGTAGAAATCCTTCTTCTCTCGTCTGCCATTCTCTGTACATCAATTTCTCCATAAATCGTGGTATTATGAAAACGCTTCGCTTCTGCGAGAAGGGTGCCATTCTCTGCGATCAGATTCTGTCCGCCAAATACAAGATCCTGGGAAGACTCCCCTTCCCCTGCTGTAGCGTAGATATAACCGCATACCAGCCTTGCGGACTGCCCTCTTACCAGGTCACGACGATAGGAATCCTTTCCAACCATCTCATCACTGGCAGAAAGATTGACAATAATATGGGCGCCACCCTGGGCAAGATTCACACTTGGAGGAAGCGGAGCCCAAAGATCTTCGCAGATTTCTGCTGCCACAGTCAGTTCCGGCAGACTCTCACAGGTAAAAATAAGATTGCTTCCAAATGGAACACTCTCCTCCCCAACCGTCACATCTGTCCACACATCTTCACCTGAAACAAAATGTCTCTGCTCATAAAACTCATTGTAATTCGGAATGTAAGTCTTAGGTACAAAGCCAAGAATGCTTCCATGATTCAGCACTGCTGCCACATTATAAAGCTTACCATTTAACCGCATTGGCAAACCTGCAAAAATCAACGCATCCACATCCTCTGTCTCCCTGGTAATGGTCAGAAGGCTCTCCCACGCGCTGTCCAGCAGTCTTCTCTGAAGAAAAAGATCCTGACAGGTATAGCCTGTGATGCAAAGCTCCGGGAGCACCATGATCTTGGCATGCTGCTCATCCATTTCACGGATTACTTCCAGGATTGCCTGGGTATTTGCCTTGCAGTCTGCAACTGTAATCTGCGGAGTTCCCGCCGCTACTTTAATAAATCCCTGATTCATATCCTGATCCTCTTATTTACACTTTCTAAGAATTTCTTTCAGTTCTTCTACCGTAAAGGTATAATTGGTATTACAGAAATGACAGTTCATCTCAATGGGTTTCCCTTCCTGGATCATTTCGTTCAGTTCTTTTCTTCCAATGCTGATCAAAGCCTTCTCTACCCGTTCCTTGGTGCAATTACAATGAAAACGTGTATCTGTTTTCTCATTAATCTGGATATCAAAGCCTTCCAGAACCTTCTCCAGCAGACTCTCCGGAGTATGTCCTTCTTCTAACAGGCTGGTAACGGAACTGATTTTCTGTACATTCTGCTCCAATTTCGCAATGATTTCTTCCTCAGCAAACGGCATAAGCTGCACAATAAAGCCTCCGGCCTGCCGTACTGTATTATTCTTATTCATCAGAACTCCAAGTCCAACTGCTGAAGGAACCTGCTCACTTGTTGCAAAATAGTAGGTCAGATCCTCTGCGATCTCACAGGTCTGAAGCATAACCTGTCCGCTATATGGTTCTTTCAGTCCCATATCCTTGATAACGGTAAGAAAGCCCGGACCAACTGCCCCTGCAACATCCAGCTTCCCTTTCGCATTTGCAGGAATGCACACATCCGGATTTCCCACATAGCCCTTCACATTCCCATGAGAATCTGCAGTTACTGTAATTCCTTGAATAGGGCCGCCAGACTTTATCTGAAGAGTCAGAACATCCTTCTCCCCTTTCATCATGGAACCCATCATAGCGCCTGCAGTCAGAAGCCTTCCCAGTGCTGCAGTTGCTACCGGACTTGTATTGTGATGCTCCCTGGCAGTCTCCACCATCTCAGTCGTCACTGCCGCAAATGCGCGGATCTGGTCATTGGCCGCAGTTGCGCGGATAATATAATCATTCATATGTTTTCTCCAATCTGTATTCTTATTTCCCATGCTCTCTTACCACAAAAGTAAGTCTTCCACTCTCTTCTTTGGGTGGTTCCATCGTATAAGCGTCATATACTGCAAGAAGCTCCATCCCAGCCTTTCCTATAAGTTCTTTTATCTTCTCCAGAGAATAAGCTCTCTGATAATGAATCTCCTCATCCTTCTCATAAAGCCCATCTTCCCTGGAAATAAAAAGTGCCAGCTCATATGTATTGATCCCGGTCTCCTCATCATAACTGTTCTCCCAGATGAAGCTTCCCTCCTCACGATTCTCTGCGATAGTGGTATCCCCGATCATAGTCTGATATTTATAAACCGTATTCATATCAAACAGGAAGATTCCCTGAGGATCCAGATAATTATTCACCAGCGCAAATACATGCTCCAGTTCCTTCTCTTCTGTTATGTAATTTAAGCTGTCACAAACGCTTACCACAGCCCTTACGGTTCCATATAATTCAAATTCCTGCATGTCCTGAAGAAGATACAGGATGTCGTGGCCAGACTCTGCACGCTTCTCCATAGCCTCAGAAAGCATCTCTCCGGAATTATCCACACCGATCATATCATAGCCGGCCTCTGCCAGGATCTCTGTCATGGTTCCTGTACCACAGCCAAGATCCAGGACAAGGCCTTCTGTGATTCCCTGTGCCCTAAGCTGCTGTTTCAGCCAATTGCCCCAGGCCACATAATCCACATTATCCTGAAACATATCGTATACTCTGGCAAATTCACCATAAGCCTGAAAATTATCCATATTCCCTCCAACCATCACGGACACAGCCATCCTTTCCGGGTAGCTGTGTCCGTGGTAAGTCAACATTCTGCTGTTCGCTGTATTAGTACAGTGAATATTACTCTACAGGCATATAATATACGTCTGCACCTTCACCGTGCCAGTAATAATCTACATCATTCTGATCGTAAACGTCTTCGTTATTCACAAACCGATAGGTATTTCCATCGAAATCAACCCAGTTGCCATTTCCATCCGGAGTAATTACAAGCGGATGTCCGTCAGAGTTACGGTAAATCGTTCTGGTCTGATTCGTATCGGTAAGCTGCTCCTGTGTAAATCCACCGGAATTCGTGATGGTTCCGTCACCAGAGCCGTCTGTACTTCCAGACTGTGTACCATCCGTTGTTCCTTCTGTGGCCGTTCCCTCTGCAGTGCCATCAGCTGCATTATCAGAGGACTGTACCGGTGCTGCTGCCTTCAAGGAAGACTCTCCGGCAATTCCGAAGGAATCAACAGCCGCCTTGATTCCGGCATAAGACGCATCATTGACAACAGAGCCACAGATATTATAGTACTCATCAGAACTCTTAAATATCTTATGGATTGCATACGTATATCCACCACTCTTGGCCGCGTCCGTATATTTCACTGTATAAGTATAAACACCTACACCTTCTACATCATTGGACGTATAATCCTGTATCTCGAAGTCCGTGCCTTCTGCAAGATCAGAAGCCTGTTCCAGTGCAGCGGCCAGATCCTGTGTATCTGGAAGCATTGCAGAAGCCATGTCTTCCTCTCCCTGTCCGTGAAGGATCAGAATCTTGCCTTGCTCAGGAGATTCAAAGCTGAGCATATCTGCTTCATCTGCCTTATTCGCCCAGGTAGCATCCGGAAGCTTAATTGAAACAGCTCCATTACTTGAAGTGTATGTGCTATCCTGTACATCCGGCGCAATAGTTGGCTCCGGAGTCGGGGTGGATGTTGGTTCCGGAGTAGGCGTTTCCTCTACAACTACCTGCTCCTCTGGTTCTTCTCCACCAAAGCTGCAGCCGGTTGCAGCTGCAGAAACACTTACTGCTATAGTTAAGATTGCAATAATCTTCTTATTCTTCATGGTATCCTCCTTATTTCACTGCTGTTTCCTGCCTGAACAGTAACCTTATTTATCAAATCCCTTGGGCTATATTTTACAGTTTTATTACATACCTGTCAATGGATTTCCCCGTATGCAAACGAAATTTCCTGTGAAAATATTATAAACCTCAGATGTATTTTTTATACATTTTTATTAACAGATTGCATTATACGCTATGTTTGTCATACTTTTGTAATATTTATTTTTCATATTCATACATATGCAATTTATGAAGTGCCCTGGTAGCAGCAATGTATCGTCCCTGCCTGGCCAGAGGACTCTGGTCTTCAGCGGGAAACAAAGAAAATACCTGGTCAAATTCCAGACCTTTTGCAAGATAGAAGGTAGTCACCGTAAGTCCCTTGCAGAAGCTGGTACTATCACGGTGAAGATAGGAGAAACGATTTTCTATGTCAAAACCGTTTTTTTCCAGTTTTTCTTTCAGAAGTCTTGCAGCCTGTTTCGCCTCACTCTCAGTACGAAGGATCACAGCAGCAGTCTCAAACTGCTCTTCCCCCAGCTGGAGCTTACTTACGATTTCATCCAGTGCAGCTTCCATTGCCAGTTTCTTTCCACCTGTAAATGCCAGTTCTTCCACCGGCTCACCGTGACGCTCAAACAGTTCCATATCTGTAATTCCAGCAAGTCCATTCGCATAGGAAGCAATCTCCACTGTATTTCGGTAGCTTTTATTCATAACAATTCTTCGAATGTCTTTTCCGAAAATTTTTGGCAGAAAACCGGTTACGTCCTGGTTCTTATCTTCCATAGTCTGCGCCTTATCACCCAGAATTGTCATACGGCATGGGAACATCATCTTAATAATCAGATACTGAAGTCTGGAATAATCCTGCATTTCATCTACTACAAGATGCTTGATTCCATTGTGGCTGGTCTGGCGAAGAAGACGGTATTTCATATAAAGCATGGGATATACATCCTCATATCTAAGTTTTCTGTCCGGAAGCTGTACATGAGGAAGCCCCGGATAACCACACGCTTCCAGAAAACGACTATAGATCACATAAAGATCCTGTGTCTCGTACATGTTCATAAACTTTTCCATTACAAGAGCACGCTCTTCCTCGTCCATATCATTATCACGAAGGGTTTCTATCTCATCAATAAAATTCTCTGCAACGGCCTCCATTCTGGAAAGCAGGGGAATGTCCTGGAATTTAAAATAGAAAAGATCAATAATCTCTTCTTCTTTTTTTGTAAAATTCTTATACTCCACATCGTGGAAGTTCATCAGTCCGTCTTCCAGAGAAACCAGATAGCCTTCCATCTGATTCAGAAACTCCCCTGACTGCTTTTCCCTGTAAAAAGAAAGCTGCTCCGGATAATTCAGACTCTGCTCGATCTGATCATAGCGGTCCTCACAGTCAGAGGCTATATCCTTCAGCTGTTTGTAGGCAAAAAGGTCAAAGCTCATTTCCTTAATATTCTCCTCACCAAGCTCCGGAAGAATGTGGGAAATATAGTCCGAAAATATGCTATTCGGAGACAGGATCAGAATATTCGAGGATTTCAGATTCTGCCGGTCATGATACAGAAGATAAGCAATTCTGTGCAAAGCAATGGAGGTCTTTCCGCTTCCGGCAGCCCCCTGGATCACCATAATCTTGTCCTTTGTATTTCGGATAATGGCATTCTGCTCCTTCTGGATGGTACGGACAATGTTTTTCAATGCTACGCTGCCGCCACTGCCAAGCTCAGCCATAAGAATTTCATCGTCGATTTTCACATCACTCTCAAACTGATAAACCATGCGTCCGTTTCGGATCTTATACTGCCATTTAGAAGCAATCTCACCATAAATGGTTCCAAGAGGTGCTTCATAAGATGCCGGACCCTTGTCATAATCATAAAAAAGACCGCTGACAGGTGCACGCCAATCATAGATCAAAGGGGTATGGCCTGCCTCTTCTGCAAAATTCCCGATTCCAATATAAAAGATCTCCGGCTGCTCCTCTCCCTCAAAAAGGAAGTCTACCCTGCCAAAGAAGGGAGATGCAAGCATTTTGCGGAACCTTTTTCGCAAATGGATCTGCTGTTCGTTGGCATTGATCTGGTGAAGAAGTGCCTGCTGGTTATCAAAATTTTCGTAACCGTATTGATCCATTTCCGTATAATTCTCCCAGTAGTACTCATGCATTCCCTCAATGTCCTTCTGACCTTCCAGAATAGACTGGCTGATGTGGGTGATCCGGATTTTTAATTTATCTGTAACGTATGCAAGAAACGCTGCTCCGTCTTTATTGTCAATTATCATTTTCTATACGCTCCTTTGGCGGAAACTTTGCTCCATTATACATTATCTGCCGCCAAAAGTATAGACAAATTATGCTGTCTGTGTCTTATCAAACTGACTGTTATAAAGATCTGCATAAAAGCCTTTCTTTGCCAGCAGTTCTTCGTGATTTCCCTGTTCGATAATATCTCCGTCCTTCATAACCAGGATCAGATCTGCATCTTTGATGGTAGAAAGTCTGTGCGCAATGACAAAGCTGGTTCTGCCTTTCATCAAATTATCCATAGCCTTCTGGATCTGCACCTCTGTTCTGGTATCTACAGATGAAGTAGCCTCATCCAGGATCAGGATTTTATTATCTGCAAGAATGGCTCTTGCAATGGTAAGAAGCTGCTTCTGTCCCTGGGAAACGTTGCTGGTTTCTTCATCCAGAACCATATTATAGCCCCCTGGCTGCTGCATGATAAAGTTATGAATGTGGGCTGCCTTAGCCGCAGCAATCACTTCTTCATCTGTAGCATCCAGTCTGCCGTAACGGATATTTTCCATAATAGTTCCGGAAAACAGCCAGGTATCCTGAAGAACCATTCCAAACATCTCATGAAGCTCACTTCTGTTAAAGTCTTTTACATCATGTCCATCTACCTTGATAGAACCGCTATTTACATCATAGAAGCGCATAAGCAATTTAACCATAGTGGTTTTTCCTGCACCGGTAGGACCAACAATAGCAATCTTCTGTCCATCCTTTACCTTCGCAGAAAAATCATGAACGATGATTTTCTCCGGATCATAACCAAAGCTTACATGGTCAAATTCCACATTTCCATTCAAGCCTTCAATGGATACCGGATTCTCTCTGGTAGTCTCCTCCTCTGGCTCATCCAGAAACTCAAATACACGCTCGGAAGCTGCTGCAGAGGACTGGAGCAGGTTGGTTACCTGTGCGATCTGCTGGATCGGCTGGGTGAAGTTACGGATATACTGGAAAAAGGACTGAATGTCACCAACTTCAATAGAACCCTTAATGGTAAACCATCCTCCGAGAAGGGCTACCATAACATATCCGATATTTCCCACAAACTGCATAACAGGCATCATAATGCCGGAAAAGAACTGAGACTTCCATGCAGATTCGTAAAGCTTCTGATTATCCTTTTCAAACTCTGCAACTACATCCTCTTCTTTATTAAAGACCTTAACCACATTGTGGCCGCCGTAATTTTCTTCAATCTGTCCATTTACCTTGCCCAGATAGTTCTGCTGTGCCTGGAAATACTTCTGGGAATGCTTCATAACAAAATTAATAATAAGCATGGACAATGGCAAAATCAGAAGTGCTGCCAATGTCATCCACACATTAATGGAAAGCATCATTACAAATACACCGATCAGAGTTGTAACGGATGTGATCAGCTGGGTAATGCTCTGGTTCAGACTCATCTGAAGAGTATCCACATCATTGGTCACACGAGAAAGGATTTCTCCATTTGTCCGGCTCTCATAATAGTTCATAGGAAGACGACTGAATTTCCTGGAGATATCTTTTCGCAAATTATACGTAACATCATTGGAAATTCCTGTCATCACATATCCCTGGATAAATGAGAAACAGGCACTTGCAAGGTACAGTCCCAGTGTCCACATAAGAATGAAACCGATTTTCTGAAAATCAATGCTTCCGGTTCCGTTTATCTTGGCTATCAATCCGTTAAAAAGCTCTGTGGTGGCCTTTCCCAGGATTTTCGGTCCCACAATATTAAAAATCGTTCCTGCAATTGCAAACAGAAACATGAGAATGAAACGGAATTTGTAGCGCTCCATATACCGGAAAAGTCGTTTCATCGCTCCTTTAAAATCCTTTGCTTTCTCACCGGAGTGCATTCCACGGCCCCGGTGTCCGCCCATCATAGGGCCTCTGGCTCTGTTTTCACTCATGCTAATTCCTCCTCTGAAAGCTGTGACATTGCAATCTGGCGATAAACCTCACAGTTCTTCATCAGCTCCTTATGCGTACCGATTCCCGCCATGTTTCCATTGTCCAGTACAATAATCTGATCTGCATTCAGGATCGTGCTGATTCGCTGGGCTACAATGATAGTGGTAATATCTTTTGTCTTTTCCTTCAATGCCTGGCGAAGCTTGCTGTCTGTTTTAAAATCCAGTGCGGAAAAGCTGTCATCAAAAATCAGGATTTCAGGCTTCTTGGCAATGGCTCTAGCAATAGAAAGACGCTGTTTCTGTCCACCAGATACGTTCGTTCCACCCTGGGAAATCGGAGCCTTATAACCTTCCGGTTTCGCTTCAATGAAATCATCCGACTGAGCGATCCGGGCAGCCAGCTTCATGTCCTCTTCTGACATTCCAGGGTTTCCATAACGGATATTAGAATCAATCGTTCCTGAGAAAAGTACGCCCTTCTGTGGAACATACCCCAGACGGTCACGAAGCTCATACTGTGTCATATTCCGCACATCCACACCATCTACTTTTACACAACCTTTGGTTACATCATAAAATCTTGGGATCAGATTGATCAGGGTACTCTTACCACTTCCGGTACTTCCGATGATTGCAACCGTCTGACCTTTTTCCGCTTTAAAGGTAATATCATTGATAACATTTTCACCAGCTTCCGGATAAGCGAAGCTTACATGGTCAAATTCTACCGTACCTGTTACCTGCTTCTCTGGTTTTACTGGATTCTCTGGGTCATTTACAGACGGCTCCATTTCAAGGACTTCACAAATACGGCCTGCGGCTACATTTGCTCTTGGAAGCATAATGGACATAGCGGTGATCATCAGGAAGGACATAATGATCTGCATTGCATACTGGATAAAAGCCATGATATTTCCCACCTGCATGGTGCCATTGTCAACACCATGTGCTCCAAAATATATGATTGCAACTGATACGCTATTCATGATCAGCATCATCACAGGCATCATAAAGGTCATACAACGATTTACAAATAAGTTGGTCTTTGTAAGCTCCATATTTGCTTTTTCGAAGCGTTCTTCCTCATGTTTCTCCCGGCTGAACGCACGGATTACCGGGATACCTGTCAGGATTTCTCTTGTCACCAGATTCAGACGGTCAATAAGGGTCTGCAATCTGGTAAATTTCGGCATAGCAATACGAAACAGCATGAGAATCACAAGCAGGATCAAAACCACTGCCACTGCAAGAATCCAGGTCATGGAAGAATCTGACTGAAGAACCTTGATCACACCTCCAATTCCAAGAATCGGAGCGTACAAAACGATTCGGAACATCATGGTCATCACCTGCTGTACCTGCTGCACATCGTTTGTACTTCGGGTGATCAGGGATGCTGTGGAAAATTTGTGATATTCATTACTTGAAAAGTGAATAACCTTGCGGTACACATTGTCTCTTAAATCATGTCCAAGTGTTGCGGCCACTCTTGCAGAAAGGAAGGTGACACATACTGCTGCCAGCATGATTACCAGCGCCATCAGAACCATCTGGATCCCGGACGTTCTGATGTAATTCATCTGAATTGCATCCAGATTCTCGCCCATAGCTTCGTATTCTGCCTTCACACCGCTGACAGCGGCCTGCGTAAGAATGGATTCCGGCATGTCGGAAAGCTTCTCATCTGCTGCCTCCAGCATCTGTTTTTTCGCATCCTCCGGCATTGCTGACAGAACCTGCATTGGATCCGTTCCTTCCGGCATCTCTTTCCCGGAAAACATCTGACTGCTTTCCTTATTACCAGACGCAAAGGAAGTATACATCATAAGCGGTTTGGCCAGAAGATCATTTAATTCCTCTCTTTTTGCTCCTGTGATCTCTGCCTTCAGTTCATATACATCACCGTCCAGAACATAAGCATCCTGAACCTTTCCCTGTGTTTCTTCGTCCATAAATATCTGCAGATTTTCCATGGTGCTCTTTCTCATTTTTTCCGGAACACCATCCGGGATTCCGCCCTGCTGGATACCTATATTGATAATTTTCGAGGTATAGTCCGGCAAAGACAGATCACAGTAAGCCTGCAAAAATAGCAGTCCAATGATCAGGACGATGTAGCCTGCTGATTTTTTCAGATATTTCATTAATTTAATCATGCCTGGTTGTCCTTTCTTTTTAATCAGTTATTCTTTATGGCAAAACGGCCCCATAGCTATCTCCTCCGTGGAAATATCCGGTCCCGGCATTGCTGCGATATTTTCCTTAATCTGCATGCAAAATCTTCTCATCAGGCAAAGCTCACTTTCGGAAAAGCCGGCAAAAAGCTGTTTTTCTCCTTCCTTTGCCATGCGCATTCCTTCCTCAATAATAGACTTTCCTTCTTCGGAAAGGTAAATGCGGCTCACACGCTGATCCTTTTCATCCTGGCGGCGAAAAATAATACCGGCTTTTTCCAGTCGCTGAATGCTTACCGTTACTGTGGGCGGCTTCACATCCAGTTTTTCTGCCAGTTCTTTCTGACTGCATCCGTCTTTTCTCCACAAAACAGCCAGTATGGGCATCTGCCTTGGGTGGATTCCCAGCTTCTGCAATCTTCCAAAACATTTCATCATATACAGACGGCTGATTTCCATTATCATACGCTGAATACTTTTATCATTATCACGTTCCAAATTCTCACCTCACTTTCTGCATTCTCTCAATTAGTTAGCCGACTAATTTTATAGTTTATACTTTTTCACAAAAAACGCAAGTATTTTTTGTGCAGTTTATATTTTTTTAAGATTTAATCAACAGTATTTAATCTATTTTAATGTATTATTACTTTGTTAGCTAAACATTTCAGTAATATTATAAGATACAGGAGCAAGGCTCCCCCGACATCATTATAAAGAAACAGCCGGACAGAAAAAAATACCGCCTGCAAATCTGTTTTCACAGATTAAGCAGACGGTATCTGATTTTTAAGTGATTGCCATCTCAGATAAACTGATTGGTTGCTTCGTCATAATGATAATCAATGGAATCCATCTTCTCCAGCAGGGATTTTCGATTCAGGCCACGACAGGTGCACAAAGCTTCCAGAGAATCATAGTAGTCTCTCAGCTGGGTATTTACATAACTAAGCAGAATCATGGGATCTTTGGGTATCATAAGGTCTCCTTCGTTTCTTTACTTCACTTTGACCACGTATTCACCATTCTCCACATCCAGTACAAGAGTATCGCCGGTGTGAACCTCGCCGGAAAGGATCTTACGGGCAGTCAGTGTCTCCACATATTTCTGAAGGTAACGCTTCAAAGGTCTTGCACCATATACAGGATCATAACCATTGTCGATTACATCCTTCTTCGCTGCGTCTGTAAGCTCCAAAGAAAGCTCCTGATCTGCAAGACGATCGTTCAACTCTTTTACCATCAGGTCAACGATACTACCGATATTCTCTTTTGTCAATGGCTTAAACAGAATGATCTCATCCAGACGGTTCAGAAATTCCGGACGGAAGTGTCCACGAAGGTCATCCATAACTTCTTTCTGAGCCTCTTCTTTGATTTCACCTTTTTCATCAATACCATCCAGCAAATAAGGAGATCCGATATTGGAGGTCATGATCAGAATGGTATTCTTAAAATCTACTGTACGGCCTTGGGAATCGGTAATACGGCCATCATCCAGTACCTGCAGAAGTACATTGAATACATCCGGGTGTGCTTTCTCAATCTCATCAAAAAGTACCACGCTGTATGGTTTACGACGAACGGCCTCTGTCAGCTGTCCGCCCTCCTCATATCCTACATATCCCGGAGGCGCTCCGATCAGTCTGGATACAGAGTATTTCTCCATGTACTCACTCATATCGATTCGAACCATATTCTGCTCGTCATCAAAAAGCGTCTGGGCAAGGGTTTTGGCAAGCTCTGTTTTACCAACACCTGTAGGTCCAAGGAACAGGAAGGAACCGATTGGTTTGGTAGGATCCTTGATTCCTGCTTTGGAACGAAGGATTGCATCTGTTACACGACGCACACCTTCCTCCTGACCAATGACACGTTTATGAAGCTCGTCCTCCAGATGGAGTAGTTTCGCACGCTCTCCCTCTGTCAGTCTGGCTACCGGAATACCGGTCCAACGGGAAATGATCCTTGCGATCTCATCGTCTGTAACCACTTCATGTACAAGGCTTCTGTCACTTTCTTTGGTGTTTCGCTCCTCAATCTCCAGCTGCTGCTGTAATTTCGGAAGCTCACCATACTGCAATTCAGAAGCTTTCTCCAGATCATAATTCTGTCTTGCGATCTGGATCTGTTTGTTCATATCCTCAATCTGCTCACGAAGCTTCTGCAGCTTTTCTACAGAATGCTTCTCGTTCTCCCACTGTGCCTTCTGGGTATTAAAGGAATCCTGCATTTCTGCAAGCTCCTTCTGGAGCTCTTCCAGACGTTCCTTACTCAAGTTATCTGTCTCTTTCTTCAAGGACAGCTCTTCCATTTTCATCTGGTCGATCTTACGACGCTGCTCATCCAACTCTGTAGGCATGGAATCCAACTCTGTTTTGATCAGGGCACAGGCCTCATCTACCAGATCGATTGCCTTATCCGGAAGGAAACGGTCTGTAATATAACGATGAGAAAGAGTTGCAGCTGCAACAAGTGCACTGTCTGTGATTTTAACACCATGGAATACCTCGTAACGCTCTCTTAAGCCACGAAGGATGGAGATAGTGTCCTCAACAGATGGCTCATCTACCATAACCGGCTGGAAACGACGTTCCAGAGCGGCATCCTTCTCAATATACTGACGATACTCATCCAGTGTAGTTGCACCGATGCAGTGAAGCTCACCACGGGCAAGCATTGGCTTTAACATGTTGCTGGCATCCATTGCGCCATCCGTCTTACCTGCACCTACGATCAGGTGAAGCTCATCAATAAACAGAATGATCTGACCTTCGCTCTTCTTCACTTCTTCCAGAACTGCTTTCAAACGTTCCTCAAATTCACCACGGTATTTGGCACCAGCTACCAGTGCGCCCATATCCAGGGCAAAAATTTTCTTGTCCTTCAGTGCTTCCGGCACATCCCCTGCTACAATTCGCTGGGCAAGTCCTTCTACTGCTGCTGTTTTACCAACTCCAGGCTCACCAATAAGAACCGGGTTGTTCTTGGTCTTACGGGAAAGGATACGGATCACATTCCGGATCTCACTGTCTCGTCCGATAACAGGATCCAGCTTCTGGCTTCTTGCCTTTTCTACAAGATCCTCACCATATTTATTCAAAGTATCATATGTGGCTTCCGGGTTATCGCTTACCACACGCTGATTTCCACGTACTGTGGAGAGTGCCTGCAGGAAACGTTCCCTGGTAATGCCGAATTCACTCCAGATTTTCTTCATGCTGGGACTTGGATATTTCAGAAGTGCCAGGAAAAGATGCTCTACGGATACGTATTCATCTCCCATTGCCTTAGCTTCCTCTTCTGCGTTTACCAAGGCTTTATTCAGATACTGTCCGAATCTGAGTTCTCCGCCGGATACCTTTACCTTGGCATCCAGAGCTTTCTTTACAGTATCTATAAAATAATCTTTATTTATTTCCATTTTCTCAATAAGCTTGAGAATCAGGCTATCTTCCTGAGTCAGGAGGGTATATAACAGATGTTCCTGTTCAATTTCCTGATTGCCATATTCATATGCAACCTTCTCCAGATCCTGAACCGCCTGTACGGATTTCTGCGTAAATTTGCTGATGTTCATAGGCTCTCCTCCTTCAGCTGATATTAATATAAAGCGCAGCTTCCGCGGCTCTTTAAAAAAGTAACTCGCAGGGGCTGCGCATTTATAAACATTTATAATGATTTCCTTATTACGGTTATTAATATAGCATCAATTGTTAGCACTGTCAAGATGTGAGTGCTAATTTCACAATTTCTTCACATTTTTTGAATTACATTTCTTAACCTGAATTGTGTAACTAATGAAAAAATATCACTATCTTACGAATGTACTATAATATTTTTTCTATATCTCCTTCATCTGTGTATAAGATTTAGGATTACGTCATACACATCAGGATCCTTCCATACTGATATTGTTTAGGTAACAAGCATAAGCGCTGGAAGAAAAATCATGACTGCAAGGAAGCTTAAGATTACCCCCAGCACTAAACTGATTCCTATATCCGGACCAATCTTGAAATTCATAAACAATAATGCTACAAATCCAAAAAGTGTTGTCAAACAACTTGCTGAATCGGCTCCCTGTTATAATACCCATCAATACGCATATACTATCTATATCTTTATCCGTATTAAATAAGACAACTTATTCATGATATTGTCTTGTGTGCAAGACAATATTGGTATATAATTATCTTATATAGAAAGAGGTGACATATATTATGAATCGAGATACTTTAAAACAAATCATGATTGATCAAAAAGATATTTATCTCAACAATCCATTAATAA
>CAKRRG010000009.1 GCA_934394545.1 uncultured Blautia sp.
AGGCGAGCTGCCGGGACAACCTGAAACTGACAAAGGCCAGTGTTCCCTATGACGCCATCAAACAGGCCGTTGTCCGAGTGTTCAGCGGCTTGCTGCTTTTGTCCTCGGTCTGGTTCTGGTTGGACGGCTCCCTGCCGTTGGCCTACGGTCTGATTTTGGTGATTGCTTCTTTCATGGTGTTTAACGACTTGGAGAATGCCGGGAACATGGCTTCTCTGCTCCAAATGCTGGCGGCCTCAATGGATACGGCAAATTCCATTGACGATACGCCGGTGATGGACGAGAAGGGCACGGACATTACGCCGAAGTCCAGCGAGATCGTGTTTGACAAGGTGGATTTTTCGTATGCAGACCGCAAAATACTGGATCAGGTCAGCTTTACCATTCCCGAAAAAACGACTACGGCTATTATTGGCCCTTCCGGGGCAGGTAAGACAACGATGTGCAACCTGATTGCCCGTTTTTGGGATGTGAACGCCGGAAAGATTACCATAGGCGGCACAGATGTACGGGATTTCAAACTGGACAGTCTGATGAAGAATATCTCGATGGTGTTCCAGAGCGTGTACCTGTTTGCAGATACGATTGAAAATAATATCAAGTTTGGCTGCCCGGACGCCACCCATGAGCAGGTGGTTGAAGCGGCGAAAAAGGCTTGCTGCCATGACTTTATTTCTGCTCTGCCGGAGGGTTATGATACTGTGATCGGCGAGGGCGGCGGCACTTTGTCTGGTGGTGAAAAGCAGCGCATCTCCATCGCTCGCGCCATGCTGAAAAATACGCCTATCATTATTTTGGACGAGGCAACTAGCAGCGTTGACCCGGAGAATGAGGACGAATTGCAGCGGGCTATCGAGGCACTGACTCATGACAAGACCATTATTATGATTGCCCATCGCCTGAAAACCGTTCGCAGCGCTGATCAAATCCTCGTGTTAAACAATGCTCACATTGTCCAGAGCGGCACTCATGCGGAGCTGATCCAGCAGAAGGGCTTGTATGCCGACTTTGTGACGGCCAGACAGGAGGCCATCGGCTGGAAACTGGTGCAGTAAAGGAGGTAGCGATGAAACTTCATGCGTCCGGGGAGGACTATCTGGAAACCGTCCTTGTTCTCCATAAGAAGATGGGTATGGTGCGCTCCGTAGATGTTGCCCGGCACATGAGAGTGTCAGAACCGAGTGTTTGTGTGGCGGTCAACACTCTGAAGGATGGCGGCTTTCTCACAATGGATGAAGATCACTTTATCCATTTGACCGATGTAGGCCGGGAGGTGGCCGAAAAGATTTATGAACGTCATTGCTTCTTTACGGAACAGCTTATCGCAGCAGGTGTTGATCCTGAAACTGCAGAAGTCGATGCCTGCCGGATAGAACATGTAATCAGTAATGAAAGTTTTGAACGGTTGAAAGAAGCCGCCTTTAGAAAGCAGGAAAGCAAGATTTCTGCCCTGTCAAAAGCGATAAAGGATAAGCCCATCGAATAAAAAAAACGGTGTTTCGGTGGGTGGCTTCATCATGCCTGATTACACATCTTCCCTCTGAACCCGTTTTGGGTTTGGAGGGATTTTTTATGTGCTGGTCTGCTTCAGCCGCCCCGCTGCTTATCCAAAACAGCAACTACCTACATAATTTCATACAGGAATGAGGATAGCTTGTCAAAAAAATCTTCTGCTGTTGGTGGCACTCCCACGCCCCTAATGTAGAAGTTTTATATCTACAACGTAGTTCTCATTTTTCTCACTGCCGCAAAGGTTTAACAGCCTTTGCGGTTTTTTGTTTGTCGATATTTGTCGGGAAAAAGGACAAGCCTTCTTCCGGTATCGGCTGCCGTTCTCCACCCTTTCCAATCTGAATGTTCAAACAAATCAGATTGGAGGTAAGGAAAATGGCATATAACCATGGAAAAGCAGAGCGCAAATGGAAGGTCTGGAAAGAGAAAGAAGAAAAGATTTTAAGAGACAGCGGTGTTTCTGAAGATATAATTGAAGCAATCCGTCTTTATGACCGTCAGGCATTTAATTCAGACAGACGATATTATGAACGTGTGCAGGAAACAGGTACATACCTTGATACTGTTGCAGCATCCACAGATCAGGCAGAACCGAAAACAGTACAGGATTTTTTGGATCATATTGAAAATCAGGAATTGTATCATGTACTGATCACAGTGGACAGGCTTACCCTGCAGATCGTTCTGATGAAGATCCAGGGGTATAGCACTCATGAAATTGCCAGGTATCTGAAGATTACCGAAAAGGCGGTTTACAGACGCATGGACAGGCTGAAAGAAAAAGTGAAGAAGATCTTTGAATAATTCATTATAATCACAAAGCAGGGTGTGATAACAAACTCCACCCTGCTTATCATTTTAGTTAGAAAAAATAAAACTTTTGTCAAAACCAGTATTTAAAAATTTTATCAGTAATAAAGTGCAGAATGATGTTTGGATTGCTGTTTTTATGCAACTATTTCTTGTTGCTCTTGACAAAATCTTTTTTAAAGATTAAAATTATAACAGTGTTATATAGCACTGTTATATAGGAGGTGTGCAAAATAAACGGAAATGGAACGACTTTAGAAAATATCCACCGGGCAGCGAAAGCAGAATTTTTAGAAAAAGGATATAAAGACGCTTCTCTGCGGAATATTGTGAAATCCGTGGGAATGACTACCGGAGCCTTTTACGGATATTACAAAAGCAAAGAAGAACTTTTTGAAGCCATCGTTGGTGAACATTATGAATATATTCGTAACCGTTTTATAAAGGCACAGCAGGAGTTCGCCGAACTACCAGCTGCCCAGCAGCCGGAAGTCATGAGTGATATTTCGGGAATCTGCATGTACGATATTCTCTATTATGCGTACGAACATTTAGAGGAATGTAAACTGATCCTCTGCTGTTCGGAAGGGACAAAATTTGCCGAGCTAATTGATGAAATGGTGGAGATTGAGGTAGATGGGACGCATGCCTATCAGGATGTCTTAAGGCAGCTTGGACGTTCCTCTCCGCATATCGATCCTTCGCTGGAGCATATTCTGATCACCGGAATGTTTCATACTTTTTTTGAATTGATCATCCACGAAATGCCGCTCAAAGATGCCGAAAACTACGTTAGAGAAATGCGCGCCTTTTATACAGCAGGATGGATGAAAATTATGGGGCAGTAATGCCTTATAATTTTTGTTTAACAGTTAGCTACTACTAACCTAAATTCGGATATTGTAAGAACATAGACGTGTTCTCTTTATCATAAACACAAAGAAAAGGAGGAATTTTTTTGAAAAAACAATCCAATTTATCACGCCTGCTGGAAATTGCAGGCAGCCATAAGTACCTGACCTATGCTTCCTGGGTGTTTTCTGCAATCAGTGCCCTGATTGCTCTGGTACCCTTCTATTACATCTGGAAAATGATCAAGGAAGTATTGGAGGTGGCACCGAATTTTGGCCAGGCACAGAACCTGACCGGTAATGGCTGGATGGCAGTATTGTTTGCGGTTATAGCGGTGCTTGTCTACATAGCAGGGCTGATGTGTTCCCATTTGGGAGCATTTCGTATCGCCACAAACCTGCGTATCCAGACCATGGAGCATATTGTTAAGCTTCCTCTTGGGTTTGCCGAGAGTTTTGGCAGCGGAAAACTGCGCAAGATTGTCAACGAATCCAGCGCAGCCACCGAAACCTATCTCGCCCATCAGCTTCCCGACAGAGCCAATGCCATTGCAACCCCCTGCGGTCTTTTGGTGCTGTTGTTCGTGTTTGACTGGAGACTGGGACTATTGAGTCTTGTTCCGGTTGTGCTGGGGTTTCTGATCATGATGGCAATGACCGGAAAGCAGATGCAGGAAAAGATGAAAGAATACCAGAATGCGCTGGATGATATGTCCAATGAAGCGGTAGAGTATGTCCGCGGGATTCCGGTGGTAAAAACTTTTGGCCAGACGATCTTTTCCTTTAAGAAGTTTAAAGACTCCATTGACCGATATAAAGTATGGGTGATTGCTTATACTAAGCAGCTTCGGACACCGATGATGTTCTATACAGCTGCAATTAACGGAGTTTTTGCCACACTGATCGCCGGAGGACTGTTGCTGACACAAGAGGGTGTGACTTCCAGTTTTTTACTGGATCTCATTTTCTATATTATCATTACACCGGTTATTTCTGTTACACTGACACGCATCATGTTCCAAAGTGAAAATGCCATGATCGTAGATGACGCTTTACAGAGAATTGACAGCGTTTTGCATTTGAAGCCTCTGGAGGAACCCAGACATCCTATGCATCCGCAAAATGCTTCCGTGGAACTGAAATCGATTCATTTCAGCTATGATGGAGAAAAAGAAGTATTAAAAGATATTTCACTCACCATTCCTGCAGGACAGACGGTAGCTTTTGTAGGCCCATCCGGCGGTGGAAAAACAACCCTTGCCAACCTGATTTCCCGATTCTTTGATCCACAGAGCGGAATGGTAAAAATCGGTGGTGTTAATGTGAAAGACATCCCGAAAGAGGAACTCATGAACACAGTGTCTTTCGTATTTCAGAACAGCCGTCTGATCAAGGCATCCATTCTGGAAAATGTGCGTATGGGGAAACCGGAAGCTACCCGTGAGGAAGTTCTGGCTGCTCTTCATCACGCCCAATGCGATGATATTCTGGAAAAACTCCCACAGGGTGTGGATACGGTCATCGGTACAAAAGGTGTCTATCTTTCCGGCGGCGAGCAGCAGCGAATTGCCATTGCCCGTGTAATGCTGAAAAATGCACCGATCATCATTCTGGATGAAGCCACTGCCTTTGCTGACCCGGATAACGAAAGCCGCGTACAGGCTGCTTTTTCAAGACTTTCCGAGGGAAAGACGGTGATTATGATTGCCCACAGGCTTTCTACCGTAACAAATGTGGATCAGATTTTTGTCATTCAGGACGGACGGGTTGCCGAGTGCGGAAACAGCCGCGAATTGCTTGCAAAAGACGGTATATTCAGCCGTATGTGGAAAAATTACCAGACTTCCGTGCAATGGAAGGTAACAAAGGAGGTGCAGTGATATGATCAAAAAACTGCAGAAAAAATATGCCCTGTCTGAACAGGGAGCAAAAGACCTGATCAAAGGCTGCCTGGCCTGTGTCCTTCAGAATCTGTCTTTTATGTTCCCGGTGGGACTTTTATATTACCTGGTCGGCGATCTTATGAACGGGGGTGTTCCTGGTGAGAAAATTCCATTTTATGTGGCAGGCTGCGTGGTGTGTATCGACCTGATTCTGCTGACCACTTTCTTTCAATACAATGCGACCTACTTTGCTACTTACAAAGAAAGCGGTATCAGACGTATTACCCTGGCAGAGCATCTGCGAAAAATCCCCCTTTCCTTTTTCGGGAAAAAGGATTTAGCCGATCTTACCAGTACCATTATGGCGGATTGCACCTTCCTGGAGCAGAGTTTTTCGCATTTTATCCCTGAGCTTGCGGGCTCGATCATTTCTACAGTTCTGATTTCCATCGGTCTGCTCTTTACGGACTGGAGAATGTCACTGGCTGCCTTATGGGTTCTGCCGGTTGCCTTTGCGATTGTGGGATTTTCCGCAAAGATTCAGGAAAATCTGAATCAGAAAGCGATGGATGTGAAGATGGCCTGCGCAGACGGGATACAGGAGTGTATTGAAACAGTTCGTGACCTGAAAGCGAACAATGCGGAGCAGGCATATTTAAAAGGTCTGGAAAAGAAAATCCGTGCCGTGGAGTATCGTTCCATTCTCAATGAATTTGGTCTTGCTGCTTTTGTGGTTTCCGCGTCACTGGTGCTAAAGCTTGGTATTGCAACGGTTGCACTGGTGGGAGCTGTTCTGCTCATGCAAGGGAGCCTCTCCGTGCTTACATTCTTTATGTTCCTTCTGGTAGTATCCCGTTTATATGACCCTCTGCAGGGCGCACTCCAGAATCTTGCGGCAGTCATCAGTACACGAACCAACATTGCCCGTATGAATGAAATTCTCGATCATCCCATCCAGCAGGGTAGTGATAGGCTTTCCAATCAGGGGTATGATATTGTCTTTGACCATGTCGGGTTTGCCTATAATACCGGAGAAACTGTATTGAAAGATGTCTCCTTTACGGCAAAGCAGGGAGAGGTTACGGCTCTGGTGGGCCCGTCCGGCGGCGGAAAAACAACCGTATCCCGGCTGGCAGCAAGGTTCTGGGATATTAACAGAGGAAAGATTACCGTGGGAGGCATGGATGTATCCCGAATAGACCCGGAAACACTGCTTTCTCTGTATTCCATCGTATTCCAGGATGTTACGCTGTTTGACAATACGATTCTGGAAAATATCCGAATCGGAAACAAAGACGCCACAGATGAACAGGTCATTGCGGCTGCGAAACTTGCCAATGTAGATGAATTTGCAGAAAAATTACCAGATGGATGGCATACCAATATCGGGGAAAATGGCTGTGAACTTTCCGGCGGAGAGCGCCAGCGCATCTCCATTGCCCGTGCATTTCTGAAAAATGCGCCGATCATTCTTTTGGATGAAGCTACTGCTTCCCTGGATGTGGAGAATGAAACTCTGATACAGACAGCCCTTTCCCGTCTGATCGCAGATAAAACCGTTCTGGTTATCGCCCACAGGATGCGTACCGTAGCCGGAGCAGATAAGATCGTTGTCCTTTCTGATGGTACAGTTGCAGAAGAAGGATCACCAAAGGATCTGGAAGAAAAGAATTGTGTATATGCCCATATGGTAAAACTGCAGACAGAAAGCCAGAACTGGAAACTTGCGTGAAGAAGGAAAAGGAGGTAGTGCAATGAAAAGGAACCAATGGAAGCAGGAGAATATCCGCCTTGGCACCCACGGGGAAGACTATGGAAGCTGGATGTCCAATCCTGTCTTTTACATCATTGGCGGAATCGGAGTTTTGGCCGCTGTGCTGGCTGTCCTCTCTTTTTATGTATTTCATGTCGCTGTTCTCGGTGTGCTGTTTGCCATCATCACAATCGCACTTGTGGTTTTGCTGATCTGGATCACATGGATCAGGCGGCAGTATGCCTTTGGCGGTGGCAGAATCATGGAACAGGTTCACCGGGTTGTCCTCTCGCACCTAGACTATGACGGTGAGGGCAAGATTCTGGAAGTAGGTTGCGGCTCCGGAGCGCTGACAATCCGTGCGGCTCTGACATGGCCGAAAGCAAAAGTAATCGGTATTGATTATTGGGGCGCTGTGTACAATTACAGCAAGGCACTCTGCGAGAAAAATGCTGCAAGTGAGGGCGTGGCTTCCCGCTGTGTATTTCAGCACGGTGATGCGAAGCAGCTGGATTTTCCTGATGAGAGCTTTGATGTGGTCATCAGCAACTATGTCTATCACAATGTCATGGGTGCAGATATGCAGAAACTGCTGCTGGAAAGCCTGCGGGTATTGAAAAAAGGCGGCGTCTTTGCACTTAACGATGATATGAAACAAAAGATGTACGGTGACATGGAAGGTTTTGCGCAGAAACTGCGGGATATGGGGTATGAGGAAGTACGACTTGTTGATACCGCACAGGAAGCTTTTGGCGCCCACCGTCGGGCTGCCATGATGATGCTAGGTTCTTCCCGGTTGCTTGTCGGTAGAAAGTAATGTATCAAAACAGGAGGTTTGGCTATGTCCAAGTTAGGAGTCGTGGAGGATACACTGTTCGTCCCTATGCTGGGAAGAATTTATGCTAGTGAGCATTACCCGCAAATTCTATATGATAAAAAAGCATTGGAATTGAAAAAGAAGCTGCCTTCAGACTTGATTAAACAGAATATGCAGAGCCAGTATACCCTTTTGGCCTCTGCTTCCCGGTCTGCTAATATGGATCGGATTATTCGGACTTTTCTGGAACGCAGACCGGACGGTGTGATTGTCCAGTTGGGCTGTGGTCTGGAGACAACCTATCACCGATGTGATAACGGAAAGACACACTGGTATGCCGTAGATCTGCCTCATGTAATCGAATACCGGCGGGGACTTCTTCCTGAACCAGAGAGGGAATTATATATTTCCGGGGATGCCTTTGCAAAGGATTGGATCAAAAAAGTTCGCAATGATGTATTTGATGCTCCTATTCTCGTTACTGCAGGCGGGTTATTTCATTATTTTGAGGAACATAAGGTCATTGCCCTTCTGCGTATGATTGGGCAATTTGGAAATATGGAAGTTGTTTTTGATACGGTGAACAAAAGAGGAATGACCATGATGAAGAAAAAATATATGAAACAGGTCGGCCATGCCGATGCACAAATGTTCTTTTATGTGGATTCAGCGGAAGAACTGGCAGCAAAGATCGGGGGTAATGTGAAGGTGATTGCGGAGGAACCATACTATCGTTACATCCCTAAAAATGGCTTAAAGCTATCCACAAAGGTCAGTATGACAGTTTCTGATCAATTCAAGATGGTAAAGATGATACATCTAAAACTATAGTGGATTGGTCACTTCCCTGACTGGTATGAATCAAGATAACTGTGGTGTGTCCGAATTTTTTGCCCATTGCTTTGCAATGAGTTTGCTATACGAATCGGAATTGCTAAACGCAGATCCTTTCAAGATGGTTCCTCAGAATCACAAGCGAGTATTCCAAACGTATTTCAAAGCGAAGTTATAGATTAAAACTTTGAGTAAGGTGAAAGAACAGCAATATGATGAATGAGTTGTTCGAAGTTCTCCTTGCTCCAAAAACGGGGATGAACGAATCCATGCATAACTCTGTTTCGCCCGTTTTCATCGTTGTTTACTTTTACATATTTGAAGTATTTCTTTGTTTCTTCCAGAACCTTGACATATTCCTGATTATTTTGATTTTCTGCTATTGCCAAAGAAATCAACTTCATGCCAACATTGACCTTAACTGGTTGCCCATTACGATCGAATAAAGGAAGTCCATAGTCGGAGGTTGTAGTTCTAATCAGTTCTTCCAAATAGGAATACGCAAAGGGCGTAAGTACGGAGAAGGAATCAGGGAATTTCTCGTATATTCTTTGCACTTCTCCCCAATCAGGAGCCCAGTTCCAAAAATGTGCGTAATCTATTATTTGATTGAAATCTTCTTGCAGTGCCATAGAATGACCTCCTTCTTATATTGAAATGTATAATTTTATTGTAGCACGATTGGCTGTGGATTCAATATCACTTATGAGATAGCTGTGTTTTTCATGGATACAGCTTTTTCATGGGCTACAGTAGGATTATACAATACATTTACAAGAAGTATGAATATTGCAAAGGGAAGAGGTATAGATTTTAATTTTGCTGATGGCATGATCTGTGACTGGAAAAATGAAAGGGAATATAGGTTGTTGGGGTATATCTCACACATGAGTGAAAACATAGCGGATGGTTACCTACAATGATTTCATTAAGGATATGACCATCATAAGCAAAAAAGTACAGAGACGTATAACTGTATAATATACTTCTCTGCACTTTTTAGCTTATGAGATATATTTATTTTTCCTTATTTTCTGGTGGAACGTACTCCAACAGATCCTCGATCTTACAATTCAATGCACAGCACAACCTGGCTAAAACAGCGGTATCCAGCCGTGTTACCGTTCCTTTACAAAACTGGTTGAGTTGGGTCCTTTGCATTTCGGCGCGGTGAGCCAATTTGTTCTTACTGATGTTTTGCTTTTCTATCATTTCATCCAGTTTGATCCGGATAGTTCCATAATCACGATCTTCCATATACCATTACCCTCAACTACAATATTATTCAGAGATTGTAAGTATAGGATAACTAATATATAATCGAATTATAAGTTGTAGAATATCTGCTGTAGTTACTTGCACATATTTATTCCAATGGGAGGGAATTTTGATTATGGGAGAAAATTTATTAGAAGAATTGACCTTGGAGCAAAAACAAAAATTACTGACATTGCCGGCAGAATTGAAACATTTCACTCAGACTCAATGGGCTGCAATATACGGGATCGTACCTATGACACAAGAACTTTTTGATAGTATTCAGTTGGAACGTTTGAAAGCAGGAGAGGAACTGGAATCTGCTGCCCTGGATACATTTCTGAAATACCCTGAGTTTGCCCTTAATTACAGCAGTCGGCTCGAAAGTGCCTTAATCACTTCAAATACTATCTCTTCTGACGATGCAGAAGAAAATTTTAAGCAATTATATGAAAAAATGCGGCATTCTATATATGAGAAATTTCAATATGATATAGGCGCATAAGCTAAGAGAAATCAGGAATTTAAAAATTCTGACCTTCTTGTAAACATTTTGTCACATACGACATTATCTTATATAAAAATACAGAGAACCCTCTTATATAATTACGTTTTGCCATATACCTAGATAATAAGAGAGTTCCCCGAATAATATTTTATCTATATTATTACTCATTCAGCTCTTCAAAGAAATCATTAAACTCACATTCAAAGATTTCCTTCATGGCCACCAGTTCGCTTACTTTAATATTCATCCGATTTGTTTCCAGCTTCGCATAGGTACTTTTGGAGATCTGGATCCCCATGAGATTCATTTTGGCAATCACTTGATCCTGTGTAAGCTTTCGGCTATACCGTATTTTCTGTATGTTCCCGCCAATGTTCATATCCGGTCTGAGTTTCTGCATGATATTCCCTACCTTCATCAATAATTCGTTATTAAGAAACTTTTGTATTGATAATAGCCGAGAAACTTCATATAATGTTTCGTGATAAAGAAATATTTCATGTAAAAAATCACAAAGGAGAAAATGAATCAATGCAAGAACAAACAAGAACCCCCGTCTTCCAAAACAGTGACGGCACCTGGGGACACCTTACCAAAACCGTAAATCCGCTTATCTACACCATCGAGTATGGCCGTCGTACCGGGTTTTCATCCCGGGAAGAAGCAGAAGAGAGTTACCAGCGTTCCCTGGCTTCTTACCAGGACCAGCTGTCCAAACTGAAAAAGGACCGGGATATGCCTTTTACCTTTTCGGAATATCTGGATTACTGGCTGAATGATGTGTGTGCTCATGGTTCTAATGGCAGCCGTACACTGGTTCAAAAGCAATGGACCATAAACCTGATTATCCAGCCTCATCTGCATAAGGATATTCTTTTGGGATGTGTCACTCCCGATTACCTCAATAAGGTTCTGGGATCCTGCCAGGCTTACTGCTGCAACGGAGGCTATTATGCATATAAGCTGCTGCATAGTGCTTTGAAACACGCCCGCGTAAACAACTGTCTTCCGGATATGGATTTCCAGCAGATCCGGCACTATCCGGAGCCTCCCGGAAATCCGGTTTTCTATTCCCCGGAACAGCTTCGCACATTCCTGACTGCCGCTTCCAATTCCAACCATTACCTGGAGATTCAACTGGCTCTTTTCTGCGGCCTGACACCCGGGGAAATCCTCGGACTGAAGTATTCGGATTTCAAGCACCAGGAACAGACCATCACAATCCAGAGGATCTGTACCTTGAACGATTCCGGGAAGAACTGCCAGTTAAAAAAACTGGAAGGGACCAAACAGAACCGAAGCTTAAAAATTCCGTCTTTTTTATTTTCGGAACTTTCTGCCCGGCGGAAAGAAAACAGGAAACTCCTGACAAAATATCCATCAGCTACAGGCTATAAATCTTATCTTTGTCTTGGCCCCACAGCAAAGATAAAGTCTGTTTCTACATTAGGAGCTGCTTTAAAAATGATCACCACAGAAGCGGGTCTTCCAAGACTGAACATGCGTGATCTGAGATATATGTTCGCCCGTTTTCTTCTCGAACAGGATTTTTCCCTTGAAGCAGTCTCTGGTATCCTTGGCCACACAAAACAGACTACAACACTGGCATTTTGCAACAGGATTCCATGTACAGATTCTGAAATTGGTGCTGTCGTAGCCGGTTCCCTGGACCCGGTCCTTGGCGCTGGAAAAAAGGAGGGAAAAAACCTGTGAAAAAGAATGAACCCTATCTCCAGATGCCGGTAAAGGAAACCTTCCTTTATGGCAGGCTCATCTCCGGGAAATCCCTTGGTGACGTTATATACATAAAAGCCAGACGAAAATACTGTTTCCGTCTTTTACTTGTTTTTGAGTCCGGCGATGTGAAGATGGTACAGCGGACCGCCTCTTCCAACAAGCAGCTGGCCCGCCAGGAAAGGGATGAGGCCCTCATGGAAATCGCAAACGGCAGTTTCATCCCTTTTTCTTATACCGTGAAAGAGTTTTATGATTTCTGGTTTTACCATCATATGCTCGGACAAAAAAGGATCACTTATAATACCTACAACGCTTACCGGAATATCATAGAAAACTACCTGCTTCCCAAACTCGGCCATAAGAAGCTGGATGCGCTGCAGAGAAGAGACCTGGTAAAGGCATTGTCTGGTATTCCCTATCCGGGAGTATTAAGAACTGCGGCGGGTGTCGTCACGGCTTCCCTTTGCTATGCCCGGGAGCATAACTATCTTTCCAGGGATATCTATACCGGGATCTCTTCCGAAGTAAAACAGCCATGCCTGAAGAAAAAAACGGATACCCGGCAGCAGGTTTATACTGTGGAACAGGCCACCCACCTTTTATATCTGTGTAAGCAGCAGGAACCCATGATCTATCTGCCCATGCTCCTTGCCGTCACTGCCGGCCTGCGGATCTCCGAGATCACCGGCCTCCGGTACAGCGATATTGATTTCCTTGGCAGGAAACTTTTTGTGGAACGCCAGCTTGGAAAGGACCTGTACATGGAAGTGGCGCAGGAGAACAGGCCGGTACTGTGCAGTGAACTCCCACTGAAAACAAAAAACAGCAAAAGAGCAGTAGTACTGGCTGATTTTGTCCTGGATGAGATCCTCCTGGAACGGCAGCGCTACGAAAAACGCAAAGCTTCTAATCCAGAGTTCCTAGATCTGGGCTACATCTGCTGCCATGAAAACGGGCAGTGCCATAACCGCAGTTTTTATATCAAACCTTATAACCGCCTGATGGAACAGAGCGGCATCTCCCGGCTGCCCTGGAGAAAATTCCGGAATACCTATGCCACAATCCTTGCCCAGTACCAGGTCAACATGAAAACGATCTCCAAATGTCTTGGACATTACAGCCCGGATTTCACCAGCAGGATCTATGTAGCCTCCCAGAAGCCGGAAACCTATGATATCTCAAAGATAATCGAAGAGTACGTGTTGGCCCACCGTCTTTTACCGAAGGAACAGGGCAGCGTGGATCCGAAAAGGCAGTGCAATGTGGAGCAGAAACCCTACCTGCTTCCAGAAGATCAGACTTATCGGAATTATTTCTATGATTAAAATCAGCTTTTTCTTTTATAATAAAACACCTCAGGAAACGGAACGTTTATAGTCAAAGTCTCTCCCTGGATATCCGCGATCTGCTGGCAGAGGCCCAGCATCCGGTAAGGATTTGCATATCCGAAAAGTTTCATGATCTTATTAAACTGTTTTTCCCTTTTGATAAGATCTGCGAGATACATATATCTGAGGTCTCCAAGGGAGATGCGGGGCAGGCCATAGGACTGAGTGATCTTTTTCAGTCTGGTATTCAGTGTGGGAAGCGTCTTGACTTTTCCATATGGACCAAGGCACAGGGCGCCTTCTTCGGCCAGTCCGGGATATCTCAGAAGAATGCCCTCATTCAGATATCTCCGGTTCCCGATCTCATCAAATAAAAATTCCGGAACAGGCACAGTACGGTAATTACTGTCTGAACGGAGCTTTCTGCCACTGTATTTGAGACTCTGACTATTATCACCCCCATTCCTGTCAGCAGACACATAATTCCGTGCATGCAGCCCGCAGATCGTTACCGTGCCTGCCTCCGGATCGAAGCTGTCATATTTAAGTCCAAGGATTTCCCCTGGTTTCAGCCCGCAGTAAAGCGCCAGGGCATATTCCAGATAATGGGAGGTGTTGTCTTTCTTTGCAGCTGATAAAAAGCAGGTAAGCTGTTCCGCTGTATAAAGAACCGGATCTTTTTCCAACACGGAATATTTTTTTATTTGAAAGAAAAGTTCATAATCACCGGTATCTGGTTCAAAACTATCCTTTATAAAGACACGCAGAAAGCGGTATGCCGAAGCAGCCGTATTTTCATTTTTTTGATTGATGCATGCCAAAAGAGCATTCAGGTATTCTGCATCGATATCGTCAACCGCCCGCTCCTTATCCGGAAGGCTGGGTTCAATGACATTGAAGATCATCCAGTAGTAGTAAGCAACCGTACTGCTGCTGGTTGAATTCGAAAGACATTTGTTCTGGTACCAGCTCTCCAGGTAATTAACAAAAGTAGTTGCAGCAGGTTCGTTCCTTTTCTCTTTTTTCATTGTTGCGGCTGTAACAGCCATTTCTTTTGATTCTTTTCTCATTCTTTTTTCCTTTCTGCCATCATTGGCTAAGCATTTAACTATATTTCAGTTATATATTGTCCGATTTTCGCTCAGAATCCGATCTTTTATGAAAATTTTTGATAAAATTCTAAAAAAATGACATATTAATCCTGTAAGGTGGATGTCCATACAAAGAAATATATTTATAGAATACTTACGCATTTAATATGTAATATTTTTAAGAATGGTTATTTAAGAAAGGTTTTTCCAAGAAAACAGATAGCCCAAAAGTGACAAGCACCTCAACATTTTTTGACAGAAACAAAAAAATATGACATATTAGTATTGAAAAAAAGAATCTTGTAAAAAAGGAATGACAGCAGACTATTTTCACCAATTTTCACCATTTCCACAAAAGCACACGATTTCTCTTGAATTTCTGAAATGACCTGTATTATAATAGGATAATTAACGGCATATACCACAGCCGGTACCGCAGTGACCAAATGCCGTTTTCGGGGTAAAAATAGGTTCAAAAATGAGCATTATTTTTCCCACTTATTCAGAAAAAAAGGCACTATCCAAATCTAAACAGAAAAAGTTCTGTATTTGGCAAATGGTGATAAATTGTGAAAGGAAAAGAATGAGAAAATTAGCACTTAGTGACGAAATATTGCTCAGTGTTGACAAAGCAGCCCGCTATATCGGCGGGGAAGTCAACTCTGTAATGAAAGACCTGAAAGAGGTGACCACCCGGGTCGCGTTTTGCTTCCCGGATGTCTATGAGATTGGCATGTCCAACCTGGGCATGATGCTTCTTTACAATATGTTTAATAAACGTCCTGATGTGTGGTGTGAGCGGGTTTATTCCCCATGGCTTGATCTTGATAAGCTTATGAGAGAACAGAATATCCCGTTATTTGCCCTGGAGTCCCAGGATCCTATCAGGGATTTTGATTTCCTGTGCATCACACTTGGATATGAAATGTGTTACACCAACGTACTCCAGACACTGGATCTTTCCCAGATTCCACTGAAAGCAGCTGACCGTGACGAATCATGTCCTATTGTGATCGGCGGCGGTGCGTGTGCATATAATCCAGAGCCATTGGCAGCCTTTTTTGACCTGTTTTATATTGGCGAAGGAGAAACTGTGTATGATGCGCTTTTTGATGCATACAAGGCTAATAAGGAGGCTGGAGGCAGCAGGGAAGACTTCCTTATGAAAGCAGCTCAGATTCCGGGAATTTATGTTCCGGCATTTTATGATGTCACATACAAAGAAGACGGTACAATTGCATCCTTTGCTCCCAACCGCCCAGGAGTTCCCCAGAAGGTCCAGAAGCAGCTGATCGTGGATATGGACAAGGGATACTGTCCAATTGAGAAACCAGTGGTTCCTTTTATCAAGGCCACCCAGGACCGTGTCACTCTGGAAATCCAGCGTGGATGTATCCGTGGCTGTCGTTTCTGCCAGGCAGGTATGATCTACCGGCCTCTCCGTGAACGTGACGTGGAGGAGTTGAAAGAGTCTGCAAGAGCCATGCTGAAGAACTCCGGTCACGAGGAGATTTCCCTCAGTTCCTTAAGTTCCAGCGATTACACACACCTAGAAGAGCTGGTAAACTTCCTGATTGACGAATTTAAGTCCGCAGGTGTAAATATTTCCCTGCCGTCACTTCGTATCGACGCTTTTGCCCTGGATGTTATGAGCAAGGTTCAGGATATTAAGAAGAGCAGCCTTACTTTTGCCCCGGAAGCTGGTTCACAGAGACTTCGTGATGTAATTAATAAAGGACTTACCGAAGAAGTGATCCTTCACGGTGCGCATGAGGCATTTGTTGGCGGATGGAACCGTGTGAAGCTTTATTTCATGCTTGGACTTCCTACTGAAACCGAAGAAGATATGAAAGGAATTGCTCATCTGGCAGAGCGTATTGCAGAAGAATATTACGATACCGTTCCCAAGGAAAAACGCCATGGAAAGGTTCAGATCGTAGTCAGCACCTCCTTCTTTGTGCCAAAGCCATTTACCCCATTCCAGTGGGCTCCAATGTATACAGAACAGGATTTTATTGACAAGGCAAAAGTGGTAAAAGAAGAAATCCGTGCACAGCTGAACCAGAAGAGTATTAAGTACAACTGGCATGAACCAGATGTAACCACACTGGAAGGCTTCCTTGCAAGAGGTGACCGCCGTGCTTCAGAAGTTATCTTAAAAGCATACGAGAAAGGTGCCCTTTATGATGCCTGGTCAGAAAGCTTCCGCTATGACATCTGGAAAGAGGCTTTTGCTGAAACAGGAATTGACATTGAATTCTATACTCTCCGTGAGAGAAGCACAGATGAAATCCTTCCATGGGATTTCATAGATGCAGGTGTTACCAAAGAGTTCCTGATCCGTGAGTGGAAACAGGCAAAAGGCGAAGTGGTTACACCAAACTGCCGTCAGAAATGTGCAGGCTGCGGAGCAAGACGTTATGAAGGAGGCGTATGTTATGAAGGTAAGAATTAAATTTACGAAAGAAGGGCCTATGAAATTTGTAGGACATCTTGACACCATGCGCTACTTCCAGAAAGCCATTCGTCGTGCAGAGCTTCCAATTGCTTTTTCAGGAGGCTACAGTCCTCATATGATCATGTCCTTTGCTGCTCCTCTTGGAGTGGGCGTTACCAGCACAGGTGAATATTTTGATATGGAGCTTACCGCTACGATTCCTACCGATGAAATCTGTCAGCGCCTTAACAGCCAGATGGTAGATGGTATTCGTGTTTTAAGTGCCCGTCAGGTGGAAGATGGAAAAGCCAGCAAAGCAATGTCCCTGGTGGCAGCGGCTGATTATCTGGTAGAGTTCCGTCCTGGAAAAGCACCGGCAGATGGATGGCAGACAAGAATTACGGAATTTTTAAAACAGCCGGAGATCCTTGTTACAAAAGAAACAAAAAAAGGCGAAAAACAGGTAGACATCCGACCTTTTATTTACCAAATGAATTTACAGAATGACAACCGCATTTTCTTAAGTCTTGCTTCTGCAAGTGCCAATTATACCAAACCAGATGCTGTAATGGATGCGTTTACCTGCTGGCTTGGACAGGAGCTTCCGGAATTTGCCTGTATGATTCATCGTCTGGAAGTATATGCAGATTTGGGAAATGAGAAAAAACATAAATTTGTATCATTGGAATCCCTTGGCGTGGAAGTTCAATAGACTTAAGGTGAATCAAGTGACGAAATTAATTCTAACAACCATGGAGTTTGGCGGTAATAATTGTCATGTCTGTGCAATCGAGGAAGAAGGTCAGATCATGGAGCTTCGCCTGGAGGCAGCTGTCCGACAGTCTATTCTCGGAAATATTTATGTAGGGCAGGTGGAAAATATTGCTTCTAATATCCAGGCAGCATTTGTTCTTATTGCACCTGGAGTACGCGGTTATTTTCCTCTTCAGGAAGTAGAGCAGGTTATCTATACCTCCGGGAAAGTACCTGGCAGTCCCTTGCGTCCAGGTGATCAGATTCTGGTACAGGTAAGCCGTGATGCTATGAAGGGAAAACTTCCAGCGCTTACTGCAAACTTAAATTTTACAGGGAAATATCTGGTGCTCACCACAGGAGAAAAAAAGTTTGGACTTTCCGGCAAACTTTCTGGTACAGAGCGCCATACTTTATCCGGCTGGCTGGAAGCAGAGGCGTCACGTCCAGATAAGGAATATGGCCTGATTGTCCGCACCAACGCAGCCCAGGCTGAAAAGGCTGAAATCCTTCAAGAGCTTTCTTATCTGAAATCACTGTATGAAAAAGTTGCTGTCAACGGCAAAAGCCGCACCTGTTTCAGCCTTCTCTACGAAACAGAACCGGTTTACCTTACTACGCTTCGTGATATTTACAGCGAAAATCTCGCGGACATTGTAACAGATGATCCTGAAATTTTTCAGCAGATCACTTCCTATTTAAGGGAAACAAGTCCGGAGGAAGAAAGCAAAGCCCGTTTTTATCAGGATAAGCTTCTTCCCTTATATAAGCTTTCCCGCCTGGAAAGTGCTCTGGATGAGGTCCAGAAGGAAAAAATCTGGCTGAACAGCGGAGGCTTTCTTGTGATCCAGCAGACAGAAGCCTTTGTTTCTATTGACGTAAACAGCGGGAAATTTACCGGAAAGAAGAAAGCGGAAGAAACCTATCGAAAGATCAACCTGGAAGCAGCGAAGGAAATTGTCAGGCAGCTGCGTCTGCGCAACCTGTCTGGGATTATTCTTATTGATTTTATCAATATGACAAACCCGGATCATAATGACGAGCTTTTTCATGTATTGCAGAAATATCTGAGGAAGGATCCGGTGAAATGTAAAGCCGTAGATATTACGCCGCTTCACATTCTGGAGATGACACGAAAGAAGGTCAGAAGACCGGTTATAGAGGAAATCAGGCAGATAAAGTCAGGAGAGAGGATTTCAGAACCGTAACGTAAAAATATAAAATATTTTTCAAAAATATAAAATATTTTTCAAAACCTCTTGACGAAATCAAATCTCCCTGTTATTATAATCAAGTATGCCGCACAAAGAGGTTTAAGAGTCGAGAGACCACCATATTTGGCGAGTAAAGTCTATAGGAGGTGCCACAAATGTACGCAATTATTGCAACAGGTGGTAAACAGTACAAAGTTGCTGAAGGCGACGTAATCAGAGTTGAGAAGCTCGGAGTTGAAGCTGGTGAAACCGTTACTTTTGATTCTGTAATTGCAGTTAGCAATGAAGGATTAAAGGTTGGAGAAGACGTTAAGGATGCCAGTGTTACCGCTTCTGTAGTTGAGAACGGAAAGGCTAAAAAAGTCATCGTTTACAAGTACAAGAGAAAAACTGGATATCACAAGAAAAACGGTCACAGACAGCAGTACACCAAAGTTAAAATCGAAAAGATCAACGCTTAATCAGGTGCTGTTATGATCAATATTACAGTTAAGAAGAGAAAAGGCTCTTATCTGGATTTTCTGTCCAAAGGACATGCAGGCTATGCCGAAGAGGGACAGGATATTGTATGTGCTGCCGTATCAGCATTGATCATCACTACGGTGAATTCTCTTGAGGAATTTACTGAAGAACAGATTGAGGCGGAAGCGGATGACGGATATGTGTCCATCCATTTTAGAACAAATCCTAATACAGAGCGCGGGAAGCTTCTTATGGATTCCCTGATTCTCGGATTAACAGAAATTGAGCATAGTTATAACAATCGATATTTGACAGTAAAAGTCAAGGAGGTGTAACAACAATGATGAAGATGAACCTTCAGTTATTCGCACATAAAAAAGGAGTTGGTTCTACAAAGAACGGTCGTGATTCCGAGTCCAAGAGATTAGGTGCGAAGAGAGCAGACGGACAGTTTGTTAAAGCCGGCAACATCCTTTACAGACAGCGCGGAACTAAGATCCATGCAGGTGAGAACGTAGGATGCGGAAAAGACTATACATTATTTGCACTGACCGATGGTGTTGTAAGATTCACCAGAAAAGGCCGCGATAAGAAACAGGTTTCTATCGTACCAGTAGAGGCAGAGTAATTAGTAGGTTACTGTTCACAGGTAACATTAGTAGAGCAGGAGGCTTCAAATCTATATAGGTTTGGAGCCTTTTCTTATAAAGGAGATTTATGTTCGCAGACAGAGCTACCATTATAATCCGTTCCGGTAAAGGCGGCGACGGCCATGTAAGCTTCCGCAGGGAGAAATATGTACCTGATGGAGGTCCGGATGGCGGCGACGGCGGTAAGGGCGGAGATGTTATTTTTGAAGTAGATGAGGGGCAGAATACCCTCGGTGATTATCGTCATAAGAGAAAATATAAAGCAGAAGATGGCCAGGAAGGCGGTAAAAAACGCTGCCATGGTGCCGACGGAGCTGATATCATATTAAAAGTACCGGAAGGTACTGTTATCATGGATGCTGAGTCCCGTAAGGTTATTGCAGATATGTCCGGTGAAAATCGTCGTCAGGTTGTACTGCGTGGTGGACGCGGTGGCAAGGGAAATCAGCATTATGCAACCCCTACCATGCAGGTTCCCAAATATGCCCAGCCAGGCCAGCCATTCCAGGAACTGGAAGTACTTCTGGAACTGAAAGTGATCGCAGATGTAGGACTGGTAGGTTTCCCAAATGTTGGTAAGTCTACATTTCTTTCCCGTGTTACAAATGCGAAACCGAAGATTGCCAACTATCATTTCACAACCTTAAGCCCGAACCTTGGCGTTGTAGATACTGAGAATGGCGGTTTTATCATCGCAGACATTCCAGGACTGATCGAAGGTGCTTCGGAAGGAGTCGGCCTTGGCCATGAATTCCTTCGCCACATTGAGCGTACCAGAGTTCTGGTGCATATTGTAGACGCAGCTTCCACAGAAGGACGAGATCCTATTGATGATATTTATAAGATCACTAAAGAACTGGAGAAATACAATCCGGAGATTGCCAAACGTCCTCAGGTGATCGCAGCCAATAAAGTAGACTGTATTTTTGAGGACGGACAGGAAAATCCGGTAGATAAACTTCGCAAGGAATTTGAACCAAAAGGCATCAAAGTATACCCGATTTCCGCAGTTACCGGTCAGGGGGTACGTGAGCTTCTTTTCCATATTAAAGAGCTTCTGGATAGTTGTCCGAAGAAAGCAATTGTATTTGAGCAGGAATTCTTCCCAGAGGATATGTTGATCAATGAGAGTCTTCCGTTCACTGTTGAGACAGATGAAGAAGATCCGTCCGTATTTATTGTTGAGGGACCACGTATTGAGAAAATGCTTGGTTATACCAATCTGGATTCAGAGAAGGGATTTGCATTTTTCCAGCGCTTCTTAAAAGAGGGGGGTATTCTGGAAGCACTGGAAGCTTCCGGTGTTCAGGAAGGTGATACCGTCCGTATGTATGGATTTGAATTTGAATACTATAAGTAAGGTTTTTAGACAGGAGATATATTATGACAAGTAAGCAGAGAGCATACTTAAAGAGCCTGGCAATGAAAATGGATGCGATTCTGCAGCTTGGTAAGGGTGGTCTTACACCAGAGAATACCAAGGCTGTTGATGAGGCACTTGCGGCAAGAGAACTGATCAAGATCAGCGTCCTTCAGAATTGTCTGGAGGATCCTAAGGAAATGGCACAGGTTCTTGCAGAGCGTACACATTCCCAGGTTGTACAGGTAATCGGTAAGAAGATCGTATTATACCGAGAAGGTAAAAAAGAGAAGAAAAAAATTGAACTCCCTAAATGATCGTAAAAAAATCGGGATCATGGGGGGAACCTTTGATCCCATCCACATGGGACATCTTATTCTGGGTGAACAGAGTTATGAACAGCTTCATCTTGACAAGGTTTTATTTATGCCATCCGGTAATCCGCCTCATAAGCGCAACCGGGATGGTGGAGCTTCGGATAGCCAGCGCGTGGAAATGGTACGCCTGGCAATTGAGGACAATCCTCATTTTGAATTATCCCTTATGGAAATGCATGAGTCTGGGTATACGTATACCTATCGTACGCTGGAAGAACTGAATGAACAGCATCCGGATACAGATTATTACTTTATTATTGGTGCGGATTCCCTCTTTGCTTTTGAAGAATGGAAGGAGCCAGGGCGCATTTGTAAAGCATGCACGCTTGTTGTAGCAGTGCGGGATCATACACCTTCGGATGAATTAAACAGGGAAATTAAGCGGCTTTCAGATAAATACGATGGAAATTTTGCCCGTTTGGATACTATGAATATTGATGTTTCCAGCCATCAGATACGTCAGTGGGTATCTGATAGAAAAAGTCTGAAATATTATGTTCCCGATAAGGTTCTTTCTTATATGAGGGAGAATGGAATTTACAGAAAGAAGGAAATCTGACCATGGCAGATTACGATTTTGCAAAAATTGAAAAAAAACTCTCCAAATATCTGGATGAGGATCGTTTTCAGCATACCATGGGCGTTATGTATACAAGCGCATGCCTGGCTATGGTTCATGGATATGATATTAAGGATGCACAGGCGGCAGGACTGCTTCACGACTGTGCGAAGTGTATTCCGAATAAAAAGAAACTGAAAATGTGCAGCGAACACAATATTCCTGTTTCAGATTTTGAAAGAAATCATCCATTTCTTCTTCATTCCAGGCTTGGAGCCTACATTGCTCATGAGAAGTATGGAATTGAGAATCAGGAGATTCTATCTGCTATTAATTACCACACAACCGGTAAAAGTGAAATGAGTCTTCTGGAAAAAATTGTTTATATTGCAGATTATATTGAACCTATGCGCTGCAAGGCTGGCAGGCTTCCGGAAATCCGCAAGATTGCCTTTGAAGATCTGGATGAGTGCATGTATGAGATTCTGAAGGATACGTTAGAGTATTTAGAGGAAGATTCAGAAGATGATATTGAGCCTACTTCCAGAGAGGCTTATAAATATTATAAAGAGCTGCATAATAAGCGTAATAATATATCTGGTAATTAATCGGTTTGGAAAGATTGTTTTTATAGATAATAACAGGAAAGGAATGAATCAGGATGAGTACAGTTAGTACAGAGAAAATGATGGCACAGATCGCCTGCAAGGCAATTGATGATAAAAAGGGACAGGATATTAAGGTGATTGATATTCATAACGTCTCTGTAATTGCAGACTATTTTGTAATTGCAAGCGGTACAAACTCCAATCAGGTTCAGGCAATCGTAGATAATGTTGAAGAGCAGCTTGGACGGGCAGGCTTTGAGGCAAAGCAGATCGAGGGTAACCGTAATTCCAGCTGGATTCTTATGGATTATGGCGATGTGATCGTGCATGTGTTTGATGAGGAGAACAGACTTTTCTATGATCTGGAGAGAATCTGGAGAGATGGAAAAGTGCTGGAGATGGATGAGTTTTTAGAAAAATAGAAAAAGAAGCTTTTGCTTTCTTCTTACACGGCTTTTAGTCAAGCAAGTCCCCTGCTTATTGCTTTACGCAACCCCAGCAGGGGACTTGCTTGATTCGGTTAAAATGCTTATTGATAGAAACGCATTACGCCGAACACTTTACCCAGAATCTGAATTTCGCCTGTAATGATGATCGGATCCATGGTGTCGTTCTCCGGCTGGAGACGGTAATAACCTTTTTCTTTATAAAAAGTCTTCACAGTGGCAGCGTCCTCCACCAAGGCAACTACAATGTCACCATCAGAAGCAGTGGGCTGCTGTCTTACAAGGACCTGATCTCCATCGAAAATTCCGGCATTGATCATGCTATCGCCCTTTACCTTCAGCATAAAGCTCTGTTCATTGGGCATAAATTCTGATGGAATAGGAAAGTAGCCTTCTATATTCTCTACAGCCAGAATAGGCTGTCCGGCAGCTACAGTGCCTACCAGGGGCACATTGACTACTTCGCGGCGTACAAGATTGAAGTTGTCATCGATAATTTCAATGGCTCTGGGTTTGGTAGCATCACGGCGGATATAGCCGTTCTTCTCAAGGGCTTCTAAATGAGCGTGAACAGAAGATGTGGATTTCAGGTTTACGGCTTCACAAATCTCACGAACTGCCGGTGGGAAACCACGATTCAGAATTTCACTTTTTATATATTCTAGGATCTCCTGCTGCTTTTTGCTGATTTTACCATATGTCATAAGAGCTTTCCTCCTGATTTTATTCAACTTTTCCTTATCATATCATATTTTTCTCAATTAAGCAAACAGATATTCTGAAAATACGTTCGCTTTTCTGCTGTGTTCACAGACTTATCACAGACTTTTCTTTTGGGTTTTCCTTGTGTTCCAGGTCAAAAAATGGTACAATTGTTTGGTATGAAAATTTAGAGTCTAACTCAAAAACAAAGGGGGAATCAGCTTGTCCGAGAAGAAATCTAATGAGCCGGGCAAATTGGCAGGACTTTTTGTTCAGCTGAAGAAAATATTCGGACTGAATATTGCCACCGTTGCTTTTGGTGTATTGCTATTATATATGATTTTTACTGCAGTTCTTCTTGTAACTTCCACACATATTGATTCTTATCAGGTTACTACAGGACCTTTGTCCAGAAATGAGACTTATACCGGTATTTCACTTCGGGAGGAAAGTGTTTTTAAGGCTGAATCCTCCGGCTATGTGAATTATTATGCCAGAGAAGGAAGTAAGATTAATGCAGGAGGAGCTGTTTATGGTTTAAGCTCAGGAAAAATTGCAGAAAACACCTCTTCTCTGACCGCAGAGGAATTGTCGAAGATCCGCAGTTCTATGCTTAGCTTTTCCAAGAGTTTCTCCGGAAGCAAGTTTAATAGTACTTATAGCTTTAAGAATCAGCTTGAGGGAAGCATACTTCAGTATGAGGGGATTTCTACAGATGGAAATGCCAATTCTCAGGTTGTGACGATCAGTGGACAGAATATATGCAAAGCCCAGGAGGATGGCATTATTTTATATTCTATGGACGGCTATGAGAATAAAACTCCGGATACTATCAGCTTGGAGGATTTCGATCAGACTTCTTATCATGAAACAGATTTGAAAACGGATGAGAAGGTACAGGCCGGAGATACTATTTATACGAATATAACCAGTGAGCTTTGGAGTCTGATGATTCCTTTAACAGATAAGCAGGCAGCTAAATTGCAGGGACGTACTGCTATCCGTGTGAAATTTTTGAAGGATGATATGACACAGAGTGGTGATTTTTCTATTATTAAGATAGACGGTTTAAAATACGGTAAAATTGATTTTAGCCGTGGGCTGATCCGCTATGCTTCTGACCGTTTTCTTGATATTGAACTGGTTACAAATACGGTAACAGGGCTGAAGATACCACTTTCAGCAATTGAATCAAAGGATTTTTATGTCATTCCTGCAGAATATGCAACTACTGATCCTGAGAGTGGGAGTGTCGGCTTTAATAAAGTTTCCAGAGATTCTGATGGAAATAATGTTAGAACTTTCATTAATGCCACTATTTATGGAAAAGTGCAAGTAGAATCCGAGAATGATTCTGAGAAAGAGATTTACAATTATTATGTTGATAAGAGTGCCTTTAAAGAGGGAGATGCCATTGTAAAGGATGACTCTAACCAGCGTTTTATTGTAGGAGAAACAGATTCACTGGAGGGTGTTTACTGTATTAATCAGGGGTATGCCGTATTCCGTCAGGTAGACATTTTGGATCAGAACGAAGAATATGCGATTATCTCCAGCAATACTTCCTATGGACTTTCCAGGTATGACCGTATTGCAAGAGATTCTTCCCAGGTGAAGGCGCAGGATGTTCTTCACTAAAAGGATTGTTTGTTATTACTATAGAATTGTTACTAATGATATATTATATTCAAGGAGGCTTATAAATGTTAGCTGAAAATTTACAGCAGGTAAATGCAAATATTGAAGAAGCCTGTGCAGCTGTTTCTCGTGACCCAGATGAGGTTACTTTAGTGGCGGTAAGTAAGACCAAGCCTGTGTCTATGCTCCAGGAAGCTTACGATGCAGGGGCACGTGTTTTCGGAGAAAATAAAGTTCAGGAAATCATGGATAAATATGATCAGCTGCCATCTGATATCCAGTGGCATATGATTGGTCATCTGCAGCGCAATAAAGTGAAGTACATTATTGATAAAGTTGCCATGATCCATTCTGTGGATTCTCTGCGTCTTGCCCAGACGATTGAGCAGGAGGCTGCCAAAAAGGACATTGTCATGCCTGTCCTTTTGGAGGTGAATGTTGCGGAGGAGGAGAGTAAATTTGGCTTAAAAATCCCGGAAGTTTTGCCATTACTGGAAGAAATCAGTACATTTTCTCATATAAAGGTAATGGGACTTATGACAATTGCTCCATTTGTAGAGAATCCGGAAGAAAATAGAGAAGTTTTTCGTACATTAAAGAAATTAAGTGTTGACATTAGTGCCAAAAACATTAATAATGTTAATATGAGTGTCCTGAGTATGGGTATGACCGGAGATTATCAGATTGCTGTTCAGGAGGGCTCGACCATGGTACGTGTGGGAACCGGTATTTTCGGTGAGCGTAATTACGCTGCACACTAAGAAGACGAAGATTGGAGATTAAAAATGAGTGTTTTTGATAAATTATTAGATTCTATTAAGCTGAATGATGATGATTACGATGATGACAGCTATTTAGATGAGGATCTGATGGACGATGATGAGGATGGAGATTTCTTCGATGACGACTCTATGGATGATAAGCCTAAGAAGAAATTTTTTGAGAAATTCGGCCGCAAGAAAGAGGATAACGCATCTTCTGAAGAAGATCTTTTTGATGATGAGCCGGTACATACAGCCGCTCCTAAGACTTCTGTCAAGGCATCTGTGAAACAGCCGGCTGAGAAAGAGAAGCAGCGTCCGGTTACCTCTTCTAAGATTACTCCGATGCGAAGCAGTCGTCGCGCGAATCAGGCTTCTTCCATGGAGGTTTGTGTGATTAAGCCGACATCAATGGAGGATACACGTGAAATTGCAGACACTCTTCTTGACAATGCAACTGTAATTCTGAATCTGGAAGGTATTGACGTTGAGCTTGCACAGCGCATCATTGACTTTGCTTCTGGTGCATGTTATTCATTGAATGGATCTCTTCAGAAGATTTCCAGCTACATTTTTGTACTTGGTCCTTCTTCTGTAGATATTACAGGTGACCTTCAGAATATTCTTGGTGGAGCTACACCTTCTGTAAGAGCTGGTTATTAATTTTTATGGATAAGGATGAATTTTTACTTAAGAGAATCCGGGAGCTGGCAAATCTCTCTTACCAGAGAGATATTGTCACCTTTACGGATTTTCTTAACTTAAATGAACAAAATATGCTTTCAACTTTGAATCTTCGACAGATTGGAGTTGATGTGAAGCTTTTTGGAGGCTACGATCATGCAGAAAGGAAGATGGCAGCCTTTTATCCGGGAACCGTTGGATTTCCCTGGGAGTTTCCTGTAGACTGTCTGAAAATAGAGCCTAAGGCATTGCGCTTTTCTGAGGAGCTTGGACACAGAGATTACCTTGGAGCAATCCTGAATCTTGGCGTTGACCGTAGCGTGGCAGGGGATATTCTTATCAAAGATAAGGAAGCATGGCTTTTTTGTCTTCATAAAATGTCTGATTTTTTTATAGAGAATCTGGTAAGGGTAAGACATACCACTGTGTTGGTATCCAGAGTAGAACAAGCAGAAGAGATGCCTGAGCCGGAATTTGAGATCATAAGCGGAACCTGTGCATCTGTAAGACTGGATGCGTTGATCGGACTGGCCTTCCAGACTTCCCGAAGCAGTATGGTTTCCTTTATTGAGAGTGGTCTTGTATTTGTAAATGGCAAGCTTATCACTTCCAATGGCTATGAGCCTAAGGAGGGAGATATTATATCTGTTCGTGGCAAGGGGCGCTTTGTCTATGACGGTGTTTCCAGGCAGACGAAGAAGGGGCGTCTTGGTGTACATCTTAGAAAATACGTGTGATTTACAGCTGATGTATAAATAACAATGAATCGGGAGAGGATTTAACTATGGCAGAAGAAAAATTACTTGTAAAACGTGACGGGGATTTCTGTTATCCCATTTATTTTGAAAATGACTTTACATTTCTTCCCAGGGCTTTGAGGGAAGAAGGACTTGAGGGGAAAGGCATGTGTATCGTTTCGGATTCTACAGTGGAACCTCTCTATGCAGATCAGGTAAAGAAAGAGCTTCTGAAGGTAACGGATAAGGTATGCCAGTTTACTTTCCCGGCAGGAGAGGCAAACAAGAATCTTGATACGGTTCAGGACCTTTTTCAGTTTCTGATCGAGAATGGCATTGATCGCAAGGGTGTGGTAGTTGCACTAGGAGGCGGTGTAACAGGTGACTTATCTGGATTTGGTGCAGCTTCTTATCTTCGTGGGATTGATTTTATCCAGATTCCTACTACGCTTCTGGCACAGGTTGACAGCAGCGTAGGTGGAAAAACCGGTGTTGATTTCAGACAGTTTAAGAATATGGTAGGAGCTTTTCATCAGCCACGACTGGTCTATATGAATATGGCAACGTTACAGTCTTTACCGGAACGGGAATTTGGTTGTGGAATGGGCGAAATATTAAAGACCGGATTAATCTGTGATAAAGACTTTTTTGATTTTGTATGCGCTAATTATCAGGTAATACGTACTATGGATCCTAAGATGCTGTCTATTATGATTCGGAGATGTTGTGCTATTAAGGCAGGCGTTGTAGAACGGGATCCTAAGGAGCAGGGTGAGCGGGCTCTTCTTAATCTGGGGCATACAATCGGACATGCCGTAGAGAAACTGATGGATTTTAAACTGTTGCATGGACAGTGTGTTGGCATTGGTCTGGTTGCGGCAGCTGCTATTTCCAAGGAGAGAGGACTTCTTACAGAGGACGAGTACCAACAGATTTGTCATAGTCTGAAACTTTACAATCTGCCCTTATATGTAGAGGGACTTTCTCCGGAAGATGTTCTGGCAGCAACCAGAAAGGATAAGAAAATGGAGCATGGACAGATTAAGTTTATCCTTATGGATGGCATTGGGAAGAGCTTTATTGATAAGACCGTTACGGATCAGGAGCTTCTTGTAGGGATCCGTGCTATCTGCAGGTAACTGTTATGAGTGGTGTTACATCAATGAAACGAGACGACCAGCTGCTGCATGCACCAAGATTAAAAGGTCTTATTCTGCTTCTTTTTCTGGTTCTTCTGGATCAGGGAACGAAATATTTTGCTATCCGCTATCTGAAGGGGAATTCCGGATTTCCCCTTATTAAGAATGTGTTGATGCTTCGTTATCTGGAGAACAGAGGCATGGCGTTCGGACTTCTTCAGAATCAGATCCTTTTTCTGGTACTGATTTGTGTTGTCTTTTTCGCAGCTATCATATATCTTTTTATAAAAATACCTGCAACTGTTTATTACAGACCTCTGTTTTTTACTGCTGTTGTGGTCTTTACAGGTGCTTTGGGAAATTTTATAGACCGGGTTTTCAGGGGCTATGTAGTGGATTTTATTTATTTTTCCCTGATTGATTTTCCGGTTTTTAATGTGGCAGACATTTATGTGACCTGCGGAATTGTGGCATTGGTCTTTCTTGTGTTTTTTCGTTATAAAGAGGAAGACGATTTTGATTTCTTAAAGCCAGGGCGCTAGAGCATGTTTGAAAAAGGCTTTCTGCAAGATGTGCGTCACAATTTGTGGGAGATTTTGTCCGGATGAGGGCGCCGTAGCGGGCTACGGCAACCGAATTCGGGCAAAATATACCGCAAAGTGGGGCGTGCAGATTGCGGGAATGATTTTTCAAACACGCTCTAGAGAGTGTTTGAACGCAGATAAGCATTCTTCCACTGACAGGTCACGAAGCGACTGCGTTCATGAACAAGCAGCAAAGCGGACCTGGAAGATCCGCTTTACAAAGAGAGGAGCAATCGCTATCCATGGAGCAATTAGAATTTACAGCAACAACTGACGGGGCAGGGGTGCGTATAGACCGCTGCCTTTCAGATCAATATGAGGAGCTTTCCCGTTCTTATCTTCAGAAGCTTTTGAAGGAAGGTAAGGTTACGGTTAATGGAAAAGTCATAAAAGCAAACTATAAAATACAGGCAGGGGATCTGGTACAGACAATCCTGCCTGACTTAACCGAACCGGATATTCTTCCGGAGAACATTCCTTTGGATATTTTGTATGAGGATGAGGATGTATTGGTTATAAATAAGCCTAAGGGAATGGTTGTTCATCCTGCAAATGGTCACAATAGCGGAACTCTGGTAAATGCTATTATGTATCACTGTCAGGGAAATCTGTCCGGTATTAATGGCGTTATGCGACCTGGAATAGTCCATCGAATTGACAAGGATACTACAGGTGCGCTTCTGGTATGTAAAAATGATACAGCACACCGGGATTTGGCCCAGCAATTGAAAGAGCATACGATCAAGCGCCGTTACCGTGCCATTGTGGCTGGTAATCTGAAGGAGGATGAGGGAACGGTCGAAGGACCAATTGGACGCCACCCAATTGACCGTAAAAAAATGGCTATAAATTATAAAAATGGAAAAGATGCAGTTACCCATTATAAGGTTCTGGAACGCTTTGGCAATGCAACGTATATTGAGTGCCGCCTAGAGACTGGCCGCACACATCAGATCCGTGTCCATATGACAAGTCTTGGACATCCTCTTTTAGGAGACGAAATATATGGCTCAGGTAAAAATCCTTACCATCTTCAGGGGCAGACGCTCCATGCAATGGTTTTGGGATTCATTCATCCAAGAACCGGGGAGTATATGGAGTTTTCCGCACCTTTGCCAGAATATTTTCTTGATTTGTTAGAAAAATTACGAAAATAGTTGTCATTTTACCATGATGTAGTGTATAATAGATTTACAAAACATCTGTGAAATGCCATTCACAGTAAAGGAATTGCAGAAGGGAGTGGCAGATATGAACAATACAACAAGTTCAATTATTACCATCGGACGTGAATACGGAAGTGCCGGCAGGCAGATCGGCCAGGAAGTAGCTAAATATTTCGGAATTAAGTGCTACGATAAGGAGCTTCTGGAGCATGCTGCAAATGACAGCGGTATTTGTAAGGAATTATTTGAGAATCACGATGAGAAGCCAACAAACAGCTTCCTGTATTCTCTTGTAATGGATACTTATTCTTTTGGATATTCTTCTGCGGGATTTACAGACATGCCTATGAATCACAAGGTTTTTCTGGCACAGTTTGAAGCAATTAAGAAGCTTGCAGCAGAAGGTCCATGCGTTATGGTTGGTCGTTGTGCTGATTATGCTCTTGCAGATAATAAGGACTGCTTCAGTGTTTTTGTTCATGCAGACCTGGACTGGAGAATTAAGCGTATTGCAGGGAAATACAATAAGACTCCTAAGGAAGCTAAGGATATGATCACCAAGACCGATAAGAGCCGCGCAAGCTATTATAATTACTATACGAATAAGAAATGGGGCGCTGCTTCCGGATACAGCTTAAGTGTTGACAGTGGCGTGCTTGGTATTGAAGGTGCTGCACAGGCAATTATCGATATTGTACATATTTTTGATAATCTTAAGAAATAAATTACAGGAATAGAAATAAACTTCAGAAATATGTGAGAAAAGGGGTTCTCGGATGAGAACCCCTTTGTATTCGATAGAAGGCTTACAGTTTATAATTTTTTAATAAGACATGAAGGGGAAACTGTGCTATAATAAAAATAATTGCTGTTAAGTAATGGTTATGCTTTCATGTTTCAGGAGGACGATATAATTATATGAAATTACGTTTGGACAATCAACATGTTCGCTGGGGAGTGACTGCATTCCTTGTAATTGCAGCCAGTATGCTTTTTTATTATGGTGTTTTCCATATGAAGACCTTAATTACAGGAATAAAGACATTTTTAGGGATTCTGACACCAATTGTATATGGTGTGGTAATTGCGTTCCTGCTCACTCCAATACTGAATTTTATGGAAAGAAAGCTGATCTATCCCCTACTTGCCAAGAAGGAGATAGCAGTAGGTAAGGCGGGACGTAGGGCCATTCGTTGGGCATGTGTGATTTTATGTATGCTCCTTTTCCTGACACTCATATATGCGCTTCTCATGATGATTTTGCCGGAATTGATTCGAAGCGTTATGGGGCTGATCTATAGCTTTCCTGCGTATGTGAATGTTATTCAGAAATGGCTTCAGTCGTTTATTGAGAAATGGAATCTGAATGCGGATGCATTGGATACCTTGAATCAGTCTATTACTACAGCACAGGATTATCTGACTACGAACATCCTTCCGCAGATGCAGGAAATGCTTAAGAATATTTCAGCTGGCGTGTTTGAACTGATTAATTTCCTGAAGAATTTTCTGATTGGAGCGGTGGTATCTCTTTATCTGATGGCAGATAAGGAGGGATTTATCGCAAAGGCTAAGATGCTCACATACGCAGTCTTTAATACTTCACATGCCAATTTTATCATTCATTCTATGCGCTTTACCAACAAAACCTTTATCGGTTTTTTTACTGGTAAGATTTTGGATTCCGCTATTATCGGAGTGTTATGTTATATTGGAATGAATTTTTTGGATATGCCATACACACTTTTGATCAGTGTGATCATTGGTGTTACAAATGTGATTCCATTTTTCGGACCATACCTGGGAGCAGTTCCAAGTGCTTTTTTAATTTTGCTGGTTGATCCTTTGCAGGCGATTTATTTTGCTATTTTTATTCTGATCCTTCAGCAGTTTGATGGAAATATTCTGGGCCCGAAGATTCTGGGTGAGTCTACAGGACTTTCCAGTTTCTTGGTTATTGTGGCAATTCTTGTAGGTGGAGGGATTTTTGGAATCCCTGGTATGCTTATTGGAGTTCCCGTGTTCGCGGTTCTTTATGCAGCAATTGACAGACTGGTTCATATGAGTTTGATTTATAAGAAGGTACCGGATGAAGAGCAGAAATACATGAATATTGACTGTCTGGACCCTGTCACTCATGAGCCTGTCCTTTTTCCGGAGGAAGAGCCGAAGCAGAGAGAAACACCCAGACGTACTGCAATGTTGCAATTTACTCTTACATTGCTAAAGACGATCCAGAAGATTCTGATCACAATCTGGATATTTGTTAAGAAATATTCAGTGATAATTTACGAAAATGTCAGACAATTAATAGAAGAGTACAGACAGAAACAGAAGCAGAAACAAAATAGTAAAAAGGACGGAAATTAACATGAGACTTTTAATACAGCGGGTGAATTATGCCAATGTAAAAGTAGATGGAGAAATCATTGGAAGTATTGGAAAGGGTTTCTTAGTGTTTGTCGGTGTAGGCCAGAATGATACCAGAGAAATTGCAGATAAATATCTGAAGAAAATGCTGGGACTGCGAATTTTTGAAGATGAAAATGGTAAGACGAACCTTTCATTGGCAGATGTAAATGGAGAGCTTTTGATGATTTCACAGTTTACATTATATGCGAATTGTAAGAAGGGAAATCGTCCAAGCTTTATTGAAGCTGGCGCACCGGATCAGGCAAATGATCTTTATGAGTATATGCTGAAGGAAGCTGCAAGAACCGTACCGGTTGTTCAGCACGGCAGGTTTGGCGCAGACATGAAGATATCACTGGAAAATGACGGACCATTTACTGTAATGTTGGATGAATCAATTATGTAGAATATTCTAGGAAACGCCGGAAATAGTCGGAAGAAGTGGCTGATCCGGCGTTCAGTTCCTCATCTATATCTATACGACAAACCCGAGTTTTTCATATAGATAGCCTATATTAAGGAGAATGAAATTATTATGGATAAAAAAGTAACCTACCATGAACAAACGGATATTGAAAACACCTTACGCCTTCGCGATGTTTTAAAAACGTTACCGCCTTTTTGCAGGGATTTCTTTCGTGCCATTGAGCCACGCACCACGACGAAAACAAGAATTTCATATGCATATGATATCCGTATTTTCTTTCAGTTTCTTCTGGATCAGAATCCGGCCTTTAAGGATTGGTCTATGGATGCCTTTACTGTTGATATCCTGGATCAGATCACAGCCATTGATCTTGAGGAATATGAAGAATATCTAAAGGTATATCAGGCTGGTGATAAAACGGAAACCAACGGCGAACGTGGACTGAAACGAAAAATGTCATCCTTGCGAAGTTTTTATGCATATTATTTTAAGCGTGAAATGATTCATACAAACCCCACTGTTCTTGTAGATGTACCCAAAATCCATCAAAAAAGCATTATTCGTCTGGAGGCCGATGAAGTTGCTCTTTTGCTGGATTATATTGAACATGGTGGTGACGATCTTACAGGTCAGAAAAAGGTTTATTATGAAAAAACTAAGGATCGTGATCTGGCACTTGTTACTCTCCTGCTGGGAACGGGAATTCGTGTTTCTGAGTGCGTGGGACTTGATATTGAAGATGTGGATTTTAAAAATAACGGAATCAAGGTCACCAGAAAAGGTGGAAATGAAATGGTTGTATATTTTGGCCCGGAAGTAGAAAAAGCTTTAAGAAATTATTTGGAGGTTCGTGAAAATATTATACCTGTTGAAGGACATGAACATGCACTCTTCTACTCTACTCAGCGTAAACGAATTGGTGTACAGGCAGTCGAAAATCTGGTCAAAAAATATGCCAGACAGGTTACCACTACGAAAAAAATCACTCCGCATAAGCTGCGCAGCACCTATGGTACAGCTCTGTACCAGGAAACAGGCGATATTTACCTTGTAGCAGACGTTTTAGGCCATAAGGACGTAAATACTACGAAGAAGCATTATGCTGCTTTAGATGACTCCAGACGTCGTCAGGCAGCTACTGCAGTAAAACTCCGTGAGGACTAAGTAATATAAAAAAAGGACATGACCCGTGAATCAAGTCATGTCCTTATGTACTTCTATTGGTTTTACTGAATTTATAGCTGCAATATCATACCATCCGAGATTATAATGCTACTGCAATCTTATCCTGTAATGTAGCCGGAAGTTCTTCCTTATCAAGAGAAATACTTACAACTACAGAAATTCCATATTTCTCTCCAATCTTGTTCAGCTGTTCAATAGTGTCTGTAATATCTGCATCCTCAAGCTTGGAAACCTTCAGGAAGCTGTCCAGATAAATCTGCTCAAGATCGTGATCCTGGGAAATAATTCCACAGATAAAGCCTACAAATTCGTCTGCATTCTTCAGCGGATAAGAAGAAACGTCAATAAGACGTACCTTATTATTAAGCTCATACATGTGTTTGGTGCTTTTGTCAAGGTAAACAATGCTTCCGTTGGCTTCTTTCACCGCACTGTTTACTCTGTCTAAGAGCACTTTTGTTTTGCCTTTGCCTTTCTTTCCTACGATCAGTTCAACCATGATGTTTTCCTCCTTAGACAATATGATATTAAATTTTTACCAAAAACCATGTTTAATATGCTTCATATTATAGTATAATATTTCTAAAAATTCAAGAGTTTTTTTAATATTTATGTCTATTTTTCTCAATTGTGGCTACGATTCATATTTTTGCGGAATCTCCGAACGGAAACATCAATTAATGTTCTGTAACAGAGATGACATCTGTGTATAAAGCTCATCCTTGGTGGATGCGCCCATGACAATGGAAATATAGGGCTTTCCATAGGCATTCTGGCTAAGCAGAGCCAGACAGTTGCCGGCATTGTCTGTAGTACCGGTCTTGCCTCCTAATATGGTAACATTTTTTGGCGGGGTTGCTTCTCCGGTCAGATAATGATCTGTAGCAAGTAAGGTAGTACTTGCGCTGCTTCCGTCTGCATGCGTATATTCTACTGTATAGGAGCCAGACTGGGTAATCTGGGTGAATTCAGGATAATTCAATGCTTCCTTTAACATCAGATAGATATCGTAAGGAGTAGTATAATGGTTCTCATCCTGCAATCCATGTGGGTTTGTAAAGTGCGTTCCTGTACAGCCAAGTTCCTTGGCATAGCTGTTCATCATTTCCACAAAGCCCTCTGTAGAACCGCCGATATGCTCTGCAATAGCAGCCGCCGCATCATTCCCGGAATAGACCAACAGACAGTGAAGAAGCTGATCCATGGTCAGCTGGTCACCAGCCCAGAAGCCACAGACCTGCGATCCCTCTTCCAGGTTCAGATTCTCCTGGGTAATGGTTACCACATCGTTCATATTGCCATATTTCAGTGCCAGCATAGCTGTCATGATCTTTGTAATACTTGCAGGATATACCTTTTGTAAGGCTTGTTTGGAATAAAGCACTTCTTTGTCGTCAAGATCTAAAAGGAGACCTTTCTGATTCTCACCAAGGGAAACACCATCCATAGGAACATCAGATACAACTACGCAAAGATTTTTTGCAAAACCGTCAGCGCGCAAGTTGTCAGAATCTGCAAGTTTGCCGGAAAACTCCCTGGAGGCTGTATAAGGCTCATTTAACTGAGTGAATATATTTCCGCTGCGGAGCAGATAAATAGCCCCTATTCCTGCACCCAAAAGCGCACTGAGAAGCAACAAAAGAAGAATGGTATTTTTTATTCTCTTTCTTTTGGTATTGCGGTATTTTATGGATTGACGCCTGGTAGCATTATTTTTTGCAGCTGTCATAAGTATTCCTCTTTCTTATCAATTTCTTTTTTTATGAGTTCTTTATTATAAGCGCTACTTTGCAGACCTACATTCATTACCAGTCCCATACCGATATACAGACTGACCAGTGAAGTCAGTCCATAACTGACAAAAGGAAGAGGCGTTCCGGTATTAGGAGCCAGTCCTGTTGCAACACAGATATTCAGAAAGCTCTGTATAGCTACAATACTGCCGACTCCACAGCAGACGATCTTTCCTGCCAGATCCTTAGCTCTCAGGCTCATTCTGATACATTCTATGGAAATCAACAGCAGCAAAATGATCAGCGTGGTGCATCCTATAAAACCATACTCCTCTCCTGCAACTGCAAAAATAAAGTCAGTCTGGTTCTCTGCTACAAAGTTACCTGCGTTTACAGAAGAAACCTGGTCATCTCCTGTGATTTTTTTTCCTACCAGCTCGCCGGAAGCAATGGCAGTCTTAGAGTTATTCTGCTGTTCAATATTTTCCTGATATTCTTCGTTTTCAGGATAAAGGAAGGACATAATACGGGTTCTCTGGTAGTCCTTGATCAGTGTCTGATCCGGCTGCACAACAATGGACAGAAAAATGATCAGAAGTGGAACTGCAATCAGAACCGCTCCTCCAATGATTTTGTAATGTAGTCCTGCTACATACAGAAGAATGCAAAAAATAATAGTTACCGTAATTGTATTCTTCATATCAGGCTGTGCATAAATAAGAGCCAGCGGTACTGCCAGAAGAAGTGCGGATTCTGCCAGAACCCGGAAGGTATTGATATCATCCTCATGATCCATAAAAAACTTAGCAAAAAACAGTATAATAATGATTTTGGAAAGCTCTGTAGGCTGAAAACGGAAACCACCGATATCCAGCCATCTGGACGCACCACCGGCCTCACTTCCGAACAATCGCACACCAATAAGCATAAGCAGGTTAAATCCATACATGATCCACTGGAAATTCAAAATCCAGGAATAGTCCATTAACGACAGAATGACAAGTAACACAAGTCCCATTACCACACCCAGAAGCTGTTTGTTGCGGAGGTCTGGTGATGCGCTGGCTACCAGCTGCACTCCAAACAAACTGATCGCCGTCAGGAGAATTACCAGTTTGAAATTATAAAAACGTAGCTTATACTGTTTAATCATAGATTTATTTATCCTTTTTTATTAACACAGGAATGTATGCCATCAGTACAGGTGGTTCCTGTGATATCTGTATTTTTACTTTATTCTCCTCTATGGTTACATACTTCCTTACTGTATGCACCAAGTCGCTTTTTAACATTTTCATCATTTGTGGAGAGCATTCTATGCGCTCAGAAATCAGGAGAAGCTTCATTCTGTCACGGGCATATCCTGCTGAGCGCCTTTTTTCATGTAAAAAGGTTTTCATGGGAATTCCCTCCATTAATAAATAGTCTGGAAATAATTTTAATATCTCTTAAAGAATCTTGAGAACATTCCTTTTTTCTGCTTAATCTCTACGAATGGAACATCCTCGCCCATAAGCCGTTTACAGATATTGCGGTATTCATCCTCTGCCTGGGAATTCTTTCCGGAAAGAGGTTCGCCTTGATTCGTTGCAACCACGATCTGTTCATCGTCCAAAAGCGTTCCGATCAGATCAACTGCAAGAATTTCAGTTACATCATCTACAGACATCATGTCTCCCCTTGCGATCATATCCGGGCGAAGGCGATTGATGATCAGGTGGATATCCCGTAGTTCATTGGCTTCAAGAAGACCGATAATGCGGTCAGCATCACGGATTGCAGACACCTCAGGAGTAGTTACCACAAGCGCTTTATCAGCTCCTGCAATGGCGTTTTTAAAGCCCTGTTCGATTCCAGCCGGGCAGTCCAGCAGAATATAATCGAATTCTTCTCTTAAATCGTCGGTCAGCTTGATCATCTGCTCTGGAGATACGGCAGTTTTATCTTTTGTCTGTGCGGAAGGTAGTAAATATAGCTCAGGATGACGCTTGTCCTTGATCAAGGCTTGCTTCAGGCGACAGCTTCCATTAACCACATCTACCAGGTTATAAACGATCCGGTTTTCCAATCCAAGTACAACATCCAGATTGCGAAGACCGATATCTGTGTCCACAACCACAGTTTTCTTCCCCATCATAGCCAATCCGGTTCCGATATTGGCGACAGTGGTTGTTTTTCCAACACCACCCTTTCCGGATGTAATGACAATGACTTCACCCATCTCTTTAATTCCTCCTAAACAAAAATGTTCCAAAATTCTGGTATTTCTCTTACGGATATGCCTGCCGGAGCACTTCCGGCAGGCATGATCATTTCTTAGTCATTCGATGTATCACTGGTATCTGTAGAAGCAACACCTGTGAGAATAGAATCCTTATCTGCAAGATTGTACATATATTTAAAAATATCATTAGCAATCAGACATGCATTACCGGAACTGTAACCATTAGCAATACGGATGGCAATCGCATATTCCGGATCCGATGCTGGTGCATAACCAACAAAAAGACCATGGTTCGGATGACGGAGATCCAACTCGGCGGTACCGGTCTTTCCGGCTACTTCTATTCCCAAACCATTAAACTGTGAGTGGGTCTGAATTACACGGCGCATACCGTCATGGATCACATCCCAGATATTGGAAGAAACATTTACTACATCCTGAATTTCCGGTTCATATTCCTGTATGATATTTCCCTTAGGATCAGATATTTTATCCAACAGGGTAAGCTTAAATACATTTCCGGAGGTAGCCATAACAGTTGCATAACGAGCCAACTGAGAAGTTGTAAACAGGTTGTTTCCCTGTCCCATGTAGGATGGAACTGCTTTTGCATCGGAAACTTTTGGGGTTGCTTCAGAAAGCTCGATGCCGGTCTTCTGGTCAAGGCCGATTAAAGCGGCATATTCCTGAAGCTTGTTCAGGCTTTGTACTTCTGAGAATTCATTATCACCAACTTTTCCAAGCTGGAAGCCGATCATGTTAAAGAAGTAGTTACAGGATTGCTCAATCGCAGTACGGATGTCAAGACTTCCGTGGCCGTTTTTGTACCAGCAGTTAATTGGCGGATCCACATAATCAAAGGTTCCGGTACATTCGATATAAGTATTTTCATCAATAACGCCTTCTGCCATTCCTGCAATTGTAGAAAGCAGTTTCAAAGTGGAACCAGGAGCAGTTGTCTGCTGAGTCGCTTTATTAAAGAATGGGCTGGACTGATCAAGAGCCAGCTTGGCATAATAATCGGTATCCATATCATTCGTAAGACGATTGTTGTCATAACCCGGATAGGAAACCAGTGCTACCACATCTCCGGTCTTTACGTCTACAACCACGGCTGAAGCAGAGCAAGGCATTAAGGCCAGCTGTGCAGGTTCTATTTCAAGATTATAGATCTTGTTGATCATGAAATCATATGCACCGATTGCTCCGGATGCCAGACTTTCATAAGTACCGTCCTCTTTGTCAAGAACACCCTGTTCATAAAGTACCAGGCAGAGTTCCTGCCCTGAGATGGTATCCTCCAGAAGCATATATTTATAAAGAAGCTTGGAAAAGCCTGTATCTGTACGGAGATAGTCAATAATGTAAGAGGTCAGCGCCTGATAAATCTCCTGTGAATCCAGATATTCGCCTTCTGGTGAGAAACTGGTGATATCGATCCAGCCCTGACTTGTGGCATAGGTCAGGTAGTCCTTAAGGCTGATACTTTCCTCTGTTGTCCATGCTTTATAGGTATCATCTGAGGTATCTATGGCATCCTTAGATATAATACCAAGAGTATCTCTAAGAAGGTCATTACAGATATAAGACAGGTATTCCTGTGTCTCGGTATCCTCATCCTTATATGCAGGGGGATTGGTTCCATTCAGCTTCGAGCTTATTGTATCAAAAACTCTCTGCTGCTTTTGTTGAAATTTGGCATATAAATTTTTTTCTGTATCAGATGCATCTTCATTGCTGAATTTATTGATGTCGATCACACTGTTGGAAATCAGGGCATTATATACATCGTAAATAGGAATACGAATCTGGCTGGCATCTGTAACATAGGTGTAGTCAAAAGTCTTCGCTGCGTCTATTTTCGTAAGAAGAACACCGGCTACACGCTGTTTCAGAATCTGGTAGATTGCAGACTGCCAGTCTGTCTCAATAGTTAGCTGTACGTCATCTCCTGCAATTGGTTCTACCTTGGTGTCCTCGTCAATCTTAAGAACTTTTCCAAGGTTATCAACAGAGACGGTCTCTTTTCCATCCGTTCCCTGAAGTGTCAGCTCCATATACTGTTCAATACCTGCTTTACCAACAATTGCGTCATTGGAATAATCAGGATTTTGCTTACGGAGCTCTGCCAGTTCATCTGAGGATGCTTTTCCTATGTATCCAAGAATAGGCGCCATACTCTCATCATCTATATACTGACGGATGGAATCTTCCACAACATCGATTCCCTGGAGCCCTGTTTTGTTCTCCATGATAGCAGCTACTGATTTCTCACTTACGTTCGTAGCAATGGTAACCTGCATGTATTTTTTGAAGCTGTTGGTATTTAGTTCGTATCGGATAGTAGCGATATCCAGAATTTCCTGTTTGGTCAAGGTAAGAGGCAGTCCATGAGAAGTCAATTCATCCTCGGTATATGCTTTTTCCCCATCCAGAACAATAGAGAATTTCTGAGAGCCAGTGAGAAACTCCATCATCTGATCAGCTGTTGCACTCTTCTGTTCATCCTCCAGGTCATCGATCAATGCCTGTCCGTAAATATCTGCACGGAAACGGTTCAGAGTAAAGCCTTCTGCAACATCAAAGGCATATTCGCCATTTTTATCTACCACAATGTGAAAGGAATGCGTGATATCATCTCCATTATTGTGGAGAATCTGCAGCACCTGATAAGCCACACCGTTTAAGGTCAGGTTCTTTTCTCTTGTAGAAGTGTAGGTTCCGTTATCCTCAAGGGTCAGGGAATAGGAAAGTACATTAGATGCAAGAATATCACCGTTTCTGTCAAGAATATTGCCGCGGGTGCTCTTGATCACACGTTCCTTCGTCGTTCTTGCCTGAAATTTACTGATATAGTCTTCGCCCTGAATAATCTGCAGATCAAACAGTCTCCGAATCAGGACAACTGACATTAGCACAAAGACCAGAATCAGGACAGTTGTTCGTTTTAAACTGATTTTCTTGAAAATTCGTTTTATTTTAGTACCCAAATTGACTCACTTTCTTTCCTGGTTATGTTCATGTAGCGATAGTTAATGTAACGGAAAATCCGGTATACAATCAAGGTAATAAATACCGTGTAAAACATTTCCGGGATGATGATCCTGTACAGATAGACACGAAGTCCAAGCCGTCCTCTGAGAAGAAACTGAAGCCCGTAAACAGACAGATTGTATAGAAGATCCGCAATAGCTGCCAGAACCATAGGAACCTTCACATCATCATCATAATAGATCCTGTGTGCATATCCGCTTAAATAGCCGATATACATATAAATTAAAGCATAAAAGCCAAATATAGAGCCAAAAAACAGGTCTACAAAAAGTCCTGAGAAAAAGCCGGTCCAGAGACCGCTTTTGCGTCCTCGCATAAGTCCCATGGAAATACACAGAACCAGCATCAGATTAGGCGTTATAGAACCAATAGAGATCAGATCCATAATCGTACACTGCAGAAGAAAACAAATTATAATTGTAAGAAAAAACACGATCTTACTCTTCATCTGCACCCTCCTGTTCATCTGAAGCAGTGCTACTATCAGAACTCTCTGTTCCGAAATCATCTACTGCTGAAGTTCCGTCTATCATATCCTGCTTATTGACAGTAATAACAAACACGTCCTTCAGGTGAAGAAAATCCACAGGTGTGACGATAGTGCCTGTTTTTGTAAGGTTATTGCTGTCCACCTCTACTTCACTTACATAGCCGATAAAAAGTCCTTCTACAAATTTTTCACTGATATTGGAGGTAACAATACGCTCTCCTACAGATACTTTGCCTTCCTGGTCATAAAGCTGTTCAAATCGAAGCTTTCCCTCATCAATCAGCTCCAGATCACCGGTTACGATACAGTTATCCGAAGTGCTTACAGTCATAGCGCTTACACTGCTGCTGTCGTCAATAATAGAACGGACAGTAGCCCAGGATGTACCTACTTCTGTGACAATTCCCACAAGTCCTTTGCCTGCAATTACATTATTATCTATCCGGATTCCATCCTTAGAGCCTTTATTGATCATAAAGGTGTCATACCAGTTGCCTGGATCCTTGGAAATGATCGTAGCTGCAACCTTGGGATATTCTTCATATGTCTGATCCAGATTATAAAGCTCCTTTAGGCGCTGGTATTCCCCCTGATCCTGGATCAGTTTATTATTCTGGGTAGTCAGGCTGTCAATCTCAGCCTTTAATTCTTCATTTTCAAAAAGCAGATCCTGCTTGTCTTTGAAATTATCGCGCATGGATTGGATCATAGAACCGATTTTTTCAATGCTTTTTTCAAATGGGACGATAATGATTCCTGCCGTTTCCTGTAAAGGCGCTGTAGAAATGCCTGAGGCAAACGTGGCAACAATACAGCACAGACAGAAAAGGGTCATGATCGCCAGTAAATGTTTACTTTTCAGATTCATACGAAATCGAAATTTTTTCTTAAGGTTTTTCATGAAATAGCACCCCTAAAAAATCTATAATTTTCTTTGTTTAATGGGCTGAGCCCATTTGCGAAGCTCTTTGTCATGTATGATCTTCTCAAGTCCCTTCACGGAGGAAGTCTCATAAAGGTCTGACAGGTTAAAGGAATATCCGGTATAACCAGACAGATATGTATCAATATGGGAAATCCTGGTACTTCCTCCTGTAAGGTAAATTCCCTCTTTCGCTATATGATAGGAAATCTGAGGAGGAATGCGTTCCAGAAATACCTTCATCTGGGCTCCGATTTCGTTCACACAGTTCATGATCCCGGCATTTACCACATAAGCCGAAATCACTTCTTCTCTTGGAAGACCGGATATGCTGTCGATTCCTACAACCTTACGTGCCTGCTTATGCTGGTCTGCAAGGCGGCCCATTACTAGCTTCAGGCGCTTCCCTGTTCGGGTACCGATCTGTAGATTATAGCGCTTGCGTACTTCACTGCACACCGCTTCATTCATCTGACGCCCACCGATAGGAATCTTCTTACTGATGATGATTCTTCCATCGGTAATTATGGAAAAGTTGGTGCTCTGTGCTCCAATATTTACAATCATGCTTCCGGCGTTATTCTCCAGATCCACGCCCATGGCAATGGCATCTGCAATGGGGGCTTCTACCATGTAAACCCGGTTCTTCCGCAGCCAATGACCGTTAGCCACCTGAAAATATGCTCTTTTTTCAATGGCTGTCATATCAAGAGGAACGGCAAAATACATAACAGAGCCTATTCCTAAAATTTTATCAATTTTTTTCATCATACTGTAAAGTACAATTTCCTGCAGTTCCAGATTAGCTATCATACCAAAAGCCATCGGCGAACTCACGGAAATGTCAGATGGTGCTTTCTCAAACATTTCATACGCTTCGTTGCCCACGGCTATGATTTTGCGGCCCTTGGCCGCAATCATGTTCTTCTCAATGTAGCTTTTATTTCGAATCAGGGAATAAACCTTGACGGAACTGCTTCCAAGATCTATTCCGTATGTTTTTTCAAACAGCATATATCTGTCCCTTCATCATTACTGTCGGAGAAAATCATCCCTGCTTTTCATAAGCAATCAATCCCTGCTCTCTGAAACTTACATATTTATGATCTCCGATCACTACATGATCCAGAAGCATTACCCCCAGAAGCTCCCCGGATCGGTAAACCCGTTCTGTGATTTTTATGTCCTCGTTGCTGGGTGTAGGGTCTCCGCTTGGATGGTTATGGACCAGAATCACACTTACTGCATGAAATCTCATAGCCTCCAGAAAAACCTCTCTTGGTGTGACAAGGGTAGCATTTACGGTTCCACGGGAAATGGTCTGTTCTCCAAGAAGATGGTTTTTTCCATCAAGCAGCATAACGATCAACACCTCCTGCTCTTCATGGCGGAGATGCTCCATATAGTATTTTGCTATTGTGATGGGATCATTAAAAGAAAGTCCCGGTCTGGCAACTGCAGACGCCATCCGTTTAGAAAGCTCCCCGATACATTTCAACTGGATGGCCTTGACCTTTCCGATTCCATTCACCTTCATCAAATCCGGAAGGGACATGTGCATAAGTCCCAGAAGGCCCGGATATGAGGTATCTTTCGTAAGACTTAAGATCTGATTGGCAAGTGCAAGGGAATTATAGCCCGGTACACCGCTTCGCAGGATTACTGCTAAAAGCTCACTGTCACTGAGCACAGATGGTCCCCACTGCAGACATTTCTCATAAGGGCGTGAAGACTTAGGCAGTTCTTTGATGGTCTGTTTCACTTCATTCATATTATTTTACCTGCAGTTCTCCAGGGCTGACAGGTTATCAAAATGTAATGCAGACTCATTTTAGCATAAAAAAGGAGAGATGTACACTCTCTCCTATGAATTTCTGAATTTTTTAGAAATTGCTTCGGCGACTTTTATGCCGTCCATGGCAGCTGAGGTAATGCCGCCTGCGTAACCGGCGCCTTCGCCGCAGGGATAGATTCCCTCATAATTGGCTTCAAGTGTATCCTTATCCCGGACTATGCGTACCGGAGAAGAGGTTCGGCTTTCTACGCCGGATAACACTGCATCCGGACGGTCGAAGCCGTTGATTTTTTTTCCAAAAGCTAGAACTCCTTCTTCAATGGAATCTCCTATTTCTTTAGGAAAAATACTGCGGACATCTCCAGGAATATAGGCACCTTTTATACAAGGAGTGATATCACCAAGAATGGTGCTTGGTTTATGATTCTGGTAATCTGCAAACAGCTGTACCGGAACCTTACCATTTCCGGCTTTCCAGGCTGCACGTTCCAGATTACGCTGGAATTTCACGCCGCCCAAAGGTCCTTCTTCAGGAAAATCAGCAGGTGTTACAGATACGATCAAGGCACTGTTTGCATTGTGGCTGTCTCTGGCCTGGTAGCTCATGCCGTTTACTGCCAGCATTTCAGTTTCAGAGGATGCATTTACTACATAACCTCCCGGACACATGCAGAAGGAATAGACACCGCGGCCATTCTTACAGGTGTGTGTAACTTTATAGGCAGCTGCCCCCAGTTTAGGGTTTTCTTCTTCCCCGTAAAGAGCCAGATTGATCATAGATTGCGGGTGCTCCATACGAACGCCCACAGCAAAGGATTTCGGCTCCATATAAAGTCCTTTATTGTCAAACATGGCAAAGGAATCTCTGGCACTGTGACCTACCGCCAGTACGCAAACCTGTGCCGGAATCCGGGTGTTATCATTGATTTCAATTTCTTTTAACTGATTATGTTCAAAAATCAGATCGGTTACTTTCGCTCGGAACTGAAATTTCCCACCCATTTCTTCAATTTCATGCCGAAGGTTCTCGACTACTCCTACCAGTACATCCGTGCCAAGATGAGGCTTCTGCTGGTAAAGAATTTCAGCAGGGGCACCAGCCTGTACAAATCGTTTCAAAACCTCATGGTTTCTTCCGAAGGGATCCTTTACCAGCGTATTTAATTTACCATCGGAAAAAGTACCGGCACCGCCCTCTCCAAACTGTACGTTGGAGTCGGGATCCAGCACGCCGTTCTTCCAGAAATTTTCAACTGTTTTCTGGCGGATATGTGCTTCCTCACCCCGTTCCAGAACGAACGGACGATATCCTGCTTTCGCCAGATACCAGGCACAAAAAATTCCAGCAGGGCCGCTTCCAACGATTACCGGTGGAACATGCAGCTTTGTATTCCCGGCGTCCGGGAATCTGTATTCCGTCGCTTTGGTTAACGTAATATTATTATTGCCAACCTTCCGGGGGATATTACTTTCCAGATTTTTATCCTGTAAAGAAACATCTACGGTGTATACAAATTTTTTGTCATCTTTATGGCGGCAATCCAGAGATTGCTTTACGATTTCATAAGAGAAGCTTTCATTTTTCAGACGTAAGGTCTTGCGGATCTTGTGGTGTAACTCTTTCTGAGAGTGATTGATTGAAAGCTTTAGTTGGGTAATTCGAATCATGCTGTTTCTCCTTTAGGGGATTCCTTATCATCTTCCTGCATTCATTCCTGCAACATAACCACTGGACCAGGCCCACTGCAGGTTGTAACCGCCGCATTTTCCATCAATATCCAGAAGTTCTCCTGCAAAATACAAACCGTGATTCATTTTTGATTCCAGTGTTTTGTTATTGACCTCTCTGGTATCTACTCCACCGGAGCACACCTGAGCCTGTTCAAAAGGCTGGAAGCCGGTTACTTTTAGTGGGTAGCTAGAGATAGCTTCTTCCAGATCTTTGGCTGCCAGAAGCACCTTTATAAGTTTATCTGGGAAAAGACCGGTAAGGAATTCTTTTTTTCCTTTATATGGAGAATTTTCTTTACGCGTTCTCAGAAATAAGCTTAGCTGCTCTTTGGAAAATTCCGGCAGAAAATTTAGATTTAATGCAACCTTCTGTCCTTGTTTCAATGCACGGATCCCGTAGCGGCTGATCTGAAATACCGGGATTCCGGATACTCCATAATCCGTCAGCTGCAGTTCCCCTGTTTCTTCTATGATTTTTTCTCCGTTTACAAATAAGGAAACCCGACCCTCTGTGCGAACTCCTGCCCAACCGGAAAAACCTGTATTCTTGCATTTTAGGGCAGTTAAGGCTGGAAGAGGTTCTATGATCTGGTGTCCCAGGGCAGCAGCAAGCTCATATCCACTTCCGTCTGAGCCGGAAACAGCAGAAGCCTTTGAACCATTTGCAAGGATTACAGCATCGCTTTCATAGGTCCATCCGGCTGTGTGAATCTTCCAGATGTTATTTTCTACAGATAAACCTTGGACATGCTCATTGGTTTTGATTTTTACACCAAGGCTTCTGGCTTCCATACACAGTACCTCTGCTACGCTTGCTGCCTGGCCGCTATGTGGGTAAAGATAGCCGTTATTTTTATTTACAGGATAGATTCCCAGCTGGGTAAAAAAACTTACGGTTTCTTCCACTGAAAATTGTTTCAGGACTTCCTTCTCAAAGCCGGGATTGTTGCTTCTGTAAGCGTCAGCCTGTACCTGGGTATTGGTAAAATTACATTTACCGTTTCCTGTGGCACAGATTTTTTTGCCCGGTTTTTCATTTTGCTCCAATATAGTTACGGCAGCTCCGTTTTTGGCAGCTGTAATAGCAGCCATCAGCCCAGAAGCTCCGCCACCTACGATGATAACACGTTTTTTATCCATAATTTTCACGGTAATTGAACTAAATTCTGATCAACCAGCTTCTGCAGAGACATCATAACGCCAAGCTTTGCATGCTCCCAGGTAAGTCCACCCTGGAAGTATACAGCGTACGGCTCTTTTACCGGACCATCAGCGGAAAGCTCAATGGATGAGCCCTGTACAAAAGCTCCGGCAGCCATAATAACCTGACTGTCATAACCTGGCATATCCCATGGCTCTGGGTCTACATAGCTGTCAACAGGGGCAGCAGCCTGAATTCCTTTGCAGAATGCGATCAGTCTTTCCGGGCTGTTTAAAGTAACCGCCTGAATAATATCCTGTCTTGGTTCTGTGGAATTCGGAACAACATTAAAACCAAGCTTTTCATAAATATTAGCTGCAAAAACAGCACCCTTTAACGCACCCTTTGTTACCATCGGCGCCAGGAAAAAGCCCTGATAGAAAGAACGGTTTACTCCAAGAGTGGCCCCAACCTCAGCACCAAGTCCAGGACAGGTCATACGGTAAGATGCATTTTCCACGCATTCTTTGGTACCGGCAATATAGCCACCGATAGGAGCCAGTCCGCCGCCTGGGTTTTTGATCAGAGAACCAACGATCATATCTGCGCCAACATCACTTGGCTCAATGGTGTCAACAAATTCGCCGTAGCAGTTATCTACCATACAGATCACATCTGGTTTAATGCTTTTAACGAAGGCAATCAGTTCTCCAATCTGTTTTACGGAAAAAGAGGGACGAGTCATATATCCTTTAGAACGCTGAATCTCAACCAGCTTTGTTTTTTCGTTAATAGCCTTGCGGATGCTTTCGTAATCAAAGGTGCCGTCTTCAAGAAGATCAACCTGTCGATAGGTAACCCCATACTCAGCAAGTGACCCTTTAGAAGGGCGGATACCGATTACCTCTTCCAGGGTATCGTAAGGCTTTCCAGCCGGTGCCAGCATTTCATCTCCCGGACGGAGATTTCCGAAAAGGGCAATAGCCAGAGCGTGAGTTCCGCATGCAATCTGTGGGCGCACCAGACAAGCCTCTGTGTGGAAGGTATCTGCGTAAACTTTTTCCAAAGTGTCGCGTCCATAGTCGTTATAGCCATATCCAGAGGAAGAACCGAAGCATTCTTCACCGACACGGTTTTTCTGCATAGCCAGAAGGACCTTCATCTGATTGTACTCAGCAGTTTTATCAAATTGTTCAAAACGGTCCTTTAATGACTCCTCTATTTCATAACAAAAATCGTAAACCTGGGAAGAAATTCCCAGCTGCGCGTATAATTCTTTCATATTGATTTTATCGTCGATTTTTGACGACATTCCTCCATATTTTGTTTTGGTCCTATTAACTGGACCTTTTATATTAATATCTTAGACTTACAGATTTTCAGCATATGATCCAGCATTTTCGTATCGTCAAATCCAAACTGGTCTTTATTTATCCATTCAGTCTCCGGTTCCCTTCGAAACCAGGTCAGCTGTCGCTTTGCAAAATGCCTTGTGTCGCGTTTCAGAATCCGAACAGCCTCATCCAAGGGCATTTCTCCATCCAGATAAGCCAGGATTTCTTTGTATCCCAGTCCCTGCATGGAAACCATTCCTCTGTGATACCCCATGTCCTTCAGCTTTTGAACTTCATTTACGAGTCCAGCGGCCATCATTTCATCTACGCGTTTGTCAATGCGCTCATATAAAAGTTCCCGTGGCGCATTCAGCACAAAATAAGCCAGATTGTAAGGACTTGTCCTCTCCTGCTGTTCTTCATTGTGGGCAGAAATAGGACTGCCATTCTGATGATAGAATTCCAGGGCACGGATTACACGCTTTATGTTGTTTTCGTGTATGTCACTTGCACTTTTAGGATCAACCTCTGCAAGCATCCGATGCAGATAAGAAGCACCTTTTTCCTGAGCCAGGCTCTCCAGACTGGTACGGTATCCGTCATCTTGTTCCGCCTGGGTAAAATCAATATCTCTGGTAACTGCCTGGATGTAAAATCCAGTTCCTCCTACCAAAATGGGAATGTGACCATTGGCATAAATCCTGTCCATGGCATTTTTTGCCATCTGCTGGAAGCGCACAATGTGAAATTCTTCATCTGGCATTAGTTCATCAATCAGATAATGGGGAATTCCTTGCATTTCCTCAGGCATGATTTTGGCAGAACCAATATCCATATATTTATAAACCTGCATGGAATCAGCAGATATGATCTCCCCGCCAATTGCTTTTGCCAGGGAAATGGATAATTTGGTTTTTCCCACTGCGGTCGGACCGGTGAGGACAATAAGAGGTTTTTTCATAATCACTCCTAAATCAAACAATTCGTTTAAATTTCTTTTCTATCTCCGTCTTTGTCATGGCAATAATCGTTGGACGACCGTGAGGACAATGATAGGGATTGTCCAAGGTGAGAAGCTCGTCGATCAGCTTGTCTGCTTCTAGTGAAGACATTTGATGATTGCCTTTTACAGCTGCTTTGCAGGCCATTGTGGCAAGCCTTGCCGTGAATAGGTCAAAGGCATCTTTCGTACCCTCTCCTCCAAGGCTGTCCAGCATTTCCAGGAACAACGCTTCTTCATGGAAGCCATATAGATTGGTTGGAACTGCACTGATACAGTATTCCCGTCCCCCGAAGGGTTCAATTTCAAAACCGTATTTTGTGAAGTATTCTTCGTTGGCTTTTAACTTAGCCTGTTCGTCAAGATTCAGGCTGACCACAAGGGGCGGGCTTAAATACTGTGATTCGATAGACTGTTCTTTAAAATGTCTGACAAAACGTTCATAGTTTACTTTTTCGTGGGCTGCATGCTGGTCTATAATATAGAACTGATTTTCAAATTCTACCAGCCAATAGGTGTCAAAAAGCTGTCCGATCAGTTTATGACGGCTTCTGGATTCCGGGGCAAGAAGCTTCTCCTGGAAAAGCTCTAACTGCTGTGGTTCTGGTAAGGGTTCCTGTACTTCGGGCTGTGGCTCCGGAACTATGGGTTTCTGTACTTCGGGCGGGATTTCTTGGCACTTTGGCTGCTCTTCTTCTGGAAGAGTCTCCGGAATCTTGGGCTTTTGTACTTCTGGAAGAGTCTCCGGAATCTTGGGTTGTTCTGTTCTTCTGGTGTCTGCTTCTGCAGCGGCTTTCAGGGTTCCTGCAAAAAGAGCTTCCTCTTCTTTGCTAAAGGGCTTTGTCTGATAAATTGCCTGTTCCCGAAGCATATTGCTGGTTTGAGATACAGGACTGCTTTTGACTGTATTATCGGGAGCCGATTCGGTTCTTCTGCTTTTTTCAAAAGGTTCCGGAACTGCTCCGCGTTTAACTGCCGCAGTCTTTGTTTCCCGCTCTTCTTTTCCCACAGGAACAACCGGAATCAGCTCCCTGTGAAGAAGTGCATTGTGAACCGCTTCGTAGATTGCATCGTATACCTCAGCCCCTCTCGCGAAACGTACTTCCAGCTTCCGTGGATGAACATTTACATCCAGATCATTTCCTGTCATCTGAATCTGCAAAGAGACAAAGGGGAATTTATGCTGCATTACAAAGCCTTTATATGCATCCTCAATAGCTTTTGTAATAATATTGTTTTTTACAAATCTGCCGTTTACATAGTAATTTTCGAAGCTTCGGTTTCCCCTGGACACTTCCGGTTTCCCGGCATATCCTTCAATTTTCATGAAATCATTTTCGTAAGAGACTTCCAGAAGTGCTTTTGCCATATCACGACCGTATACACTGTAAATAACATCCTTTACGTTATAATTACCAGAGGTATGCAGTCTTACCTGTTTATTCTGAATATATTTAAAAGAAATTTCAGGATGGGAAAGGGCAAGCTGCTCCATCATAGTTCCAATGTAATTCGCCTCTGAAGAATCTGATTTCAAAAATTTGCTTCTGGCAGGGGTGTTGTAAAAAAGATTCCGCACCAGAAAAGTAGTTCCATCAGGAGCACCCATTTCCTCCAGGCACTGTTCTACGCCCCCTTCAATTACATAACGTACACCGCTGATGGCGGAGGGTGTTTTGGTGATCAGTTCCACCTGGGAAACAGCGGCAATACTGGACAAAGCCTCACCACGAAATCCCAGTGAGGCTATGTTTTCCAGATCTTCTACTTTTTCAATTTTGCTGGTGGCATGACTTAGGAATGCAGTGGGAACCTGGGAGGCTTCGATTCCACCTCCATTGTCCGTAATACGGATCAGCTTTTTCCCTCCGTCTGCAATTTCTACGGTTATTGCAGTAGCACCGGCGTCAATGGAGTTTTCTACAAGCTCCTTTACAACAGAGGAAGGGCGCTCTACCACTTCACCTGCTGCAATTTTATCAATGGTATGTTTATCTAAAACTGCTATTTTTCTCAAAGTTTTTCTCCTGTAAAAGAAAGTCTTCGGTTACCATCTGTTTTTAATTTTATTCTGAAGATTGTATAATGTATTTAAGGCTTCCATAGGAGTCAGGTTTCCAATGTCAATGCTCTTTAGTTCCTCAATTATATCATTATCCTGAACCGTGTCAAATAATGACATCTGCGCCATATCCATCTCGACCTTTGGTTTCTTTTTGGGGGAAGCAAGGTCTTTTACGGCAGCAGTAATGTCAGCATCGCTTAATTCTTCAACCAGTTCTTTGGCTCTGTTTATTACCGTATCCGGTACGCCTGCAAGCTTGGCAACCTGGATTCCATAGCTCTTATCTGCACCGCCCTGTACAATTTTACGAAGGAAAACAATATCGTCTCCTTTTTCCTTGACTGCAATACAGTAATTGTTTACTCCGGATAGTTTTCCTTCTAATTCTGTCAGTTCATGGTAATGGGTTGCAAACAAGGTTTTTGCACCACAAAGTCTGGTGTTGCTGATATGTTCAATTACGGCCCAGGCAATTGCAAGTCCGTCGAAGGTACTGGTTCCTCGTCCGATCTCATCCAGAATCAGGAGGCTTTTTGAGGTGGCATTTCGAAGGATGTTCGCAACCTCAGTCATTTCCACCATAAAGGTACTTTGTCCGCTTGCCAGATCATCTGAGGCACCAACACGAGTGAAAATCCTATCTACAATTCCAACAGTAGCTTTATCAGCAGGAACGAAACTTCCAATTTGTGCCATAAGAACGATCAGTGCAGTCTGCCGCATATATGTGGATTTACCCGCCATGTTGGGGCCGGTGATAATGGAAATCCGTTTTTTATTGCTGTCAAGATAGGTATCATTGGCAATGAACATATCATTGTCAATCATCTGTTCAACAACCGGATGCCGACCGCCCTTGATATCGATAATTCCATTTTCGTTTACCTTAGGGCGTACATAATGGTTTCGTTCAGCAACAAGTGCAAGAGAAGCAAACACATCAAGTCCGGCAATCGCCTTTGCTGTTCGCTGGATTCGCATTATTTCCTGTCCAACTTTATCACGGACATCTGAAAAAAGCTGATATTCCAGGGCATAGAGCTTGTCTTCTGCTCCAAGAATCATATTTTCAAGATTTTTCAATTCCTCGGTAATATAACGCTCTGCGTTGGTTAATGTTTGCTTACGGATATAATCTTCCGGTACCAGATTCTTAAATGTATTAGTAACCTCAAGCGCATAGCCAAATACACGGTTATATTTAATTTTCAGTGATTTGATTCCGGTGCGTTCACGTTCTCTGGCTTCCAGTTCTGTAAGCCATTTCTTTCCGTCGGTGCGGGCACTGCGGAATTTATCCACATCTTCGTTAAAACCTTCGCGGATAATGCCTCCGTCCTTTTGAGCCAAAGGAGGATCCTCTACAATGGCTCGTTTGACCAGATCCGTAATATCTTCAAGGCTGTCCATGTCCTCATAGATTTCTTTCAGAATCGGGGCTTCAAAGTCGTTTAAAACCTGTTTAATATAAGGAATCATTTCCAGAGATGAAGCGAAGGCTACCATATCCCTGGGGTTCGCAGATTTAAAACTGATACGGCTGACAAGACGTTCCAGATCATAGATCGGATTCAGATATTCGCGAAGCTCATCACGAAGCATAGGTTTCTTATTGAGCTCTTCAAGAGCTTCCAATCTGCGGTTGATTTCCTTGGCGTCAATCAGAGGCTGCTCTACAAAGGAACGAAGGGTACGTGCACCCATTGCAGTTTTTGTCTTATCTAATACCCAAAGGAGGGAACCTCTCTTTTGTTTTTCCCGAAGGGTTTCTACCAGCTCCAGGTTTCGGCGGCTGGAACTGTCAATAAGCATATAGCGTTCAGCCGTATAAGGCCGGATGGTAGTCATCTGGGACAGGGCTGTCTTCTGCGTTTCCTTAAGATACAAAAACAGCGCTCCGGCAGCTATGATCCCACTGTCATAATCGCTGATCCCAAGCCCATCCAGATTGGTTACATGGAAGTGTTCCATTAACTCTTTTCGACAGGTATCATCATCGAAATACCATGCATCCAGGGAAAATATACAAATTCCAAGACGCTCTTTGAGATCATCAGTATCAATTCCACTCATAAAAAAGGAGTCATTACATATAATTTCAGCCGGGCTGAATTTATTAATTTCATCAACCAGCTTCTGGCCTGACGGAACTTCTGTAAGAAAACAGTCACCTGTGGTAATATCTGCTATGGCACAGCCAAAACGGTCTGCTATGGAAACAATCGACATCAGATAATTATTCTTTGACTCATCCAATGATGTCGCATCTAATGTAGTTCCCGGAGTAACGACACGGATAACGGCACGCTTTACAAGCCCTTTTGCTTTCTTCGGGTCCTCCACCTGCTCACAAATCGCTACTTTATGTCCCCGCTCGATCAGACGGTTGATATATGTATCAGCTGCGTGAAACGGGATTCCGCACATAGGTGCGCGCTCTTCCAGTCCACAGTCCTTTCCGGTAAGGGTTAACTCCAGTTCCTTGGATACAGTAAGGGCATCGTCAAAAAACATCTCGTAGAAATCTCCGAGACGATAAAATAAGATGCAGTCTTTGTATTCTTCTTTGGTTTTGCAGTACTCCTGCATCATCGGTGACATGTTCATACTTTTGCCAGAACCCCTTGATTTATCTGCATTTGCGCCGCTTTTGGAAGTGTTACTGCACGGTTTCTGCACGGTTTTTTTAATTTTCTCGTTATCAGTAGTATTATTCATATTTATCCTTTGTTGTATTCTCTTCAATTTGGGGAATATTTTCTTCTTCGTATGTTTCTATAAATTTATTGAACTCATCCGAAACATATTCCTTCTCCAAATGCGTATAATAGTTTGTCATATTTACGCTTGAATGTCCAGCAATTTTGCTTACAGTAAATGGTGACATATTTGACTGGTTCATTCTTGTAACAAACGTATGCCTAAATTTATGTGGATATACACTATAAAGATGTGGTTCCCTGTTTTCTATCTGTGCACGTTTTATCTCTTTTTTATCAATGATGTTTAATATACGTGAACATTCCCGGGAACCATACTGTGGAAGGAAAAGATTACCGGGCTTTGTTGTAAAAACAAGATCTGGGTATTCGTCTTTTAAAACGTTATTTGCGCCCCATTTCGAACCATATTTTTCCTTGTCCATATCCTGCTTTACCTTCCAAGTCAGAAAGGCATTTTCAACTTTTTTTGACATTGGAATCCAACGGTAACTTGCCTTCTTTTTAGGTGTTGTTATTTGTTTTGTATTATATGGGTTTTCAACACGATTCTTTTTGTCATCATAAAAAATAGTTGTTTTATTAAGAGTTTTATAAACACGAATTCTGTGCGAATGAAAATCAATATCCTCCCATTGAAGAGCTGCAAGTTCTCCAATTCGCATACCTGTATTCAGGATAATATAGAACACCTCATAATATCTTGTATTTTTTGCAGCATTCAAAAAGGTTTCAATTTCTTCCTTGGTCAGAACTTTTTCTTCATCTTCCTGTAATGGATCGACTACAGCTTCTTCCGACTTCGCAATTGAAATCCCTTTACATGGATTCATGGGAATCATTCTGCTATCTACTGCACTGTTTAATAATAGATTTACAATCGTCAGCGAATGCTCCACTGACGTTTCTGCATAGCCGTCTGCCTGTAATCTTTCCACCATATTACGAATATGGGCGGGGGTGAGACTTTCCAGCCTCACCGAGCCAATATAATCTGTAATTCGTTCAAATCCATCAACATAACCATTAATAGTCGTGTTTTTTAGGCGTCCTATATTATATAGCTTCATCCACTCCTCAAACCACTCAGCAGTAGTATACTTTCGTGCTCCTGCATTAAGCCCCATAATATATCTTGCTTTTTCATGATCGCGCTTCTTTTTGAGTTTGGCTAAATTGCTGTCATATAAGTAGATTGGTTTCGGGGAACCTTTCGTATATATTCTGGCCACATATAGCCCATCTGATCTTTGGTAAAGCCCACGTCCAAGTTCTTTACCCTTTAAAGATTTACCCATATGGCATTCATCCTTTCCAGACCAGATCTCAAGTACATCAGAATATTATCACGTTCTCACAAAATATTCAAGAGTACTGTTTGTCCAGCCATTTTTCAAATTTTTTCTTATGAACAAGTGTTCTTCTCCCGATCCGGACCGTAAACTCATTTTCCGCCATTATAGTTCGGACAGTTCTTTCTGACAAACCAGTTAATTCGCATGTTTCCTTTACTGAAAGAAGAAGTTTCTCTGGTTCTTCCTGTTTATTTCCTTTTCTTGTCATATTATCCCTCATCTTTCGTAATTAAGTTATCAACCAACAACGTACTTTTATTTTCTCTTTGCTCCAGTAGTTTTTCTATTGCCTCCTGTCTTGTTATTCGTTCCCTGTTGGCTTTTAATGCAACATATTCCTGTGCCACTCCATATGCTTTACAACAGGCGTTATAGCTTTTATATGTTTTCCCACGAAATTCAAATCGTTTTTTCCGTTTCTTTTCGTAACAATAAGCAGCCGCCTCTTCAAACAGACAATTTGTTTCCCGCATGTGTCTAAGAACCAGTTTTTTAGTGATCCCAAGGGCTTTGTAACATTTTTCTTTTGACTCATATTCCTGTCCCATAACAACAACTCTCTGTGGTTCCGGCATTTTCCCTTTCTCTTTAAGTGCTGCTTTTCTCTGGGCTTTTAACTGTTTCTTTTCATTTTTGCGAATGTAATACCTGACTGCTTCAGAAGCTGTAATATTTTCACGAAGCATCTTATTACACACCCAACGATAAAGAATTCCCTGTTCCTTACAACATTTTTGAAGATCTGTATACACCATTTCCCCAATTTGTATCATTTCTTTATCCACAGCTGCTTGTCTGCTTGCATAAAAATCTGCTGCCTCCTGCACGGAACAATCATGACGGTATATATACCCATAAATATCTGTTTGGCGTATCTTAAGAACCCGGCAAAAATCGTGAAGATTATCATATTTTGTTCCATCTTCCAGACAAAGCGGCTCTTCTGACATCTTCTGCCATTTTTCTTTCTCTGTCTTATAATAAAACAAAGTTTCGTCCACTCCAGCATTTTTATATATAATCCTGTCACACACCCATCTGTAAGAAATTCCAAGTTTCCTGCAACATTCTCGGACATCTACATATTTAACGCCTTCAAATGTAATAGGCCCAGTTCCGATTTTGTTCTTAACAGCAATATAATACCTGATTGCTTCTTCCTTGGAACACTGATTGTCTTTTATATAATTGTAAATATCAGCTCTTTTAATTCCATATTGCCTGCATGTTGCGGATACCGATTCAATAGAATAATTGTCATCAAAAAATTTTTTTCTCCTTACAGGGTGATCTAAGAGAAAGAAATCCAGTGCATCTTGTAACGAGCTATTCAGCGAAATGCTTTTTTGTCTGACCTTATTTGGCTCCAGATTAAATTCACGACAGCACTCTGTAAACATTGCATATTCTTTTTCTCTATAGAAAAACGGAGACGGATTACTATATTTTCTTTCTTCCGCTTTTTTTATGCAATGGGTCAATGCAACAGCTCCGGTTTTTCCAGTTTCTGCCATGCATTTTCGTACTGTTGATTCTGGTATTCCCATTTCCCTGCAGCATTTTGCTAAAGAAGGATATGTTTTTCCCTTGTAAACGAATTTTATCTGTTTCGTATACTTAATTGCTTTTTCTAATGCTTCCTGAATGGTATCACCATAATCATATTGGTAATGTCGCACGGTAAATTTATTTACACCATAAAATACACAGCAGTTGTCGAGATTCAACCAATTCCGATTGCGAAAAACAAATTGATTCTGCTCACGTATTTCCATGAAATGATCAAGTGCCTCCGTGAAAGAACAATTATTCGTATGTCTATACCCTAAAACAGAACCATACTCAAATCCAAGTTTCTCACAACAATTTTTTTTGCTTAGGTATAAAATACCTTCATATTCAAAATAGAATCTTTCAAAATATTTGGTTCTCCGCCTTGGTTTATGCATAATATCGTCTTCCTTTCAACATATGGAGTTGACACAGCACATACTTTCCCCCTTTCGTATTTGAGATTGACATTTGGAAACAATAAAAGCGCCTAAAATCAATAATCTTCTTGATTTTGGGCGCTCTATTCACGCATATAATTTTTTTAATCTCAAACAAAATCGAGATAAGAATTTACGCAGTATCTGCTGCCAAATGCCATTTTTATTATATCATTCTGTAGTTTTGTGTCAATTTCACCGTAGTTCCATATACGTAGTATTTTAATTTCATCACCATGATAATTTACAAAATTATTTTCTAAGACTCGTATGAGCCAACAATATAGGAACAATACCATTTATGCAGCATTTTCCATTAAATCCTCCTCCAGAATATCTGCAAGCAGCTTTCCAGTAAAGCCAAATCCGTTCACCTTTACTTTCTTTTCCCGCAGATCCTCAATTTCTTTCTTTCGAAGATCACGGCTTTTTAGCGAAAGTATCTTATCTTCCTTATTAAGTTTACGCGAAAGCTGTTTCTGCCAGCGCAATAAAAATTTCTCGGCCTGCT
>CAKRRG010000010.1 GCA_934394545.1 uncultured Blautia sp.
GATGGATACAGCAAGCGCATTGTGATCAACGGCAGCAGCCCTGTGACCATCAAGGGACTGAAGAGCGGTACCTACACTGTCACGGAAGTGACTGCCTGGCAGCACACAGCAGGCAGTAATTCCCAGAGTGTTACCCTGCAATCTTCAAAAAGCAGCACAGTCTGCTTCACAGACAATCGCAGCAGCCACCAGTGGCTAAGTGGCAATGCATACAACAGGATTACCTTTGGCAATTAAGAAAGGGGGCGGCAGTAATGTATCAGGACCCACAAACTGAAAAAGACGGCAGATCAGGAGCTGGCATGAACAGGGCGGCAGTCCTGCTTATTGCCATCATCCTGCTTATCAGCACGGCAGTTGGCTCTACTGCCGCGTTCCTGATAACAAAAACCGATCCGGTGGAAAACACCTTCGAATACGCCAGCGTTTCCTGCGAAGTGACGAAGAACCCGGAAACAGGCTATGTGCAGGTTAAAAACACCGGCACGATCGAGGTCTACATCCGGGCGGTCTACGTTGTAAACTGGCTGGATTCGGAAAATAACATCGCCGCCTCAGTCCCGGCAGATTATAACTATACGGTGACGGAAAATCCCAACGGCAATTGGATAAAAGGGAGTGATGGCTTCTTCTATTATCCTGTCCCGGTTGCTCCCGGTGCCTCAACGGAGGGCAGTCTTTTGACCTGTACGGCTTCATATCCGGCTGAACCGCAGTATACCCTTTCTGCCGAAGTTCTGGCAGACTCCATTCAGAGTGTTCCCGAAAAGGCTGTGCAAGAGGCCTGGAGTGTAACCATCAGCAATGGCAGGCTAAACGTGGATTAAGGGGGCGGCGATATGAAAAAGTCATATAAAGTGTCAGGTTCACTGTTTCTGATGCTGCTTATACTTATGAGTCTTGCATCCACAGTATTTGCAGCCTCTACTTCCATTATTACGTTTAACGGCTTTTCAAAGGGCTTTGACTTCCGGCACGGCAGCGAGCATACGAAGACCGGTCTGTTTGGAAACTTCAAGGACGTTATGCCAGGGGATACTGTGGCAGAAACCATCACATTTATCAATTCCGCTACGGACTGCGACTTTGTGAAGCTTTACATGAGAGCCGAAGTCCATGACGGAGAAGCAGATTCCCTAAGTCCCAGGGATGTAAAAACGGAGACTGCCGCTTCCACATCAGAATTTCTTTCCAAAGTTTCCATGAAGGTCTGGAACGGCACGGAGCTGATTTATGACGCTTCCCCCGATCAGTTGGATGGCTTGAAGGACAATAAGTTTCTGGGAAAATTTCGTACCGGCGAAACTGCCACGCTGAAGGTGGAGCTGAGCCTCCCCATTGAACTGGACAATAAGTTTGCCAATCGTGCAGTGGACTGGGTTTTTACTGTAGAAGCATATAAAGAGAATGAGAGCCAGGGCTCCGTCAGCAGGGTCTGGCCTGATGACAACACAAACCAATCCAATAACAATAACAATAACAGCATCACCACCAACATCCGTAACCTGATCCAGACCGGTCAGCTTAACTGGCCGATCTGGGTGCTGGGAGGCGCCGGACTTGCCCTTGTTATTCTCGGTGGGGCAATATTGGTGAAGAAAAAAAAGAAGAATAATGGCTAAAAGAGCAGGCATTGCCATGGTGGCAGCAGGTGCAGTGCTGATACTGTGCGCACTGCTCCTGCTTATGCATAACCGCCGCGAGGATGCGTATGCCGGGCAGGAAGCCGAGAGCCTGCTGGCAGAGGTTGAGGCGGCAATACCGGTGCAAAGGTCAAAGACTCCTGTGACAGAAGCACCAAAAAAGCAGGAGGACACGGCAGCTGCGTCCACAGTGGTGCAGCTTGACCCTGAGCTGCCTGTGGTCATGCTGGATGGCTATGGGTATGTGGGCTATCTGGAGCTCCCTACGCTGGAACTGAAGCTGCCGGTGATGGCAGAGTGGGACTATAAGCGCCTTAAGATATCACCCTGCCGCCAGTCCGGCTCATCCCGTACAGATGATTTGGTGATCGTGGCACATAACTACGATAACCATTTTGGTCGGCTGAAGGAGCTGTCCAAGGGCGATACCGTTATCTTTACGGATATGGAGGGCATTGTAAACACTTATTTTGTTGAGAAGCTGGAAACGCTTGGCCCGGATGCGGTGGATACTGTCCTGAACAGCAGCTATGACCTTGTGCTCTATACCTGCACCAAGGGTGGCAGGACGCGCGTGACGGTGTTCTGCAGTCGGGCAGAGGAAATCACCCCTGCTACCAGTTCCAAAGAAACAGGATAAATTAGCCCATGATGAAATTCCCGGTGCAGTGTGAGTGTTATACTCATACTGTACCGGTGTTGGATTATCCTTTAATACAAGATGAACATTTCTTCCATACTTTGCGTCAGAACAAGGAGCATCACAAGTGCAATGAGGTGTACCGCCTTTGTAAGAGATTTTAGGACAGCGATATTTTATACGTCCTTTTCGTGGTTCAACAGCAGCTTGTTTCATAGGAAAGCCTTTGGGACATAAAGGAATCCCATCACTGTTTATAGAAATATCATCTTTATAGACTAGCAGTCTTCCGCATTTCCAGTTGACTTCTGGGAGCATCTTTTTCATGGAAAACCAGTTGTATAAAAAACCGTGCGAGTCGTGCCGTGAAGCAGGACTTAGAAAAGGAAAAACAGGCAGGTCATTTTCAGAATCAGAAGCAGTCAGCATGTATAAGTCGTATCCAAAGTAATGACGGTTGCGATGGGAATCTCAGCCGATATCACAGTCAGGCTGATGATAGATACGGTCGCATTTGCAATCACGGATTCCGTTTTCCAGACAGTTACAGGTTCTTGTTTTCCGCTCTTGAGCGGAAGTATTAACGGGAGTTCCATCACCGGCTAAGGCAAGGGAGTCTTGGTTCAGGACCAAAGACAGAATACCGATTCTTCATAAGTTCATCAACTTGTGATAGATCAAGATTCCAAAATTTATCAATGATCTGTGTTGCGTAATGATTACAGGGGGAAAGCTAATGGCAGAAAAAAGAATCCGGAATTTAAATCCGGAAGAGATTGGGTGCCGTGTAGGTATGATCATGGAGCAGGGGATTACTCTGCTTCTTTATAAAAATGCAAGAGTAGACCAGACCATACCATACTGGATGAAGTGTTTGGAATCTGCGGATGGCAGAAACGACATGATATGATCGGAAATGAACTGTACTGTATCCTCAGTATCTGGGATGATGAGAAAAAGCAGTGGGTTCAGAAGGAAGACGTAGGAACAGAAAGCGACTATGAAAAGGCGAAAGGTGCCGCATCGGACTCTTTTAAACGGGCCTGCTTTAATATTGGGATTGGACGGGAGCTGTATTCGGCTCCTTTTATTTATATTCCCATAAATAAAGTGCGGATGGGCGAGAAGAATGGGAGAAAGTCTGTAAAGGACAGCTTCCATACATGTGGCAGATTCTGAGGGTGAGAAAGCGCAAGTCCAGAGAATATCAGAGGGGGAAATTCAGATTTTGTATGCGGAGCTTGGAAGAACAGGGGTTACGATGCAGCAGATCCTGAAACGGTATGGAATCGCATCCATACAGGAACTGGACCAGGTGACTTATAAGAGAGCACTTAATGGCTTGAAACGGACGAAAAATGCAGCATAAAACAAAGAAAACGGAGGATAAATCAATCTGGATTATAAAGAATTTGTGGAAGAACTGGTAAAGGAAATCGGGAAAGAAACAGGATTCAGAGTGGAATTTTGTGCAGCGGATGAAGAGGAAATACAGGATTGTATGAATGTGTACACGAATGAAAATGGAAAGCTTACGAGCTGTTTTACCCGGGGGTTGCAAAGACGTTCTGTCATAAGCTTGTGGCAGAAGGCTTGTATCTGGCATTTACAAGTGTTCATGAGGTGATGCTCCATGATGAGGAAAGTGTGGAGCCTGAAAATTTGAAAACAATTCTGGAGGCTACCATAGAAGAAGCAACTCCGGAAGAGGATGTGCTTACCAGACATATTTATCACTACGATCTGAAATCAGACCAGATTGAGATGATGGCGGCATAGTGTTGTGAATTCGTTTCTGGCTGGTGATTTTGGGATGACCGGGATCACCAGCAGGAACTGTCAGAACGAAAAGGTTCACTTTTGATACTTTTTTTGATAACGTCAGTTTTGATACAGATGTAGCACTGAGGTTTATAAAATTTTCAGATTTAGGTAATTTCTTTTCGTGGAAATACCGTATGGATTATGATATATTAATTATAGAAGAAACGGATATAGGAGGTGTCGAAAACGGCTGAGAAAAACAACATAAAACCGGATACCATACTAAAGACATTTTGGCGGGATAATGATCATTTCGCAGATTTATTTAATGCAGCGTTATTTGATGGAGAACAGGTACTGAACCCTGCTGATCTCATGGAAGTAGATACAGATGTTTCCTCCATGGTGAAATTTAACAACCATGCAGAGACGGTTCAGAAAGTCCTGGATGTGGTGAAGAAAACAGCATATGGTGTGGATTTTGTAATCTGGGGGCTGGAGAACCAGAGTAAAATCCACTATGCAATGCCTTTACGGCATATGATCGGGGATTCCTTTTCGTATCTGAAGGAATACAACGAGATTGCAGCCAGGAACAAGGCTGAGAAAGGGTTTGAGTCTTCTGACGAATTCCTTTCCAACTTAAAGAGGACAGACAGGCTTCATCCAGTGATAAGCCTGTGCGTATATTATGGGGAAAAAGAATGGGACGGCCCGTTCTGTCTGGCAGATATGCTGGAAATTCCGGAGAAACTGAAACCATTGGTATCCGACTATAAAATGAACCTGCTTCAGTTAAGGAAAAGCGGATCACTGCGGTTCCATAATCAGGATGTTGACACGGTATTTGATGTAAGCCGTTCCATTTATGAAAAGGATTTTCAGAAGATCAATACTGTGTATAAAGAAAAGGCAATCCCGGCAGAACTCGGAGTCGTGATCGGAGCAATCACAGAATCCCAGAGCCTGATTAACCATGCTTTGCAATCAGAGAAAAAAGGAGGGCAGATTTATATGTGTGGTGCATTAGAGGAATTGGTAGATAAAGGAAGACAGGAAGGAATGCTGAAAGGAATATTAGCAAATATCAGAACTTGCAAAACTTTCCATATTAGTAAAGAAGATACAATTAAAAATATTGCAAAAGAATTTTCACTGCCAGAAGAGAAAGCTGTGGAATATGTAGAAAAATATTGGTAGACAAAAGTATTGTCAGAGTTAAATGTGGAGCAGAATCTATAATGGTTCTGCTCTAATTTTGTTTACAGCAGGAAATAGTAAAATGAAAGTCTATGGGTATTGCAGGATTTCTACATTCAAGCAATCATTGGAGTGTCACTGGTATTTTTTAAAGAGCCGCATATAAATACCAGTACATATCAACAGGCAATGGAAAATCCGTTATCTGTAAATTTTAAAACGGGCGATCAAGCATCGGAAGAATTGCTGGCTGGTATATTCGGCGCACTTAACCGTTATATGCTCAATCTTGCAAGGCGACAGATCCAGTTCGCATTTGAACAGGCAGAGAAAGAGGTTGCAGATCTGCACCAAAGAACACGTGAAGGAATCTTTGTAGGACACAAGATATGTGGCAAATGGCTATTTCTGAAGGAAGATATTCTTGAGTACATTGACAGGCATTAAAATGTTCATGGTAGAAGCAGCGCCTTATTTTGAGGATGCTTTAAATATGCTTTTTTCCCTCGGTCTGGAACACAATGTTTCTTTAAAAGATGCGGTTATGTACGCAGGGAAAGATTTCTGCGGACACCAGAACGATGCCCTTTTGGATGCAAGAAATACGGCAAGTTTGTTTGGAATCTTTTTCTATCGGTGACCTGTTCGATTTTTCAACCCTGTCATTCTCCGCTTAATGTTTTGCGCTCAAAGTAGTGGTATATTCAACTGAATTGCAGTATAATAAAATAAGTTTTATTATACTGCAGAATCGAAATAGTAAAATACCGAAAAGAGGTTGCTTTGCAAAACAGGAGGATTTATTATGTACACAAAAGAAAAACTTCCAGTAACAGCATGGCTCTCAACAGTATTCATCGGAGTATACACTCTGTTTCTTGTAATAGGAATGGCAGGAATTGCAGTACTGTTGTTTTATACAAAGCACATCACAACAGCTGGAACACATATGGTTTCTGAAGCAAGAATGATGTCTGATTATATCAGCGGTTATATGGTTCTCCCCGGTGCTTTCACCACTTTGCTTGGCAGCCTTACCGGAATAATGGCGCTGCTTCTGGCTGTAGGAATTTTTATCCCATTTCTGGTCTGTCCGGTTACTTTGGTTATATCCTGTATATTGCTCAAAAAAAAGAAGCTACAAACAGATGCCTGGATGAAACTAATTGTTTTCCTTATTCTTTCCGTCCTTTCCTGGATTATTTTTCAGAGCATCTGGATATGCATTATTATGGTAATACCGGTGATTCTTAGTATTAGGACACTTTCTACGATAAGTAATACAGAATGATATTCTGGAATTTTATTGAAGAATACTATCAGTTCCTCGATGGGGATATCTATGAAGAGGCCTGTTATTATCAGTGCCAGTTTTCCAATGAATTAATAGAAACATTCCATCTGGATACCAGTAGATTATATTTCAAGAAAGGTGGATTGTCCGTTCTCCAGATAGTTTGCCGCAAGAAGAAAAGCTGGTTCAATCTCTGGCTCCATCCAGGGAACTGTTTCTAAAATATCGGAAAGCTTTCCATGCAGGACAATTTGGTAAGGAATTTTTCCAAAATATATATGTCCCACAATTCATTTCAGAACTATCGAAAAATGAAGATGCGAAAGAAAATCTGGATTATCTGCGCAGAGAGGGCAGTAGGAGAAAAATTGTTCTGGGATGTTATTGTGAAGAAGAAGCACTTTGTCACAGGAGCATCATTGCAGGAATTCTTCTTGGAATGGGAGCAGAGATTGATACCAGCACAGAATACAGGAAATATTATGAAATGTTTCGGCATTACATCTGACACATCAAAAAATGCAGGAAAAAGGCACCTCTATAATAGAAGTGCCTGTAAAACCAGTTTAACAAATATAACTTTTCTTATCATCTTGTCTTTTGGATTATTAAGGCCAGAAGATAGGACATTACAGTCGATCCAAATAGTACATGTCGATAATACGCTCTACATTGTCATCATAAATTATTTATTTATATGTATCAGCGAAGGCGGTGGATCTAATCCGCTTCTTAAATAACTCATAACAATTTTCGTATTTTTTGTCTGCCAATTCAAATCCATCCAATTTCACAATAAATAAAATTTAAACGGATTTCGACTTTGTTCAAAAATGATGAAAATATCTTAACATACTTGAAAAAAATATGTAAGTTACATAAAATATAAGTGTAGCAAAGAGAAAGGTGTTTCTATTACGGAGGTGCGAAATGTCAGAGAAAAATGAATTTGAACAGAAAAAAAGCAATCTGATGAAGGTACTAAATCGGCAGGGGGGCTGATTATGTTTCGACTATGCTGGCTTCCAGCTGTGCGGAAGTTGCCTGGACAGGACAGAAAGTGACCGATGTGATCGGTGATGCAAATACGTTTTCAGGAACTCTGTTTACACCAGCCATCTCCGATATCATCGAACCGGTACAGAACAAATTCGGACCAGACGGAGTTACTCCGGAACATGTACAGATGCCACAGATGGAGCGAGGAGAGTACGATCAGCTGATCGAAGATCCATTTGGATTTGTTGCAAATGTACGTCTTCCAAGAAAATATCCGAAATTGTTTGAAAATCGGGAATATGCGAAAAAGACAATCAAAGCGATTGCTGCGGACAAAGCTTATATTCTCAAATCCAGTAGACACTTTATTTGATTATTTACGTGGCTTTAAGGGCACACTGGCACCATTCCCATATGCATGCCACATATTGCACCATACTTAAGCCCGAAGCAGTTCTACGAAATCTACTGGCTATATGAGAAAATATGGATTGAGCGTGCAGCGGCAGCCGGACAAAAAGCTGGAGATTGCAAAAAGTATCATTGACAAAGCAGATCATTTTGGTGTGAAGTTATCGAATTTACATATTGATCCCTGTGTAATGGCACTGGCAACAGCAGCTGCATACAGAACATCTGAAAGCTCTGCGGGAACAGATGATGGAAGGATTTCCTGATATGTTGATGCTGGGGGCTGGTGGATGTAGAATCTGTAAGAAATGTGCTTACCCGGAACCCTGTCATTTTCCGGAAAAGGCGATTTCATCTATGGAAGCTTATGGACTGTTTGTGACACAGGTTTGCAGAGATAATGATCTGCAATACTATTACGGACCCAGGACAATTACTTATACAGGATGTGCATTGTTCTAAAAAGTAGAAAGGAAGAGCGTTATGAAAAAAGTATGGAAAGTGTTGTTTGTTGTATTTATATTGATGATGGCAATAAATATGCCTGTATCTGCCGCAGCGAAAACTCGTATGAATAAAAAGAATATTTCCATCACTGTCGGAAAAAAATATCAATTGTCTATATTAGGCACAAATAAAAAGGTAAGCTGGTCAACAGATAATAAGAAAATAGCAACGGTATCTAAAAGCGGATTGGTGAAAGGAAAAAAAAGAGGAAAGGCAGTAATAACAGCTAAAGTAGGTAAAAAATCATATAAATGCAAAGTAACTGTTAAAGCGAAACCTGCAAGTCTCAAAAATTTTAAATCTTCTGTTACAGAATTGAAGTGTGGAGAAAAGAAAAAAATAACATTTTCTGTAAAAAAAGAAGGAAAACTTGGAGATATTTATCTATATAATAACAAAAATAAAAAAATTGGCCGTATGCATGATGACGGAAAAAAGGGTGACAAAAAGAAAAAAGATGGTATTTACTCTTTGACCGTTACAGTACATAGTAAAACTCCAAAAGCCTTTACTTTTTATGCGAAATCACAAAAAGTGAAAACCGGAAAAATCAGAATTGGGGTTTATAATGCACCGACTGCTGCAGCAAAAGGTGATGTTGAAAAAGCAATCAGTACATTCTCTGATATTCAAAAAAAATATCAACAAGGCAATGGAACTGTTGCTCCTGAAAAACAAATCCAGGCACTTAATGAAGCAAAGGCGTATGCAAAACAATTGGTAAAGAGTGGAACTGCAATTTACTATGAGGCTAATAATACCTGTGTTTCATGCAAAATGAGTTCAGGTCTTACCGTTGTATATCAAGTGAATTTAGAAGGGTATGACAGTATAGGCGACAATGTTTCAATGAACATTATTACAATGCAGCCATTTAGAAATTCTTATGATTCGTCCTTGGAATCTCTCATGCAAAGACCAGATGACGCAGCAAGAGAAATTGCAACAGAATTTACCAATTATTCTTTTAGCGAAAACCTGGATGAATCTGCAGTTACTTTAGAGAAAATAAAAAATATTGGCTCTGATCAGATTATTATTTGGCATGGACATGGTGGATATGATCAGAAAAATCATTCATTTTTGTGTACAGGAGAAGCCTTTGATTGGAACAAATGGCTTTGGGATGTAGGATATTGGTGGGATTGCGTTCAAGATAGAATTCTTGCTGCATCGAATGGAAGAGCTATGTTCACAGCTAAATATGTGGATAAGTATTGTGGTAATATGAATAATACCCTGCTTTATCTTGGTGCCTGTGATAGTGGAAAAGATGATGTGCTGGCAAGAGCCTTTTTAAACAAAGGTGCTGCCGCAGTGGTAGGAAATTCTGAAACAATTCTTACGGTATATAATCTACAGACAGAATATGCAACATTGACAAATATGACGAAAGTGAATCCAAACACAAAAAATTATTACACATTAGGAGAAGCTCTTGCTTTGGCAAGACAGACTTGTGGAAATGATGATGGCACAAGTCTTCATGCTCATCCTATTATTTATGGTGGAGATAAAGCTATTAATTATAGATTTGCAGATGTGAAACCAGGCGAATTGAATGGAAAGGTTATGTCAGCTAACAACAGAAGTGTGGCAGTTTCAAATGCGGTAATTGAGATTACAGAAAATGGTAATGTTGTAAAAACGATTACTTCTGACGCGAATGGAGGATATGTAGTTTCACTTACTCCGGGTACCTATTTGTTAAAAATATCAGCAGATGGATATCTTTCTTTTTCCTGTTATGCAGAAGTTGAATCTTCCAGGACAAAATATATGGAATCATTTTTGATGATTGATGGGATGGAAACGGATCAAGGATTGTTATGCGGTTATATTAGTCATGCGACAACTGGAAGAAAAGTACCTGATGTACACATAACTGTAAGAAAAGACTGGAATAATCCCAGCATAGGAAGTATAATTGGAGAAACAACAACGAATTCTAATGGGTATTATGAGATTTCGGATATTCCTGTCGGACATTATACTGCTTCCATCTCAAAAAATGGATTTATAACCACAAGTTTTAATGTGCTCGTGCAAAAAAACAGTCGATATGAGCAAAACGCTTCTATTGCGGAACAGTCTCTTGCAGATATGTATCAGATCGTACTTACATGGAACAATGACCCAAGGGATTTAGATGCGCATATGACAGGAACGACGTCTTCAGGAAATTCCTTCCACGTTTATTTTAGCTCCAAGAACTGTTATGATAATGGTAAGTTATTATGTAATCTTGACACAGATGATGTAAATGGATATGGACCAGAAACGATATCTGTGCAGGTAAATAATACAACACCATATTATTATTACGTTTACAAGTACAATGGGAATAGAAGCTTGAATGCTTCTGAAGCACAAGTGAAAATTTATAAATCCGGCAAGCTTTTGGCTACTTATAATGTTCCAACAGATCAGGGAACAGGTGATTATTGGAATGTATTTTCTATTGTAAATGGAAAAATCATAACAAGTAATACGATTACAGATTCCGCTGATATTGGTTACGCAACATTGAATAAAATGGTAAGCCAGGCTGCAAAAGAAGATATGTATTTGGATTTGTCAGAAATGAATGAAGACAAGCATTTATTGCAGGGAACGGAGATGAAATAGTGAAAATAAAATATACAATGCTAGGAATTTTTTTACTGTTCCTATTGGCAGTTGGTATAATTTATATTGTTAGAGATACCCAGGCAACTATTCAGGCATATTATGAAGAATTAAAAATGCAATCGAAACCAAATACTGAGAAAGCAAGTAAAATGGAAACGTATTTAAAAAGTCACCCAAAAAGATATTTGGTAAAAGAGCTTATCAGAGACACAACATCGGTAACAGTTAAATATTGGTATGGTATAACTGTTGTATATTCATTTTTGGAAGATGGATATGATTAACAGGAAAATGGCTGCCGCTTTGCGATTTATTAATTGTGAAAGCGGCAGTGCTTTTCACAAAAAACAAATCATTACAAGGGGAGTATCAGACAATGAAGAAATACGGGGCATTGTTTTTCGTGAATGCATTGATTTTGTTTTCCATAAACAGATATTATCAGACGTCAGGGAATGTGCCGCAGCCATTGGCGTACAGATTTACGTTTATCTGTCCACAGACATGGGCAGATGTGGCAGCTGGGATGGAAGAAGCAGACAAGGAATTTGGAACAGATACCAAATATTTAGGGTTTAAAAATTTAAATGAGGACAAACAGGCAGAAGCAATCCGAGGTGCGATCTATGCAAAGGTTGATGGAATTATCACAGTTGGAAACAATAATTCCAAAGTGATCGGGGCTGCTGTAAATGAGGCAGAAGAAGCTGGAATTCCGGTGATCCTGGTGGATTCAGATCTGGAAAACAGCGTAAGAAGCGGCTATATTGGAATGGATCACAAAGAGGCAGGAAAGCTGGCAGGGGAAGATATGATCGCAGTAACCGGTGGAAAAGCGCATATTGGAATCATTGTTTCTGACACAAATGATTCGGCGCAGAGACTGCAGATGGAAGGATTTCTTTCTGTTATTAATCAGAATAAAAATATGATCGTGGAAGAAACCTTTGAAAGTCAGTCTGACCGTATCCGGATACGAAAGCTGGTAGCCAGGATGCTTCAGGATAATAAACGGATCAATGCAATATTTTGCGCAGACCGGACAACCGCCGATATGCTTGGGGATATTTTACAGGAAGACGGATATTCCTCAAAGGATATAAAGGTTGTTTGCTCTGGAATGTCACAGCAGATTTACAACTATCTTCAGGATGGAACGTATGCTTTTTCCGTTATGAATGACACAGTAGAAATGGGATATCAGGCGGTAAAAAACCTGAAAGACTGCATTAATGGAAAAAAAGGTGAGAAATGGATCGTCTATATGAAGAGTGAAAATGCAGATAAGGATTTTGATTTTGAATCATGGAAATCAGAGTGGGAAAACTGGGAAGGGAATTGGATGCTGTCATGAAAAAGACAAAAACAATCAGATCGCAGCTTTTGAGCTTTGTAATAGATACGGTTATTGTTTCCTTGATACTGGTGGTCACAACCCTGGTGCTTTATCAGTATATGGAAAAAGAATATGAACAAAACACAGAACAGATGCTGTTGCTGAATTCTTATTATCATACCCTGGAAGATATCAATGGAGATGTGTATACTTATACCCTGGAAGGTGATGAGGATGTTTATAAAGAAATTGCAGAAAAATGTTCTTCTAATCAGACAAAACTCAAACAGCTTTCCGAAATTGATGCAGGAAAACAGTTTTACAGAGATGTCAGAGATGTAGAACAGATGTTTCTCCTTTACATGCAAAGAGTAAAAAAGATATATGATCATAGCTATCTTTGCGAAGAGATGACCATCGGAAGCAAGGCGATTATTAATAAATATTATAATAAAACACAGGAGGTATACAGAGCCTTGGATGCACAGTTCCAGGATTTATATTCGGAACTGCTAGAAGCTATGGAGTATCGCAACGACCGGGCATCGAAAAGAAATTTCCTGTTTATTGTGGATATTGTGGTTGTGGTTATTTTTGTATTTTGCAGACAGGGAAAGAGCGTTGTAGACCTTAGCAATCGTGTCATACGGCCAATTCAGGACCTTACGGAAAATGCACAGCAGTTTGGAAAAAGGGATATGAGCAGTATTGAGGATGTACATCTGGATCCGGGAGTAGAAAAGGAAATGCAGACACTGATCCAGGTGTATAATTCCATGATCAACAGAATACAGACTCAGATTCGCACGATCCAGGAGAACGCAAGCGCACAGGAAAAACTGAAAAACCAGGAACTGGAAAATCTGAAAATACGAAATATGCTGAAAACCAGCGAATTAAAAGCATTGCAGATGCAGATCAATCCTCATTTTCTGTTTAATACGTTGAATATGATTTCCCAGACTGCATATATGGAGGGAGCAGAGCAGACCATTACACTTCTGGACAGCACGGCGAGACTTTTGCGCTACACATTGGATTATACGGACAAATCGGTGACCTTATCCAAAGAGATAGAAATTCTGGGACATTATGTGGAACTCCAGGAATATCGGTTTGGAGAAAGAATCCAGTTTGAATTTGATCTGGATGAGCGTTTTCATAATACTCTGGTACCAAGCCTGATCCTTCAGCCATTGGTGGAGAATGCAGTATCCCATGGCGTTGGAATGAAACTTCGGGATGCAAGGATTACGATTCGTACCAGATATAAACCAGAGGAAGAGCTGGGCATTGTCGAAATTGAGGATAATGGCGTTGGAGTAGAAGAAGGAAAGCTTCAGGAATTACGCAGGGAAATGAGAGAAAATCAGGAAAACGGAAAGATTGGGCTAAGCAATATTTACATGAGAGTACATATTTTTTATGAAAATCAGGGAAATATGGAAATTTACAGCACTGCCGGAAAGGGAACTTTAGTACGTATTTTGCTTCCGGTAGCTGAAAATAGGGCTGATAAGGGAGTGAGGGAAAGATGTACAGAATTTTAATTGCAGACGATGAAGAAATAGAATGCAAGGCACTTGAGATGATGGTACGCAATGAATTTCCTGAGATGGAAATCCTTCCATACGTGCAAAATGGAGTGGATCTGGTTGCCAGTGTAGAAAAAAATCATCCCAATATTGCCATCATTGACATCAATATGCCAGGATTGAATGGATTGGATGCCCTTGAAATCATCCGGACACGAAATAAAGATCTGAAGGTGATCATAAGTTCTGCGTACAGTGAATTTCAGTTTGCAAAAAAGGCAATGGAACTGGGGGTGTCCGATTATATTCTGAAACCCCTGAATCGAAATGAATTTTGTGAGACACTTCGAAGGGTAATGCAGCAGGTTTGTGTAGAAGAGGAGAAAAAATGTAAAGAAACCCAGGCTACGGTGCAGATTGAAGAAATCAATGATGTAGTAGGCAGTGAATTTCTGTCTTCTTTGATGCTGGGAGAACCGGATGAAAAAAGCTTTTTTATGATGCAATCTTCCATGGACCATGAATATAAAGGCTGTATTCTGGTTTGTCTGAAAAACTTTGAACTGGAGCCTGCTTTGCTGAAAAAGAAAATAAGAGATCTGAAAGAGAAAATTCAGATGGAACTGAGTCAGTTTGGCTATTGCGTAGGGAAAACATATAAGGATGAAATCTGTTTCATTCTCATACCAGGAAGAGTGATCGCAGAAAATGAAAGAAGAAAGTGGATGGAAGATACGGCAGCTATGATCCTTCGCTGTGGAGAAAGAGAGGGATATCAGAGATTACATCTGGGAGTCAGCACCTGGCAGGAGGATATTTATGAAATGCTCACCGGGTTGGCAGAATGCAGGATTGCCGCAGGAAATCAGAAACGACAGAGAGTTCATTTTTATGATGCAGGGAAAAAGAAACAAAAACCTAAAAAGAGCAGAGAATTGATCGGTTTGCTGATCCGCTATATGGAGGCCGGACAAACAGAAAAAGCAAAGGAAGAAATAAAAAGGAGCTTTGCCATTACGGAATACGAGAACACTGAAATGACATCTGCAGTGATCGGTTGTGTGGAAGCCGTTTTTCATATAGAGAAAGCAATGATCGACAGGCAAAATGCTGCTGAACGGTATAACAGGAACAGACAGATACAGTGGGATCTTGCCCAGAAATGTACCTCAAAAGATGAGCTTTGTCAGTGGGTATGCCATTGCCTGGATCAGCTGGCACTAAAAAACACACAGGCGGAAAAGAAGAGCAAAGAGTATGTGGAAAAAACCATCTTGTATATGGAAAAAGAATATATGAATGATATTTCACTGGAACAGACTGCGGAAGTTTCCGGGATCAGCAGCTTTTATCTGAGCCGCTTGCTGAAACAGGAACTTAATCAGACCTTTGTAGGAATCCTTACGGAAATCCGAATGACGAATGCGCTGCGGATGCTTTGGGAAGGAAGACATTCGATAAAAGAGATTGCTTTGCAGTCGGGGTATAATAATATTACGTATTTTTACAAGGTTTTTAAAAAATATACGGGAATGAGCGTAGGAGAGATACGGGAATATATGGAATGACAGATAGCAAGAAAATACAAAAAGACAAATTTTTGCATAATAATTAGCAAAATACTGATAGAAAGCCCAAATTTGTTGAATTGGAGAATTTTTCTGTTCATGCTATGATAAATCCATCAAGAAAAAAGAAAGCAAGGAGGACAAAAATGAACAGAAATAAAAAGATGTTAAAAAAGGTTGCAGTGGCTGCATTATCTGCAAGTATGATTCTTAGCACTGGTGGAATCACAGCATTTGCAGCACCGGCTACCACAAATGAGCAGTCTGACCGTGAAACCAAAAATGCTCAGCTTTCCATGACAGCAGCTACCCAGGGTATGGTGCTTCTGGAGAATGATAATGATGTACTTCCGATCGCAGTGGACGGAAACATTGCCTTATACGGCGGTGGAGCTGTAAAGACGGTAAAGGGTGGAACCGGTTCCGGTGACGTAAACCAGAGATATACCGTTTCTGTCTGGGAAGGCCTGAAAAATGCAGGATATAATATTACCTCTTCAGACTGGCTGAACAGTTTCTCCGAGGCATATGACAAAGGCGAGGCAGAATTTGAAGGTGGATTCTGGAGTAGTTTCTCAATGCCGGATCCGGAACTTACAGATGAAGATGTTGCAGCCGGACAGGCAGATGGAACAGACACTGCAATTTATGTGATTTCAAGAAATTCAGGTGAAGGTGCTGATAGAACAGAGACAGAAGGCGACTATTACCTGACAGAAAATGAAAAAACAAACCTGACCAAACTGGGTGCAGCATATGATAAAGTAATCGTTGTACTGAATGTTGGCGGTGTGATCGATACCAACTTCTTCCATGAAATCGAGGGCCTGGATGCAATGCTTCTGATGTCTCAGGCTGGTATGGAAGGCGGAACCGCACTTGTAAAGGTTCTGAACGGAGAAGTAACTCCTTCCGGAAAACTGACAGATACATGGCCGGCAGCATATTCTGACTATCCGACAGCAGAGAACTTTGGATCAAATGACGGAAATGTTGACCAGGAAGATTATACAGATGGAATTTATGTCGGCTATCGTTACTTTGATACCTTTGGCGTAACACCGGCATATGAGTTTGGATACGGAAAATCCTATACCACATTTGATATTGCAGTAGATTCTGTTACAGCAGATGCAGATAAAGTTACAGTCACTGCAAAAGTTACCAATACAGGAGATAAATACTCCGGTAAAGAAGTTGTAGAGGTTTACTTCTCTGCGCCGTCCGGTGATCTGGAAAAACCATATCAGGAGCTTGCTGCTTATGGAAAAACAGATGAGTTGGCACCAGGAGAAAGCCAGACTTTGACAATCAGCTATAATACTACAGAAATGTCTTCTTATTCTGAGGAAAAAGCAGCGTATATCATGGAAGCTGGCGATTATGTAGTACGTGTGGGCAACAGTTCCAGAAATACAAAGGCAGCAGCTGTTATTTCCCTGGATGAAACCGCAGTTACAGAGCAGTTAAGCAATCAGCTTGCAGTAGACAAAGAAATCACAGAGCTTTCCAATAAGGATGCAACACCATATACATATGACGGAGAAGCAGACGAGATTGCAGCAGCAACAGCAATTTCACTGGCAGCAGCAGATATCAAGACAGTAGATAACAGTTCTGCTTATGATGATGAGACTGTAACAGCTTATGTATCTGATACAACAGAAACAGATTATCTGGCTGAAAATCTTGGATATACACCTACCAGCAAGTATCATGGAGAATATAAAGAAGAAGTTCAAAAACTGGAAGGCGACTTCAGTCAGAACACCTTAAAAGATGTTTATGATGGAACGATCACAATGGAAGAATTTGTATCCGGTCTGACCGTTTCTCAGATGGCAGATATTGTAATCGGTGGAAACAAGCTTCCATCTGCATCTGGACAGTCCGCAGGAGCTGCATCTGCAAATGTAGATTCTGTAAGTGACGGAACCATGATCGGTGCACAGGCAAACTCTGTACAGGGTGCTGCAGGTGAGACAGCTGGTATCTATATTGAATCCAAAAAGATCCCGAATGTTGTTCTTGCAGATGGTCCTGCAGGTCTTAGAATCACACAGGAATACGAAGGCGCAGATGGCCAGGAATACTACCAGTTCTGTACTGCATGGCCAATCGGAACACTTCTTGCACAGACCTGGGATCCGGATGTTGTAAAAGAAGTTGGAGTTGCTTTTGGCGAAGAATTAAAAGAATATGGCGTAACCGTTCTTCTGGCTCCTGGTATGAATATTCATAAGAATGCACTTTGCGGACGTAACTTTGAGTACTATTCAGAAGATCCATATATTACAGGTACGATCGCAATCGCAGAGACAGAAGGTGTACAGTCCAATCCTGGAATTGGTGTATGCATCAAACATTTTGCAGCAAACAATCAGGAAGATAACAGAAATGCAGTAAATAATACTATCAGCGAACGTGCTTTCAGAGAAATTTACCTGAAAGGATTTGAGATGGCAGTGAAAGGTGCCCAGCCAATGAGCATCATGTCCTCTTACAACCTGAACAACGGTGTTCCGGCAGCAGATGATTATGATCTTCTTACTGACATTACCCGTGGAGAATGGGGCTTTGACGGTATGATCATGACAGACTGGGGCGGCGGACAGTCCACACCTTCCATCTCCATGCATGCCGGTAACGACCTGATCATGCCAGGAAGTTCTGTAGAAGATATTACCATCCGCGGATTCTCAGATGAAGAGCCTGTATTTGGAGAGGATGATATTTATCCGGAAGTAACAGTAGCAGAAAGCTGGTTTGGACTTAGAGCAACTACACAGTGGGGTGAATTTGTTCTGGATGCAGCTGGTGATACTACGATCGAAAAGACTGTGGATACTTCTGCATACGAAGAAGCAGTACGCGACAGTGTAAATGCTGATGGTGAGCAGGAATCTGTAAAAGTTACCGACCTGATCAGCGGACTTGGCGATGCGGTAACCGTAACAGATAATGGTGATGGAACAACAACGATTGTTTACACAGGTTCTTATAAAGAGAATAACATTACACTTGGAGATCTTCAGAAGAGTACAATTAATATTCTGAACCTGGTAATGCAGTCCAATCAGTTTGCAGACCTGTTTGATGATGTAGAATCACAGCCTTATACAGAAGCGCATTCTGATAATCTTGTGACTTATGTTACAACTGAAAAAAGCGATGTTGAATAAAGAATGATCTTAAATAGAAAGGTGCGGGTAATTGAAAGGTTATCCGCACCTTTTTTCTTGGAATTTTGGCAGATTTTACTTAAAAATCATATTTTGAACATACAAAAAATTACAATTTCAAATTAATCAAATGTTGTAATCGGACAATGATTATGGCATAATAGTTAAGGATATGTTAAAACTGAGAAAAATCCACGTTAATAAAAAGAAAAATACTTTGAGAAGAAAGGTCGTTTTTCTGCGGGCTCCGCAGAGAAATAAACGACGACAGAGGAGTAGAACATGGCAATTTTTTCAATGGTTTTATCTTTGCTATGCGGAGTATCATTTTTCTTATTCGGAATGTCTCTTATGGGAGATGGATTGAAGTCCGTTGCCGGTAATAAGCTGGAAGCATTCCTTTACAAAATGACCAATACCCCGCTGAAAGGTGTAGCACTTGGAACAGGTGTTACCAGTGTAATTCAGTCATCATCTGCAACTACCGTTATGGTGATCGGTTTTGTTAACTCTGGTATGATGAAACTGAAACAGGCAATTGGTATTATCATGGGTGCAAATATCGGAACCAGTATTACAGGATGGATTTTGTGTCTGTCTTATATCCAGGGCTCCGGTGGAATTGCAAGTATTCTTTCTACAGCTACTATTTCAGCAGTAGTTGCTGTGATCGGTATTGTGCTTCGTACGGTCTGTAAGCGATCTGTATACAGAAATATCGGAAATATTATGCTGGGCTTTGCCATTCTGATGAATGGTATGCAGATGATGAGTGGAGCGGTGTCTCCTCTTCGTGAGAGCCCGGTATTCATTGATATGCTTACAATGTTCTCTAACCCTATCGCAGGTATTCTGGTAGGTATTGCGTTTACTGCTGTACTTCAGAGTGCATCTGCTACAGTGGGTGTGCTGCAGGCTCTTTCCGTAACCGGAATCCTTACATTTGCCAGCGCATTTCCAATCGTTCTTGGTATTGGTGTTGGTGCGGCATGTCCGGTACTGATCTCAGCTGTTGGAGCTAATAAGAACGGTAAAAGAACTGCTCTTGTATATCTGCTGAACGACTTATTTGGTCTGATTCTGTGGTCCATTGTATTCTATACAGTGAATGCGATTGTTCATTTTGGATTTTTGGATATGATCATGACTCCGGTTTATATTGCACTTTTGAATACAGTATTCCGTGTGGCTACTGTAGTAGTGCTTTTCCCATTTATCCCTAAGCTTGAGCAGCTTGTATGCTATCTGGTTAAGGACAGTGCAGAGGAACTGGAAGATGAAGCTGACTTCGACCTTCTGGAGGAACGTCTCCTGAATTATCCTCCACTTGCGATCGCACAGTGTCACCGTGCCATGAATGGCATGGCTAAGAAGCTTCGTAAGAATGTAAACAGAGCCATGAATCTTCTGAATGAGTACCAGCAGGATAAGTATGACAAGGTACAGCGAAAAGAGGATTTGATTGACAAGTATGAGAGCCGTCTTGGCGAGTATCTGATCCAGTTGACGAAACGGGAGATGAATACCGCACAGACCAGACAGACTTCTTTATATCTGCATACGATTAATGACTTTGAGCGAATTGGAGACCATGCTTCTTATATTGCTCACATGTCTAATGAAATGCATGACAATCACACTACATTTTCTCAGACTGCATGGGATGAACTGAATGTAGTTATGGATGCAGTTCGTGAAGAGATTAATGTGACTTGTAATGCATTTATGAACGATGATAAGGAAGCTGCCCAGCGTGTAGCACCCCTTGGAGTAGTAATTACCAGACTTTGTGATGAATTGAAGGTACGTCATGCAGAGCGTCTCAGCCAGGGAAAATGTGGCCTGGAGGAAGGTACTGTTTTCAGTGATATTCTGAATAGCTTTGGACGTATTGCTTCCCATTGTGCAAGTGCTATGACAGCCCTTATGAAGAGTGGGGACGATTCTACAGACATCCATATTCATAACTCTAAGATATATCCTTCAGACAGTCTGGAATATTACACATACTTTAAGGAATACCGGCAGAAATATGATATTGGTACAGAGGTGGAACATAAGCTGAGTATGGAACCAGAAGAAGTTGAGTAAAGTATCCGGATCATATTTGTAGTTAATAAAAGAACCGTCAGATGTTTTTGGACAAAAAATGTGCGAATAACATCTGACGGTTTTTTTATGGATAAATTTAATAAGAACAAAATGCTCTGTTAAACAATAATAAAACATCTAATTCAAATTCTTTCTGTAAAAACGTGATTATGAAGAATGTAGCACGTATATTTTATGTATGGTATTTGATGTGGGAGTTTGAACTACCGGTTATTCCAACATAGTGTGGGCTGGATAGGTTGCGGCTGCTTCTTTTTGACCGTTATCTGTATCTGCATTTTTGTCTGTTTCGTCTGGTACATATTCTACAATATCATCCAGATCACAGTTAAGAACGGTACATAATCGGTCTAATGAATAAATTTCTACATTTTCATTATTTCGGAGTCTGCGTAATAACCTTTTCTCTATTCCGCACTTTTTTATGAGATAGTATTGTGAAATATGGCGTTTTTCCAAAGTCTCCCAGAATCTGTCGTATTTTATCATCGTTCAAATTCCTGTCCATTTTGTTCTTGCCATATGTTCATTATGGGGGTAAAATTAAAAACATAACAGGGTGATTATAAACACCCTATCAAGGAGGGGTGCTTATGCAAAAAGCATTAAAACTATTAATATCCATAGTATTTGTGCTAGGCTTATCAGGATGTCTGTTTTATTGTATGGTAGCAGGTGCAGGAGCCGGAGCAGTGGCCTATGTGATCATGGCGGCCATATTATCGATTGTCATTTCTGTACTCTTGTGCGCTGGTTTTCATTACATCCGCCATCTTCAGAAGCTATTGGAGAAGGCTTACGGTAAGCAAGACTTAATGTAATATGGTATCGTAGCCGGGGGCTTTTGCTACCGACGTCTTTATAAAAAGTAACCATACTGACGATGAATAAAAGTGGAGACTATGGTATAGAAGTTTCAATAACGAAGCGGGAAAATGCAGATGGGAATATTCATAACAAAAAGGAGCTGACGCATCACGATGGAAGAACCGTGAAGCGACAACTCCTTTTTGTTATTGGTGTGACCTTGGAATAAGAATTATTTCTCGATCAACAGTGACTTACCAGTCATCTCAGCAGGCTGCTCCATACCCATAAGCTGGATCAGGGTTGGAATGATGTCTGCCAGGCAGCCATTCTCGCGAAGTGTGTATTTCGGATCTGCATTAACCAGAATGAATGGTACCGGATTGGTGGTGTGAGCGGTATATGGCTCACCTGTCTCGTAGTCTACAAGCTGCTCTGCGTTACCGTGGTCAGCACAGATAAACATCTGTCCGTCAACCTCTTTCAGAGCTTCAACAGCCTTTCCTACACATTCATCAACAGCTTCAACAGCCTTGATAGCAGCTGCTTCAACACCTGTATGGCCAACCATATCCGGGTTAGCGAAGTTTACGATGATCACATCATATTTCTCAGATTTGATTGCGGCAACAAGCTTCTCGCAAACCTCCGGAGCGCTCATTTCTGGCTGAAGGTCATAAGTAGGAACCTTCGGGGATTTCACAAGGATTCTGTCCTCGCCCTTATTTGGCTCTTCAACGCCACCGTTGAAGAAGAAGGTTACATGAGCATATTTCTCAGTCTCAGCGATACGTGCCTGAGTCATGCTGTGAGCTGCAAGGTACTCACCAAATGTGTTGTGAAGCTGAACCTTGTGGAATGCAACCAGTTTATTTCCGATGGTGTCATCGTAATCTGTGAAGCATACGTATGTGAGGTCAAGACGTTTCTCTCTTGCGAAACCTGTGAATTCGTCATCGCAGAAGGCTCTTGTGATCTCACGTGCACGGTCAGGACGGAAGTTAAAGAATACAACGGAGTCCTTATCAGAAACAACAGCAACCGGCTTGCCGTCTTTCTCAATTACGGTAGGAAGAACGAACTCGTCTGTTTTGCCATTGTCATAGGAAGCCTGAACAGCCTCAGCTGCATTTGTACCCTTAACGCCCTCGCCCTTGGTAAGTGCATTATAAGCAAGCTCAACACGATCCCAACGATTGTCGCGGTCCATTGCATAATAACGTCCGGAAACCACTCCGATCTCGCCTACTCCAAGTTCATCCATCTTAGCCTGGAGCTGCTCAATATATCCTTTTCCGGAAGCCGGAGGTGTGTCACGGCCGTCAAGGAAGCAGTGTACATAAACTTTCTTAAGTCCCTCTTTCTTAGCCATCTCAAGAAGACCGAAGAGATGTGTAATATGACTGTGGACACCACCGTCAGAGAGAAGTCCCATAAAATGGATAGCAGAATCGTTCTCTTTCGCATTCTTCATAGCTGTGAGAAGAGCCTCGTTCTTGAAGAAGTCTCCATCCTGGATCTCCTTGGTGATTCTGGTAAGCTCCTGGTATACGATACGGCCTGCGCCCATATTCATATGACCAACCTCAGAGTTACCCATCTGGCCGTCTGGAAGCCCTACAGCAAGTCCGCTTGCATTACCTTTTACAAAAGGATATTCAGCCATCAGCTTGTCCATGACTGGTGTATTTGCTTCGTATACAGCATTTGCGTCATGTCTTTCATTCAGGCCATATCCGTCAAGAATCATTAAAACCGTTGGTTTTTTACTCATAATGTGCTCCTTTATATGATAAAATTTCCCTTTTGTTACTCCTTATATATAGTATCAAAAATCCAGGATTTTTCAATCATAATTTTCATAATTTCCTGAAACTATTTGCTGTAAACACGGATCGTCTTGGAAATTCGTTTTACGGAAGATTTATTGGAAAGTTCCTGTACAGCTGTCTTGAAGTCTCCTTCCCGCACCTTGGAGGTGATCACAACAACCTCTGCAAGATGATCGTCCTGGCTCTGACTGTCTTTTTGGATGATCTGTGCAATGCTTACATGGTATTTGGCAAACACTTCTGTCATTTCAGCAAGCACACCGCAACGGTCTTCTACATGAAGACGAAGAAAATAGCGGTTATAGGTGTTCTCCATCTTTTTCACCGGAAGCTGCTTGTAACAGGTACATCCGATACGACCGCAGCAATGGGCTTCAATATTGCGGACAATGTCAAAAACATCGCCGACTACAGCACTTGCAGTAGGAAGCTCACCTGCACCGCGTCCGAAGAACATGGCGTCCTCTACAGCATCACCGTGAACAAAGACTGCATTATAAGAATCATTTACGGTTGCAAGCGGATGGTCATTGGGAATCAGCATTGGGCAGACATAAGCCTCTATGCCTGTATCTGTATTGCGGGCAACGCCAAGAAGCTTAATGGCACTGCCCATCTCTTTTGCGTAGCGGATATCCTTGGCAGAAATCTTGGTGATTCCTTCAATGTAAACATCATCGAATACCACTCTGGAATTAAAAGCAACACTGGCCAGAATGGCAACCTTGCGTCCGGCATCGAGTCCGTCAATATCAGCAGTAGGGTCTGCTTCAGCGTAGCCAAGCTCTGTGGCAAGTGCGAGAGCATCCTTAAATTCCATATTTTCCTGAGACATTTTGGTGAGGATAAAGTTTGTGGTTCCGTTCACAATTCCCATAACCTCGCTCATGTGGTTGCCTGCCAGGCACTGTTTTAAAGGACGGATGATCGGGATGCCACCTGCAACAGCTGCCTCGAAAAGGAAATCTGCATGGGAAGCCCTGGCTGTGTCCATGAGTTCTTTTCCATGGACTGCGATCAGATCCTTATTGGCAGTTACCACATGCTTGCCTGCATGTAAGGCGTCCAGAATATAGGTTCTGGCTGGTTCAATTCCACCGATGAGTTCAATTACAATAGCAATGGAAGAATCTGATCGGATGTTTTCCCAATTATCTGTAAGAATTGACGGATCATCTACCTTACCAGCAGCTTTTTCCAGATTGCGTACAAGAATTTTGCTGATTTTAACTTTGCAGCCAATTTTGGCAGTCATTTCTTCCTCTTGTTTTTTCAGAACCTTGTAAACGCCGGTTCCAACTGTTCCGAGCCCAAGCAGAGCTGCATTTATAACTTTTTCTTCCATGGGGAACTCCCTTCTTTTTCTATTAATAATTGCTGCTATGAAAAACATATGTCTTTCCTATGCGAACATTGTCATGTGCTTCCTATAGTATGGCAGATTAAGGGATTTGTCAAGATTATGTTACATTATCAGTTGATTTAAGAGGATAAAAGTAATATGAAAAAATGTAAATAAGGACTTGAAAGTAGAAATAAATTCACCTATAATCGCTCTCAGACAATATTTTTTAGGGAGGAAAACATAAGATGCAGACGGATATGACTGTGGGAAAGCCTATGAAAATGATGCTGAATTTTACCATTCCAGTCTTCCTGGGAAATGTGTTCCAGCAGCTGTACAGTATGGCGGATGCGGTTATTGTAGGGAAATTTGTGGGAACCAAGGGTCTGGCGGCAGTTGGGGCCACAGGAACCATAACGTTCCTTATTATTGGATTTCTGATGGGGGTTACAACAGGGGTTACAGTTCTTACCTCTCAGAAGTTCGGGGCGGGAAGAATGGATGAGATGCGTAAGACGGTTGGAAATGCAGCGATTCTTTCTGCGGTGATCGCAGTTGTTATGACGGCAGTAAGCATGTTGGGAATGCACAGGCTTCTTGTATTTATGCATACACCAGAGGATATTTTTGATGGTGCGTATGGTTACATTATGATCATCTGTGCCGGAATTTTTACCCAGGTATTGTACAATCTGGTATCCAGTATTTTAAGAGCACTGGGAAACAGCAAAACGCCTCTTTACTTTTTGATTCTGGCGGCAGGACTGAACATTGTTCTTGACCTTGTGTTTATTATCTTTTTTCACTGGGGAGCACCTGGAGCTGCCTGGGCGACTGTTATTTCACAGGGAGTGTCAGGAGCTCTTTGCCTGATTTATATGTGGAAGGCTGTGCCAGAACTAAAGATGAAAAAAGAAGACTGGTATTTTAACCGTAATATTGCTGTAAAACAGATCAGTGTTGGAATTCCCATGGGATTGCAGTATTCCATTACAGCCATTGGAGGCATGATGGTACAGAGCTCTTTGAATATACTTGGTTCTTATGCAGTTGCTGCATTTACAGCAGGCTCTAAGATCGAGAATATTTTTACGCAGGCGTTTGTGGCTGTGGGAACTACAATGTCTACCTATAATGCACAGAATATTGGTGCGCGTAAGCTTGATCGTGTGCGTCAGGGCTTCCGCTGTGCAGATGTAATTGGTTGTGTGTATGCTGTTGTTGTGGGATTTGTTCTGTTTTTTGTAGGGAAAAACTTTTCCTATTTGTTTATTTCTGATAATGCAGATATGGTAATTCCTATGGTAGACACATATCTGCGCTGTGTAGGAATGTTTATGATTCCACTTTACGTGGTTAATTGTTATCGCAACGGTTTCCAGGGAATGGGCTATGGACTTCTTCCTATGCTTTCAGGAGTGGCAGAGCTTGTGGGAAGAGGCGTGATGGCAGTTGTCGCAGCAAATAAGAAGAGTTATACAATGGCATGTATGGCAAGTCCATTTGCATGGATCGTAGCAACTGTCCTTCTTATCGTACTTTACTTCTATGTAATGAAGGATATGAAGAAGAAATTGTGTTTGTAAAATCATATGAAAAATAAGAATTACAAATCAGGAATCTGGTTTGTATAGAATAAATGTGTCAGACTGATTATGATATATGGTTAGTCTGGCATATTTTTTGTGAAATATACATTTTAAGATGCAAAATGGAAAATATATGTTATAATAGAACAGGATTTCGCCATAAATGGTGAGACGTATATGTTACAGCAGTGTTTTTTCTAGAGGAGAGTTTTATACATGAGTAAGGACAATAAGCATACTCAGGGAAGTCCGGGAGAGTTTGAAGATAAAATTGATGCGGCCATGGCTGGTTTGGAGCTGGATTCGGATGAAGAATTCCATGGAGCTGATTTTTTTGATGAAGAGAATGCCGATGTTGATGCCGATGCGGATCTGGAAGATGATTTTGATTCCTTGGAGGATGAAGACGAGGATGAGGAATCCGAATCTATGATGGATGAGGATTTTGATGAGGATTCTGAGGAGGAATATCCGGAGGAAGAGGAATACGACATAGAAACCTCTGACGAGGAGTCTGAGGACGGGGAGGCTTCTGCGAAGGAACTTCAGGTGGAATTGATCCCGCCACATTCCAGGCAGAGAAGACAGGGTCATAGAACCAGTGAGAGGGAAGAGCAGTCTGACGGACAGCCTTTGAGAAAATCTGCAGAGCAGTCCCCTAAGCCAGCTGCCAGATCTGCCCGTCCGGCGAAGATTTCCTATGTTCCTATTTCTGATGAGGAACTGGAGGAGAAGGTTATTCCGATTTCCAGGAAGAAGCATAAGGGGCTTAAGATAACGGGAATCGTAGCTGCTATTCTTGCAGTGACCGCAGGATGTGCTTATGGTGCAGTGAGTTACTATTATTCGGATCGCTTTTTTGAAGGAACCTTTATTAACGGAATCAATTGTTCCAATAAGACTGCTTATGAAGCAGAGCAGTTGATCGCAGATAAAGTAGAAGATTATACCATTGAAGTAACAGCCAGAAACCAGGAGCCTCAGACCATCAGTGGAAGTCAGATCAATTACCGCTATATGTCTGATGGAGAGGTATTGAATCTTCTGAAGCAGCAGAAGCCATATGAATGGGTCAGAGGATTTATGGAGACCAGAAGCTATACCACTCAGGAGAATGTCACATTTGATAAGAGCCTTCTTCAGAGTCAGGTAAAAGAGCTTAACTGTGCACAGGCTGAGAATCAGGTAGAGCCGGAGAATGCATATGTGGCGCTTGAAGGCAGTGAATTTACCATTGTGCCGGAAACTGAGGGAAGCAAGCTGAAGGTAAAGGAAGCTTATAAGGCATTGGATACCGCTATTTCCGGAAGCCAGACATCTATTGACCTTGGCAGCACGCCGGATGTGTATGCAGTGGCAGCTGTGACTAGTGAGGATCCTGCTCTTCAGGCTACGAAGGATGCTTATAATAACTATACAAAGGCCAGCATTACGTACACCTTTGGAGAGCAGACGGTCACACTTGATGGAAGTACGCTTAAGGACTGGCTGCAGTTCGATGATAAGGGCCAGCTGGTTCAGGATGACGCATCCTTTACCCAGCATATTAAGGATTATGTGGCGCAGCTTGCAAGCGAACATGATACAGTAGGAACAACCCGTTCCTTTAATACCACAAGCGGACGTACGGTTTCTGTATATGGTTCTGCATATGGCTGGAAGATTGACCAGGATGCAGAGGTTGCCCAGCTGACAGAAGAAATCCGTACCGGAACGCAGACTACACGTGAGCCGGTATATTCTATGCGTGCAAACGCTTACGGCTATAATGATATCGGAAGCACCTACATTGAAGTAGATTTGAGCAGCCAGCATATGTACTATTATCAGAGTGGAAGTATTATTTTTGATTCTGATATTGTATCTGGTGATATCCGTTATGATGACAGAGCTACACCTCCTGGTATTTTCACCTTGTATTATAAGAAGAGCCCAGATGTGCTTCGTGGACAGAAGAAGCCGGACGGCACTTATGAATACGAGACACCGGTTACCTATTGGATGCCATTTAACGGTGGAATCGGCTTTCATGATGCTACCTGGCAGGCCTATTTTGGCGGCGACCGTTATACCTATGCAGGCTCTCACGGATGTATCAATATGCCTTTAGATGCGGCTGCAACCTTGTACAGCATTATTGACAGTAATGTACCGATCGTGTGCTTCTATTGATAAGTGTGCTGTAACGAATAAAAGAAGTGGAGAACAGACAGTTATGAATATGGATTCTTTTGATATGATACTGACCGTGGCAGCTCTTGTGATGGGAGTTATGCTTCTTGCAGGACGTGGAGATATTCTTCTGAAGGGTGGAAATGCCGATGCAAGGAAGAAGATTTACGATGAGAAAAAGCTCCAGAAGGTTTACGGTGTAACGCTGATCCTTTTGGGAATTCTCACAGCACTTGATATGGTGATCAAGAGTTATGTGTATGATATTGTGTATCTTGTTGTTGTAATTGTAATTTTTGTGATTTCTGTGGTAATTGCCCGCAAGAAATGTAGGAAATAAAATGAAAAGAAGCGCTTGTATATCGGACTGAAGCTGATATACAGGCGCTTTTTTGCTTTATTATGAAATTACTCCGCTTCGTTACATGATCCGGTTAAAAAATTTTCAGCAGATCAGCGGGTTTCTCAATGACATAATCCGGCTTATCTACCTGTCCGAAGCCATAAGAGGCAAACACAAAGGGAACTCCGGCCTCCTGGCATGCCTGATAATCACCAAAAGTATCGCCTACATAAACAGGTGCCTTCAGGTGATGGTTCCTGACAATAGAGTAGATATTGGCAGCTTTTGCTTCCCCGGTATCACCAGGGCAGAGATGCCCTGAGAAATATTTTCCAAGGCCTGTTTTCTCAAAAACCAGTTCAATATATCCGGCTTCGCAGTTGCTTACCACAAAAAGAGGATAGCGTTCCTTAAGCACCTTTAAAGTTTCTTCCAGCTCCTCATAGACAGGAGCACCCACTTGGCGGAGCAATTCATGCTCTGCCTGGCAGCACCGGTCAATAATGCGAAGCTGCTCCTCCTCGTCAAGTCCAGGCATGATCGCTTTCGCAATATCCGAAAGCACTTTGCCGAATAATCCCTTCAGCTGGCCTGCAGTGACACGGATATCAAGTCCCTCTTTTTCTAAAATTTCATTCCACGCAACGGCAACCACATCCGTGGAATTCCATATGGTACCGTCAATGTCAAAAATTATACTATCCATTTGAAATTCTTAATCCTTTCTGGTATGATGATAACCTCTATTCTATATAGGAAAAGAAAAAAAATCAATCTTTCGATATTTGTTTTTTTACTTTTCACTGTTTTTTTACAGATTTTATGTTATGATAAAAAAAGCGACTGCTTTGGTGCAGTAGCGCGAGGTGAATTATGAAATACAAGAATATTACAGAAGGCCGCTTTCTTGACCGCCCCAACCGTTTTATTGCACATGTAGAGATTGAGGGAAAGATTGAAACGGTTCATGTAAAGAACACTGGCAGGTGTAAAGAACTTCTGGTTCCAGGGGCACAGGTCTTTTTGGAAAAGAGCAGCAATTCGGCAAGAAAGACAGCCTACGATCTGGTCTGTGTGAATAAAGGCGGACGCCTGATCAATATGGATTCCCAGATTCCAAATAAGGCCGCTATGGAATGGGTGAAGGCAGGCTATCTTTTCCCGGAAGAGGTTCAGGTGACACCTGAGAAAACTTATGGGAATTCCAGATTTGACTTGTATGCCTGTTCAGACAAGAGAAAGGCTTTTATTGAGGTGAAAGGCGTAACCCTGGAAGCGGATAATATTGCCCGTTTTCCGGATGCACCTACTGCAAGAGGGGTAAAGCATTTAGAAGAGCTGATCCGATGCATGGAGGATGGGTATGAGGCCTATTTACTTCTGGTGATCCAGATGAAGGGAATTAAGAGGTTTGAGCCGAACTGGAATACCCACCGGGAATTTGGGGAAACCTTACAGAAGGCGAAAAAGGCGGGAGTACACATTCTTGCCTATGATTGTCTGGTGGAGCCGGATGCAATGGAAATACAGAATTCGGTACCTGTATATCTGGAAGAATTATTTGGAGGAAACTAAATGACAGATGAGTTTGTACAACCTCTTCTTACCTGGTATGACGAGAACAAGCGGATTCTGCCCTGGCGAGATAAGAATAATGCTTATTACACCTGGGTATCTGAGATTATGCTTCAGCAGACCCGTGTAGAGGCTGTAAAGCCATATTTTGAACGATTTATCAGGGAGCTTCCTGACGTAACGGCTCTTGCTGCCTGTCCGGAGGAGAAGCTTCTGAAGCTGTGGGAAGGCCTTGGATATTACAGTCGTGTGCGCAATATGCAGCTGGCCGCCCAGGAGACGGTAGAAAAATATAATGGCAGACTTCCGGAAGATTTTTCCCTTCTGATATCGTTAAAGGGTATTGGAAGCTATACCGCAGGTGCCATTGCTTCTATTGCATATGGCATTCCAGAGCCGGCAGTTGATGGAAATGTATTTCGGGTAGTGACCAGGATGACAGAGGATTCAGAGGACGTTACCAAGCCTGCCTTTAGAAAAAAAACAGAAAATGCATTGCGGGAAATAATTCCAAAAGACCGACCAGGTGATTTTAACCAGGCCATGATGGAGCTTGGAGCGGTAGTGTGCGTTCCCAATGGGCAGCCCAAATGCGGTCTTTGTCCGATCAGAAGCTTTTGTCAGGCCGCAATTCATGGGACTATGGAGAAATATCCTGTAAAAGCACAAAAAAAACCAAGAGTAGTGGAAGAGAGGACTGTTCTTGTTATCCAGGATGGAAACTGCACAGCAATTCGTAAACGTCCGTCAAAAGGGCTTCTTGCCGGATTATACGAGCTGCCCAATACAGAAGGATATCTTGATCGTGAGACCGCTTTGGAATATGTGAGAAAGCTTGGGGCAGAGCCTTTGTATATAGAAGCACTTCCGGATGCCAAGCATATTTTTTCCCATATTGAATGGAGAATGAAAGCATATCTCATCCGTGTGTCGTCTTTCGAACAGGCACATGATCCGGGAATCCTATTTGCAGATAAAAAAGAGTCAGAGAGAAACTACGCCATTCCTTCCGCGTTTGGCGCTTATGTGAAATACATGAAGGAGGAAATTTAATGAAATTACTTAGTATAGCAATTCCTTGTTATAATTCCGAGGCATATATGGAGAAATGTATCCAGTCCCTTTTACCAGGGGGAGATGAGGTGGAAATCCTTGTGATCGACGATGGTTCCAAGGATAGAACAGCTGAGATCGCGGACCAGTATCAAGAGAAATATCCGAATATCGTCCGCGCCATTCATCAGCCAAACCTGGGCCATGGAGGTGCTGTAAATACGGGAATCCATAATGCACAGGGACTTTATTTCAAGGTTGTTGACAGTGACGACTGGGTAAATGAAGAGTCCTATAAAGAGATTCTGAATACTCTGGAAGAGTTGGTAAAAGGTTCTAAGACAGTGGATCTCCTTATCAGCAACTTTGTATATGAGAAGCAGGGAGCTGCCCGTAAGAAGGTCATGCAGTACCGTCATTGTCTTCCGGTAAATCAGATTTTTACCTGGAATGAGGTAGGGCATATGCCGAAAGGAAAATATCTTCTCATGCATTCTATGATTTACCGTACCCAGCTGCTTCATGAATGCAACCTGACATTGCCGGAGCATACTTTCTATGTGGATAATATTTTCGCATTTGATCCGCTGCCATATGTGCAGAACATGTATTATCTGGATACAAACTTTTACCGCTACTTTATTGGCCGTGATGATCAGTCTGTTAACGAGACTGTTATGATCCGCCGGATCGATCAGCAGCTTCGTGTAAATAAACTGATGGTAAACTCCTATACCAGCTGCGGAAATATGAACAAACGGGCCAGAGCTTACATGATCAGCTACCTGGATATTATTACTACTATTTCTTCTATTATGCTGATTCGTTCCGGAACGAAGGAAGCGCTTGAGAAGAAGAAGGAACTTCTGGAATACATTCGCTCTACCAACCGTCCTTTGTACAGCAAGCTTCGTCACAGCCTCATGGGTAATTTTATGAATCTGCCAGGCCGAAGCGGACGAACCGTTTCTGTAGCAGCCTATAAGATTTGCCAGAAATTCTACGGCTTTAACTAAAATAAAACCGCGTTCTTCCATTTACGGAAGAGCGCGGTTTCTTTTAATAATGCTTTCTACGATTATTTCGTCCTGTTCTTTCTACGATCATTTCTCTGGATCCTTCTCCTGCCTTCTGCGGATAGAAAAACAAATATCCAAACAATGCCAGAGTAGCTCCACAGCAAACATCAATCACAGAATGCTGCTTTAGAAACATAGTAGACATGATGATAAGCAATGTAAGAATCAAGGATGCATATTTTACTTTCTTGCGTCCCCTTAAGGATTCGCAATTCGTAAGGGACATATGGACTGCCAAAGAATTAAAAACATGAATACTCGGCAATACATTGGTCGGTGTATCTGTCCGATACAGCCATTTCACCATATCTGTAAACACATTTTCCCGTGGAAATTCAGATGGCCTTAAATGAAGTACATTGGGATATACATAAGACACGATCAGGAAAACGGTCATACCCATCATCATATTTAAAATCAACTGATAATATTCTTTTTTGTTCTTATTCTTGAAGATGAAGTACAAAACTGTGACTACCTGATATGGAAACCATAGCAGATACGGGATGATAAAATACTCGCAAAATGGAATGTGATCATCAAAAACAGTATCGATCACATGGAATCCACGTACAGGTCTGCGCTCCAGATATTCGAAAAATAACAGATAAACAATGGCATACACAAGTATGATCAGACCATGCTTATATTTCTTTATAAATTGTACCAAGTCTTTCACTCCTTTTCAAATCGTGAGAGATTATAACACAGGTAAAATGATTTTTAAAGAGTTTTTTTCTATAGAGACTGTTAAATCTTGGCGAATTCCACCGGATTCTCCATCAATATGAACTGGAAGGGCTGCATCACTATGGATATGAATGTCCTTGCAGGTAAAAATATGTATCCCTTTAATTCCCACATGCTTTCCGAAAAAAGCAGTAGGCAGGCAAAAGAGAAGCTTTATTTTGTTAATACCTTCTATAAGGATTACATCAAGAAGCTGATCATCCGGACGGGCAGCCGGACAGAATTTAAAACCACCGCCTTCATATTTCTGATTCATAACCGCTGTGAAATATACGTGGTCATAGGAAACAGATTTATCATGGTCAAGGTTCAGGTTCATTTTACCTGGTGAGATAAAAATCAGCTGCTTCAAGGCTATGAAAAGATAAATCAGCTTCCCAAGTCCAAGACGATTGAAAATCTTCTTAAAAGGAGTAGCCAGAACCTCCTGACAGACACCTGCATCAAATCCCATTCCCGTACTGATCCCAAAGCGTGATTTCTTATTTCCACGGAGAAGATAAGGAATGTCCATATGACCGATGTGTTCTGCCTTTAAAATATATTCAAGAGATTCCATGGGATCAAAGGGAAGTCCCATGCTTCTGCAAAAATCATTTCCAGAGCCGGTGGGAATATATCCAAAAACGACCCGGTCAAAATCTGTGATACCGGTAAGAACCTCATGAATCGTGCCGTCACCTCCAAGTGCGATGATATATACTGGCTTCGAAGCAGTTCCAAGGAGACAGGCCTTAGAAGCAATTTCTGTGGCGTGTCCGGAATATCTTGTAAGGCAGTACTGGAAATCTACTCCACGAAGCATAAGCTGCTGGTGAATCTCATTCCAGATGAAACGTCCCCTGCCAGAGCGGGAGTTTGGATTTACAATAAAATAATACATAATTTCTCCTAAGTATCTTGCTTGTTTCATAATACCATCGGTTGGACTGTATTACAAATTAATTTTATAAAAATATTCTTAAAAATATCTGAAGTGTGTTATACTGTATCTATTCAAGAGCAGTTGCTTTGCAACTTTCATAGTAAATATTTAGGAGCAGATATATGAAATCACTTGTAATTGCAGAAAAACCATCTGTTGCCAGAGATATTGCCCGTGTTCTTGGTGCAAACCAGAAGAATGGCGGTGTCCTTGAAGGCAGAAATTATGTAGTTACCTGGGCGCTGGGGCATCTTGTGACACTGGCAGATCCGGAAGAATATGACAAAAAGTACGAGAAATGGGAAATGGCAACTCTGCCTATGCTGCCGAAGGATATGAAGCTGGTAGTGATCCGACAGACTGGTAAGCAGTTTTCTATCGTGAAGACACAGCTTTTCAGAAAAGATATTCAGGAAATCATTATTGCTACAGATGCAGGCCGTGAGGGCGAACTTGTGGCCCGCTGGATACTGGAAAAAGCAGGCTGCCATAAGCCGATCAAGAGATTGTGGATATCCTCTGTTACGGACAAGGCAATTAAAGAGGGCTTTGCGAATTTAAAGAACGGACATGATTATGATAACCTTTACCGGGCAGCTGTGGCAAGGGCAGAAGCAGACTGGCTGGTGGGAATGAATGGTACAAGAGCTTTGACCTGTAAATACAATGCCCAGCTTTCCTGTGGCCGTGTGCAGACGCCTACTCTTGCAATGATCGCAAAAAGAGAAGAAGAAATCCGTAAATTCGTGCCGAAGGAGTTTTATGGCATTTCATTGGAAACTGAGGATGTGAAATGGACCTGGAGGGATGAGAAGACAAAGAACTTTTGCACTTTTTCCAAGGAAAGAGCAGAGCAGATCAAGGACAAGCTTGAGAACGCAGCTCTTGAAGTGACGAAGGTTGAGAAAAAGGTAAAAAAGACCATGGCACCGGGGCTTTATGATCTTACGACTTTGCAGCGGGAGGCAAATCAGAAATATGGTTTTTCTGCAAAGGAGACGCTGAATATTATGCAGCGTCTGTATGAGAATCACAAGGTGCTTACCTATCCAAGAACGGATTCCCGTTATATTGGAAAGGACATTGTGCCAACGCTTAAAGAAAGACTGAAAGCCTGTGGAGTCGGTCCCTACAGAAAGCTTGCAGGAGCTCTTATGAATAAGCCGGTGCAGGTAAATGGAAGCTTTGTGGATGATAAAAAGGTCAGCGACCATCATGCGATCATTCCTACCGAGCAGTTTGTCCAGCTGGAGCACATGACAAACGAGGAACGGAAGATTTACGATATGGTTGTACGTCGTTTCCTGGCTGTCTTGTATCCTGCTTTTTTCTATGAGCAGGTCAATATGGAAGCAAAGGCCGCCGGAGAGATTTTTGCAGCCAGTGGAAAGGTCATAAAAAGTCTGGGCTGGAAAGAAGTTTACGAGGGTGGCTCAGAGGATTATGAGGAAGAAACGGATGACGGAAAAGAATTAAAGGATCAGAAGCTTCCTCAGATTAAGGCTGGAATTCGGTTAAAAGTTTTGAAAGCCAATCTGAATGCCGGAAAAACCAAACCACCTGCAAGATTTACGGAAGCAACTCTTCTTGCAGCTATGGAAAATCCAGTGAAATTTATGGAGACAAGAGACAAAGAGGCAGTAAAGACCATAGGAGAGACTGGAGGACTTGGAACAGTCGCTACAAGAGCGGATATCATTGAGAAGCTTTTTCATTCCTTTATGATGGAGAAAAAAGGCAATGAGATCCATATTACTTCCAAAGCCAGACAGCTTCTGGAGCTGGTACCTGAGGATTTGAAGAAGCCGGAACTGACTGCCGACTGGGAAATGAAGCTTTCCCAGATTGCCAAGGGCAGAATCCGTCAGGGAGATTTTCTCCATGAGATCCGTGATTATACCTGTGAGATCGTAGATGAGATCAAGGCTGGGGAGGGCACCTTCCGTCATGATAATCTTACGAATAAGGTATGCCCCCGTTGTGGTAAAAAGCTTCTGGCTGTCAATGGAAAAAACAGTAAAATGCTGGTATGTCAGGATAGAGAATGTGGATATCGGGAGACTGTTTCACGTACTACGAATGCCCGCTGTCCGAAATGTCATAAGCGTATGGAAATGTACGTGAAGGGAAAGGAAGAGACTTTCATCTGTCCATGTGGTTATAAGGAGAAGCTTTCAGCATTCCAGGCAAGACGTCAGAAGGAAGGTGCCGGAGTTGGAAAGCGGGATGTGCAGAAGTATCTTCGCAAACAACAACAGGAAGCAAATGAGCCTGTGAATAATGCTTTTGCTCAGGCATTGTCAGGAATAAAGCTATAAGTAAAAAATATGTAAGAAAGAGGAACTAATATATGCGCCGAGAAGTATCTTTGGAAGAGATTTCCGACGGAAGACTTTATGAATTAAATGATATGGTAAAGGCAGACTGTCAGGATTGTACAGGCTGTCACGACTGTTGTGAGGGAATGGGAGACTCAGTTGTACTGGATCCCATGGATGTGTATCGTTTGTGTATAAACCTGGGAAAGACTCCACAGGAACTTGTGAGTGAGGGTCTGATTCAGTTTGATGCTATGGATGGTAATATTTTACCCCATCTTTGTATGAGTGGTAAAAATCAGTGCTGTGTTTTTCTGAATGAAGAGGGACGTTGCAGGATCCATGCTTTTCGCCCGGGATTTTGTAGATTGTTTCCTTTGGGCCGTTTCTATGAAAATGGCGGATTCAAATATTTTCTTCAGGTTCATGAGTGTAAAAAAACAAGCCGAAGCAAGATAAAGGTGAGAAAATGGATTGATACTCCTAATCTGAAACAATATGAGAAATTTGTGGCAGAGTGGCATTATTTCCTGTTGGATGTGCAAGAGGTGCTTTATAATGCTGAGGATGACCAATTGATCCGAAATCTGAATCTTTATGTGGTGAATCGTTTTTATATGAAGCCCTATGAGGAAAACAGAGATTTTTATGAACAATTTGAAGAAAGGCTGGCAGAAGGAAAACAGCTGCTTAGCCTGGCATAAAAAACTCCCGGAACTCATCAGAGTCCGGGAGCGATTTATTTTTAGAGTGCAGTATTCCATTAGAAGCTTTGGGAGGGACTATGGTATCTGCTCACTAAAAATCAAATTATGTATAACAAATGTTAAGTTATCATCAATGAAATGTAAAAGTAATCCAAATACTAGAATACATGAAATTTTATGTTTTTGCAAGGGTTTTTTGGTAAAAAATGGCAAGTAATACAAAAAAATGCCAAAATAGTGCATAAAAATGGCATAACTCATTCTGGACAGAAGGGGAATTTATTGCTATAGTAGGGTAGAGAAATAAAGAATAAATGAAAGAGGAAAAAGGTATGCCTGTATTTGATTTCAGCGGTGCTTCTGCAGCCAAGACAGAGGCAAAATGTACTTATACAATTTTTCACAGCAATAATTCGCAGCCATCGAAAGAGCAGCCCATTATGGTGCTTGATAATAAAGAGAGACAGTGGAAGCACCACTCCTGCGGTGTATTTACCAATCCGGTAAACCGTACTTCATTTGAGTTTAAAGAAGAAGATGGCACCTACACAGCAGATGTGCTGAAAATTGATTCCAGGTTTACAAGCCTTTTGAAATGGCTTGGGGACAGCCGCATTCATGTACGTTTATCTGGTGCAAACAGAGAGGATGGCTATGCGGTATACAGAATTCGCGAGACTGCTTTCGGCGGTGGGACCAAGCTTTCCGCAGAAGACGGATTTCTTCAGTTTATGATCGAGAGACTTCTTGAAAGCAATGCACCTGCTGAGTCAGAGGAGGATGAGAATCAGGAAGAGGTCGGAGATGAGATGAAGCTTACCAGTATTCAGAGCATTACCGACTTTATGACCTGCGCAGGTAAAACACTGCCAGACAATATCAGACTGTGGACAAGAAGAAACCTGGCAGTTGCAAGATCCAGTGAGGTTTCCCAGGAAGAGCGCCACCATGCACAGAGAGCTCTTTCCATTATGCTGAATATCCAGTGGAAAAATAATTATTTTGAGGCAATCGATCCTGTTGAAGCAAGAAGGATCCTGGATGAAGAGCTTTATGGAATGGAACGTGTGAAACAGCGTATTATTGAAACCATTATCCAGATCAACCGAACCCATACACTTCCGGCTTACGGACTTCTTCTTATCGGACCGGCTGGTACAGGGAAATCACAGATCGCTTATGCAGTTGCAAGAATCCTGAAGCTGCCATGGACTACTCTGGATATGAGTTCCATTAATGATTCCAAGCAGCTGACAGGAAGTCCTCGTATTTATGCCAATGCGAAGCCTGGAATCATTATGGATGCTTTTTCCATGGCCGGTGCTTCTAATCTGGTATTTATCATCAATGAGCTTGATAAGGCAAATTCCGGTCAGGGAAATGGAAATCCCGCAGATGTGCTTCTTACGCTTCTGGATAATCTTGGCTTCACCGATAACTATATGGAATGTATGATCCCTACCGGCGGTGTTTATCCTATTGCAACTGCAAATGACCGTGACCAGATCAGTGCACCGCTGATGTCCAGATTTGCAGTGATAGATATTCCGGATTATACAAAAGAGGAGAAGAAAGTGATCTTTTCCAGATTTTCTCTTCCGAAGGTTCTTAAGAGAATGCATATGGAGGAGGATGAGTGTATAATTACAGATGGTGCTCTGGATGCAATTATTGAACGTTATTCAGGGACTTCCGGTATTCGTGATCTGGAGCAGGCAGCAGAGCATATTGCAGCTAATGCACTATATCAGATTGAGGTCAATCATGTGGAGCGAGTGGAGTATACCAGAGAGATGGTTGAGGAATTACTGAAATAACCGAATGGTTTAAATAACAATATACACTAAAAAAGATAAATATATAAAAATATATGCAAATAATATAACAGGAGCAACAAAAATGGAATTTTGGGACATCTATGATATTAATAAAAGACCTACCGGCCGTACGATGAAACGCAATGACTGGTGTTTAAAGGATGGAGAGTATCATCTGACCGTGCTTGGAGTAGTGGCAAGACCGGATGGGACTTTTCTTATTACCAAACGTGTAATGACAAAGGCATGGGCGCCAGGCTGGTGGGAAGTTTCCGGCGGCGCAGCCCAGGCAGGGGAATCTTCCTATGAGGCGGTTCTTCGTGAAGTGAAAGAGGAGACCGGACTTGATGTGAGCAGTGCACAGGGCGGTTATCTTTTCACTTATAAAAGAGAGAATCCGGGAGAGGGAGACAACTATTTTGTAGATGTTTACCGTTTTGTGATGGATGTAAAGGAGGAAGACCTTCAGCTTCAGGAAGAGGAGACGGACGGATACATGTTTGCTTCCCTGGAGCAGATTAAAGAGCTTGCCTCCCAGGGAATATTCTTGCATTATGACAGCATTCAGGCCGCCTTTGAACAGATATAAGCGGAAAATAGTTTTTGATTTTTGGAATAATTGTTTCTTGTAATTTGAATTAAGGTGTATTATAATAGCAACGAAATCTGAATAAAGACCAGGGGAGTTTCAATTGAGAAGCTGAGAGTAAGGTAGTCCTTAGACCCTTTTAACCTGTTGGATCATGCCAGTGTAGGAAGTGTTGAACGATGTAAGTAGGAGCATTTGTCTGGACGGCAGATGCTCTTTTTTATTTAAATGGTCTTGTTCGATTGAAAAAATAAAGAGTCCTATATATCGGACTTAAAAACAGGAGGAAAATAAAATGAATGCAAGCGTAGCAATTCAGGTTCTGCCAAATGTGCAGGATGAAGAAGAGGTTATCCGCATTGTAGACGAGGTAATTGCCTACATCAGATCCACCGGTCTGAATTATTATGTAGGACCATTTGAGACTACAATTGAGGGTGACTACGATCAGCTGATGGATATTGTAAAAGAGTGCCAGCATGTAGCAGAGCGCGCAGGTTGCAAGGCTATGAGCGTCTATGTGAAGATCTCTTACAAACCAGAAGGAGATGTGCTTACCATTGAAAAGAAAGTTACCAAACATCACCAGTAAGATCCCACCGTTTATCGCCATGGTCGTAATTCTGCTTGGGTGGGAACTGGTAAGCATTTCGGGAATTGTTCCTTCCTACATGCTTCCCTCTCCGGTAGCAGTGGTAAAAGCCCTGTTCGGTGATCTGCCAACCATACTTTTCCATGCGAAATTCACTTTGCTGGAGTCTTTTTATGGACTTCTTATTGGTATCGCATTGGCATTTGTATTTGCAACTGTGATGGATCGTTTTCGTGTGATGGATCAGGCATTTTACCCGATTATGATCATTACACAGACTATTCCTACCATTGCCATTGCACCGATCCTGGTGCTGTGGATGGGCTTTGGAATGGCACCGAAGATCACTCTGGTTGTGATCACCACCTTTTTCCCCATTACAATCGGACTGCTGGATGGGTATAAAAGTGTGGACCCGGATGCCATTCGCCTGATGAAGGCAATGGGAGCAAGCCGCAGACAGATTTTTTACCATGTGAAATTTCCAGGTGCTTTGCCCCAGTTTTTTTCAGGACTGAAAATCTCTGCTTCCTACGCAGTTGTAGGCGCGGTTGTATCTGAATGGCTGGGTGGCTTTAACGGTCTTGGTGTTTATATGACACGTGTAAAAAAGGCATATGCCTTTGATAAAATGTTTGCAGTTATTATTTTTATTGTGATCATCAGCCTGCTGCTCCTTTTTGCAGTAAATATTATCAGCAGGTTCACAATGCCATGGCTGCAGGTAGAAAAGGAGAAAAATCATGAATAAGAATCTGAAAAAAGTAATCGCACCGGTTGCAGCAGCTGCTATGGTGCTTGCAGTTCCTACAGGTGTATACGCAGAAGATGGTGCACAGGAGAAAATCACATTCTGCCTGGACTGGACACCGAACACCAATCACACCGGACTTTATGTGGCACAGGCAAAGGGCTACTACGAAGAAGCTGGTCTTGATGTGGAGATCGTTCAGCCGCCGGAAAATGGTGCAGCCCTTATGTGTGCAGCAGGTCAGGCCCAGTTTGCAATTGAGGCACAGGATACCATGGCTGCTTCCCTCGCACTTGATGAGCCTCTTGGAATCACAGCAGTTGCAGGAATCATTCAGCACAATACCTCCGGAATCCTTTCCAGAAAAGGTGACGGAATCGACAAACCTGCCGGACTTACAGGAAAAACCTATTCCACATGGGATTCCCCAATCGAGCTTGCTATGCTGGAAAATGTGGTAAACGGCGACGGCGGAGATTTCAGCCAGGTTACCCTGATCCCGAACGACATTACAGATGAGCCTGCAGCACTTGCTGCTAATCAGACAGATGCCATCTGGGTATTCCAGGGCTGGGGCGGAATCAATGCTGACGTAGAAGGTGTAGACTGCGACTATTTTGCATTCTCTGATATCAATCCTGTATTTGACTACTACACCCCAGTTATCATTGCAAACAACGATTATCTTGCTGAGAACCCGGATCAGGCGAAAGCATTTATGGAAGCAACTGCAAAAGGCTATGAGTATGCAGCTGAGAATCCGGATGAAGCAGCGCAAATACTCATTGACGGTGATAACACAGGTTCCCTGAAGGACGCAGAGGAACTGGTAAAGAAGAGCCAGGAATTCCTTTCCACAAAATACATTGACGACGCAGAAAGCTGGGGCGTAATTGACGCTGACAGATGGAACGCATTCTACAAATGGCTGTATGAGAACCAGCTTTGCGAGAAAGACCTTACAGGAATCGGATTTTCAAACGACTATCTGCCACAGTAAGAGACTGGCAAAGGAATAAAGAATGTCACAAGGTAAAATAATTTTAAGAGCAGAACATATTTCAAAAACATACGGTGAAAAAAGGGTTTTGGAGGACATTTCCATTCATCTGGAGCAGGGAGAGTTGGTTTCTCTTCTGGGAGTCAGCGGTTCAGGAAAAACCACATTATTTAATGTGCTTTCCGGAATTATCAGTCCAGATGAAGGAAAAGTTTATCTGAAAGATCAGGACGTGACATCTTCTCCTGGAAGCATTAGCTACATGCTGCAGAAGGATCTTCTCCTTCCACACAAGAAAGTAATCGATAACGTAGCCCTTCCCCTTGTATTAAAGGGAATGAAGAAAGCGGAGGCCAGAGAAAAGGCTAATCCTCTTTTTGCAGAATTTGGGCTGGAAGGAACCCAGTATCAGTATCCAAGTCAGCTGTCCGGCGGTATGCGTCAGCGCGCGGCTCTTCTTCGTACTTATTTAAGTTCCAGTGGAGTTGCCCTTCTGGATGAGCCGTTCAGTGCATTAGATACGCTGACCAAGGCCAGCGTGCATAAGTGGTATCTGGAGGTTATGCAGCATATTGATCTGTCCACCTTGTTTATCACTCATGATATTGACGAAGCCATTCTTTTGTCCGACAGGATTTACATTCTGAATGGAACTCCAGGAACGATTAAAGACGAAATCGTGATCCGGGAGAAAAAGCCAAGGGCAGAGGATTTTGCATTGTCAGAAGAGTTTTTGGAATATAAACGACAGATTATCAGCAAGCTGTAGTTTTTGGCTGATGAAAATAAAAAATCCCGGCAGGTTCCATGCGTTTGAGTTTGAGCGCTCAGAAGCAGAAGCCTGCCGGGTCTTTTTATGCAAAATATCCAGCTGACTTGCTATTGTGAAGCAGTCACAAAAATGGTACTATTAGGATTATAACGAAGAAGGAGAAACGTGTAGGATGAGGAAAAATGAAAAAAGAAATGGAAAAGCACTGCTTCCTATAGTAGTGTTTGTTGTTTTGTATCTGGGGCTTGGCATATTGTTTGAGTATGGCCTGGATATCGAGATGGGATTTTATAAAATTCCTGTTGTTGTAATATTTCTGGTTGCACTACTTGTTGCCTGTATACAGAACCGCGAGCTTAAATTGAATGATAAGCTGGAAGTTATGGGGATGGGGATCAGTGATCCGAACATTATTACAATGATCATAATTTTTATGCTGTCAGGTATTTTTGTAGGTATAGTCGGAAGAACATCTGCAAACAGTGTTGCATATTTTATTTTGTCACTGGTTCCGCCTCAGTTTGCAGTTGTTGTGCTTTTTGTGGTCAGCTGTTTTGTTTCTCTTGCAATGGGTACCTCTGTAGGAACAATTACTCTGATCGTTCCAATTGGAGTTGCAGTAGCAAGAGCATCCGGATTTGCATTGCCGGTTTGTATAGGGTCCGTTATGAGCGGTGCTATGTTTGGAGATAATCTGTCATTTATATCAGATACAACCATTGCCGCATGTAATGGACAAGGCTGTGAGATGAAAGATAAATTTAAGGAGAATTTCTTTATTGCACTGCCAGCTGCCATTGCCAGCATCATTATCCTGTTGGTTTTGTCTGTTAAAAATTATAATGGTGGATTCATCAAAGAAAAATATGATTTAATACAGACCATTCCTTATATTCTGGTTCTTATAGGTGGAATCATCGGATTTAATGTATTTTTCGTACTGATCACAGGTATTCTAAGTGGCTCAGTGATTATGATCGCAACAGGAATGATAGCACCCACAGACCTGATCGGAAATATGGGAACCGGTGCTGCCGGGATGTTTGAAACCAGTATGGTTGCGATCCTGGTAGCTGCAATCTGTGCCCTGATCAAGGAGTACGGTGGATTTTCTGCTTTATTATACTGGATAAAGAAAGTGTTTAAAGGAAAAAAAGGCGGACTTCTGGGAATGGGACTGTTAGTTGGCTTAATGGATATAGCAACTGCCAATAATACAGTTGCGATCGTTATGGCGAATCCGATTGCAAAAGAAATGTCAAAGGATTACGGTATCAGTGCCAGAAAAGCCGCATCTATCCTGGATACGTTCTCCTGTATTTTTCAGGGAATTTTGCCATACGGAGCGCAAATGCTGGTTGCTGTTTCTGCAGCAGCCAGTTTAGGAGAAGTAGTCAGTGCATTTGATATACTTCCAATGCTGCTGTATCCTTACATGCTGCTGCTTAGTTCACTTGTTTTTATATTTACTATGAAAGTTCCGGATGGCAGTCATGAATGAGCCATGCTTAAGAATAAACTTTCAGAAGGGAATGAGGTAAAAATGCAGACATATACATATGTTTCAAAAGGAAAATTTGAATTAATGGAAAAGCCTAAGCCTGTGCTTATAGGTGACAGGGATGCTATTGTAAAGGTCACGCTTGCCAGTATTTGTTCCAGTGACCTGCATATTAAACACGGAAGCGTTCCGCGCGCAGTTCCGGGGATAACAGTTGGTCATGAGATGGTAGGAATTGTAGAAAAAGTTGGAAGTGGTGTAACAAATGTGAAACCGGGAGACAGAGTAACGGTAAACGTGGAAACTTTCTGTGGGGAATGTTTTTTCTGTAAAAAAGGTTATGTTAATAATTGCACAGATAAAAATGGTGGCTGGGCTCTTGGCTGTCGCATAGACGGCGGTCAGGCAGAGTATGTACGGGTACCTTTTGCAGATCAGGGACTTAACAAAATTCCGGATAAAGTTACGGACAGACAGGCTTTGCTGGTAGGAGATGTTCTTGCTACCGGTTATTGGGCGGCACATATTTCAGAGATCACAGAGGAGGATACGGTGCTGATCATTGGAGCCGGTCCTACCGGAATCTGCACGTTACTTTGTGTAATGCTGAAGAAACCGAAGCGGATCATTATGTGCGAGAAAGATGAAAAACGTATTAGCTTTATTAAGGATCATTATCCGGAGGTTCTCACTGTATCACCGGAAGAATGCAAGGAGTTTACGTTGGCTAACAGTGAGCATGGAGGAGCAGATGTAGTTCTTGAGGTCGCAGGAGCGGACTCGACATTTCGTCTGGCATGGGAATGTGCAAGACCAAATGCGATTGTAACTGTGGTGGCACTTTATGAGAAAGCCCAGACACTTCCTCTTCCAGATATGTATGGCAAAAATCTGACATTCAAAACCGGTGGAGTGGATGGCTGTCACTGCGAGGAAACACTGAAGCTGATTGCAGAAGGCAGACTCGATACAGAGCCTTTGCTCACACATACCTATCCACTTTGCAGAATTGAGGAAGCGTATGATCTCTTTGAAAATAAGAGAGATGGCGTGATCAAAGTGGCTGTGGAATGCGAATAGAAAAAGATTACGAATTTTTGATGAACATGAGCCTCTTATTGCATCTAGTGTCAAAAGGTGCAATAAGAGGTTTATAATTTTCTGCTTTAACACAGAAAATTGTAGACGTCTGAAAATATGTAATGCTATAATAAAAATATTGTGGGCAAAATTTTATCCCATGAAGATGTTGTGAATCAATTGAACAGTAAGGATAGAAAGAAAATGAAAGAAAAAAAAGTGATTGCAGGCATTCTGCTTGCGGGAATTTTAGCGATTTCCCTTGCAGGATGCGGAAATACAGACGTCAGTAAAAAAGAAACGAAAAAACCGGTCATCACGCTTGGAAGTGACAGTTATCCACCCTACAATTATCTGAATGAAGATGGAATCCCCACAGGAATTGATGTAGAATTGGCGACAGAAGCTTTCAATAGAATGGGATATCAGGTGGACGTTGTCCAGATCAACTGGGAGAAGAAAAAAGAACTGGTGGAGAGTGGGGAGATTGATTGTATCATGGGCTGTTTTTCCATGGAAGGACGCCTTGACGATTACCGCTGGGCCGGACCGTACATAGCAAGCCGTCAGGTGGTTGCTGTAAATGAGAGCAGTGATATTTATAAGCTGAGTGACCTGGAGGGAAAGAATCTGGCAGTCCAGTCCACGACCAAACCGGAAGGCATCTTTCTGAACCGGACGGATAAGAGAATCCCCAAACTGGGAAATCTGATCAGTCTTGCACACCGGGAACTGCTCTATACCTTTCTGGGAAAAGGATATGTAGATGCAGTTGCCGCGCATGAGGAATCGATTGTCCAGTATATGAAGGATTATGATGCAAGCTTCCGTATCCTGGAAGAACCTCTAATGATCACCGGAATAGGAGTTGCTTTTGCAAAGGAGGATGACAGAGGAATCTGTGAACAGATGAATCAGACATTGAAAGAGATGCATCAGGATGGCACATCCATGAAAATCATTGAAAAATATCTGGATGATCCGGAAAAGTATCTGGAGGTGGATGATCTTGGATATTAAGAGAAGTAAAAAAGAAAAACGAATCCAGATACTCGGAGGTCTGTTTGGAATCTGTGTGGCTGTAGTCTCTCTGTTTTATTTCTTCCACGCAGAAAAAGCAGAAGCAGAGAAAAGAATGGTGGAGATTGTAAACTATGTGAAAGTGCAGTGCTCCACCTACACCCATTATAATGAATCTTCGGAATCAAAAAGTCTCCTCCGTGCCATTGAAAGCGCCAGACAGATGAGTACGAATATCGACATGGAAATAGAAAACGGCGGTCAGCTAAGCCAGGAGTTCCTGAAACAAAACCTGCAGACTCTCTGGGTGGATGGTATCATTGTACTGGATACAGAAGGAAAGATGGATTGTGAATACAGTACGGATGAATCTCTGGCAAATGAGATTACGGAGTATCTGCAAAAAGATATTATCATGGATTTTGCCGGACATGAAGAAAGAAGCTATTCGGAACGGTTTACCAGGGAAGATGGGGCACATATCGATATTGCAGCCTGTGCCAGAAAAGATGCACCGGGTATCGTGGCAATCTACTATTACACATCTCCTGAATTTGCCAGAAACTATACACTGACGATACAGGGGCTTTTAAATGGCTATAGTACTCAGAAAGATGGAACGATTATTGTTGCAGACGAGGGAATCGTTGTTGCCAGTAATGATGAGAGCTTGTTGGGGCAGAATACGGCTGACAACGAAGTTGTTCAGGCAATGAAGAGGCATACAGACAGTCAGCACATTTATCATTTGAAAAATGAAGGAACCGGATGTTACGGAATTATGCTGAAGCAGCGGGATTATTATATTTATGCGTACCTTCCGGATACGGAAGTCTTCCATAACCTTCCATTAAGTGTGCTAAGCGTTATTTTTCTTTATTTTCTGATATTCGGTATATTCTGGTTCTGGGGATACAGAACCAATCTGGAACACCAGAAACAGGAGTTGGAAAAAGAGGAAAAATATAAAGCAGAACTTCTGATAGCAGCCCAAAAGGCGGAAGCCGCCAATCGGGCAAAAACGGAATTTCTCCAGAGGATGAGTCATGATATCCGGACACCGATCAATGGAATCTGTGGCATGGTCGATATGGCTGACCATTATGCGGACAATATAAAGAAACAGACAGAATACAGGGTAAAAGTCAAAGCAGCTTCTCATCTGTTACTGGAAATGCTAAATGATGTTCTGGATATGAGTAAATTGGAGTCAGGAGAAGTGGTACTGGAAGAGATTCCATTTAATCTGAGCTGCATTTTTGAGGAAGTGCTTGTTGTGATCAATCAGATGGCCACAGAGCAGAATATCCGGATTCTGTGGGAAGAAAAAGAAATCATACACCGGAATCTAATGGGAAGTCCGGGGCATGTGAAACGGATTTTGATGAATATCCTGTCCAATGCGGTGAAATATAACAAAGAAAATGGATGTATTTATATCAGTTGTCTGGAAATTACAGCAGAACAGTCAGAAATGATGACGATGGAATTTGTCTGCCGGGATACCGGAATCGGAATGACGGAAGCATTTCAGAAACAGATTTTTGAACCATTTGCACAGGAATATGCCGGAAGCCGTACAAAATTTGCCGGAACAGGACTGGGAATGCCGATTACAAAGAAGCTGGTTGAGAAAATGGGTGGAACCATTACCTTTGAAAGTAAAGAAGGTGCAGGGACTACATTTGTGATCCGGATTCCATTTAAAATAGATCCGGATGGGGATAAACGTGAAGAGCAGGAAGATGTATCAGAAAAATCTGTAAAGGGACTGCATATTCTTCTGGTAGAAGACAATGAGCTGAATATGGAAATTGCTGAATTTATGCTTCAGAACGAAGGTGCTGTCGTGACAAAAGCTTGGAATGGACAGGAAGCTGTGGAGATATTCAGGAAAAGCAGACCTGGAAAATTTGATGTCATTCTTATGGATATCATGATGCCGGTTATGAATGGATACGAAGCAGCAAAGACGATCCGCTCCATGGACAGAGAGGATGCAAAGGTGGTTCCGGTCATTGCAATGACGGCAAATGCATTTACGGAGGACAGACTGAGGGCAAAAGAAGCAGGAATGGATGAACATATAGCAAAGCCTGTTGATGGGAAACTATTGGTAAAGATGATTTATAAACTGGTGAAACACAATTTCAGAGGGAGTCCTAATGAAAAAGAAAAAACGGAATAAGATACTTGCTGGACTTTTGGCGACGGTAACAGTCGCATCACTTCATCACAGTGTATTTATGGAGTACAAGCCTGTATGATAAATATGCACCATACTTCTGGGTCTTGTGCAGGCGGATATTGTCAATGCCAGTATGAACAGCCTGCAGAGTAGTACAATGCTTCTTGTTGGTGTGGTCGTGTTCTGTATTGCTGCATTTTTTATCAGCCTTATTATTCAAAAAAGCAGGACAAGCCTTAGGAGAAAGGATACGGAGATTCTGTACAGAGACGAGCTGTTTCAAAAGCTGTCAATGAATGTGGATGACGTATTTCTGATGATAGATGCAAACACATATAGGGCAGATTACGTCAGCCCGAATGCGGAAAAGCTGTTGGGCATTACCGTAGAACAGATTCGTAAAGATATTTGTGTTTTGGGAAAACTGCATTCAGGGGAGAATGAACCAGGCGCTTTCTGAGGCAGTACGTGCGGCGGAAACTGCAAACAGGGCAAAGAGCACTTTTCTTTCCAATATGTCTCATGATATCCGGACACCAATGAATGCGATCATCGGTTTTACCACACTTGCGGTAAGTAATATTGATAATCAGAAAAAGGTCCGGGATTATCTGGGCAAGATCCTTTCCTCCAGTAACCATCTGCTCTCACTGATCAATGATATCCTGGATATGAGCCGGATTGAGAGTGGAAAGATCCATCTGGAAGAAACAGAGGTCAGTTTGTCAGATGTGCTTCATGATCTGAAAACCATCATCAGCGGGCAGATCCATGCGAAACAGCTGGAGCTTTATATGGATGCCATGGATGTGACAAATGAGGATGTCTATTGTGACAAGACACGACTGAATCAGGTGCTGCTGAATCTTTTGTCCAATGCAGTTAAGTTTACCCCTGCAGGCGGAACCGTTTCTGTCCGTCTGAAACAGTACCCAGGGATCCAAAGAGGCAGTGAACTGTACGAGATCCGGGTAAAGGATAGTGGAATCGGTATGAGTCCGGAATTTGTACAGAAAATCTTTTCTCCTTTTGAGCGGGAGCGGACTTCCACTGTGAGCAGAACCCAGGGTACAGGGCTTGGCATGGCCATTACCAAGAATATCGTGGATATGATGGGAGGAACCATTGAGGTTCGGACAGAACAGGGAAAAGGCACTGAATTTATCGTTCGTCTGCCATTTCGGATTCAGCCTGAGAACCACCGTATAGAGAAGATCGCAGAGCTGGAAGGTCTTAAGGCATTGGTTGTAGACGATGATTTTAATACCTGTGACAGTGTGACAAAGATGCTCGTAAAGGTTGGAATGCGTTCGGAATGGACACTTTCGGGCAAAGAGGCTGTTCTCCGTGCACGGCAGTCCATGGAACTGGGGGATGCCTTCCATGCTTATATCATCGACTGGCGTCTTCCGGATATGAATGGTATTGAAGTTACCCGACAGATCCGCAGCCTTGGTGATGATACACCGATCATTATCCTGACTGCTTATGACTGGTCAGATATCGAAGCAGAAGCCAAGGCAGCAGGGGTAACTGCATTTTGTGCCAAACCTCTGTTTATGTCCGATATCAGAGATACCCTGATGGCTGCCATCGGCCAGAATCAGTCGGAGCAGGAGAATCCCGTTCTTCCGACGGCTGGCTCAGATTTCAGAGGCAAATGTATATTGCTTGTGGAAGACAATGAACTGAACAGTGAAATTGCGGTGGAAATCCTTAATGAATATGGATTTCTGGTTGATACTGCAGAAAACGGGGCAGAGGCAGTGGAGAAGGTTAAGAATTCGAAACCGGGCAGTTATGATCTGGTGCTGATGGATGTGCAGATGCCGGTAATGAATGGATATGAGGCCACGAAGCAGATCCGTGCCCTTACGGATCCGGTACTGGCAGGAGTTACCATCCTTGCAATGACGGCCAATGCTTTTGACGAAGACAGAAAGAAAGCACTGGAATGCGGTATGAATGGATTCTTATCCAAGCCAATTGTTATAGAGGAATTGATCAGTACGTTGCAAAACAATCTGGCAAGATCATAAGCAATCCGCAGGAAACGCAGGTTACTGAACAGTGATAAATGGAAAGAAACCGGATATGAGAAAAAATCGAAAGAATAACTCCCATAGTCATGGAATAGTAATTTGTGTTATGGCATTTTTTCTGGCAGGAAGCCTTATTTTTGGAGGCTGTGGAGGAAAGAAAGACAAAGCTGGGGATAGTGGATTGCCAGAGATTGTCGTCGGAATAGATTGTTTTGAACCTTACAGCTATCAGACAAGTGATGGGGAATATAAAGGGATTGATGTGGAACTTTCATAAGATTGAATCGGATCTTCCTCAAATGGAGCAGGTCAACTGCTTTTCGACAACAAATGAGCTTTATGCGGCACTTAGAAAAAATTATGTAGATGCAATTGCAGGACATGAGGCAATGCTGAGCAGCCTGGTTCAGGACAGCGGGGGCGCTTACCGTATGTTGAAGGAAAGTCCTTATACATCAGAAGTTGGAGTCGCTTTTCAAAAAGGAACCCATGAGAAAGTTGCAGCGGATCTTACAGAAACCCTCAAAGAGATGCAGGATGAGGGTATTACAGGAGAAATCGTTACAAAAGATGACAAAAAGCTGAACAATACACTGAATGAGACGTTTGACTTTGTAAAAAACCGGATTGAAAGGTATGAGACTTACAATACCAATGATCAGGTGAAGAGTCTGGTGCGTCTTATGGACAAAACTATAGAATTAAGCAGGGTCATAGCACAGGAAGGAACTCTCAGTGCAGAAATGTTGGATGAATACGCCAGAGAACAGCGCCTGACAGGAATCCTTGTACTGGATCAGAAGCTGAAAGTGATAGTACAGAGTGCAGAAGATGGAGATACTATGCCGTTGTGGCAGAAACTGATCGAAAGTGAGTATGTACGTGATATTGCAGACCATCCGGAAAAGACTTATACGACCAGGCTGAGAAATGATGGAAAAATCTACGATTTTGCTGCAGTGGCAAGGCAGGATACAGCAGGAATTCTGATCGCGTATGCGCAGAAAGAGGAAGTAAATGAGCTTAACGGAGATCTGACGATGGCATCGTTATTTTCGGATTTTCCTTTGGAGATGAATGGAAGTGTTGTCATCTGTGACGATGACAAAATCGTCAGTACAAACAAACAGAATCTGGCCGCACTCTCTATAGAAGACTCAAAGAGCCAGTATGAAAATGAATTTAAGGCAGATGTGAATGGAATTGTCTGTCTTCATTCAAAGAACGGAAATTGGTATGGGTGTCAGGAGAAAATCAAAGACTATGATGCATATATCTTTTTTCCGGCACGCCAGGTGTACCTTACACGAAATACAGTAAGTGTGATCTATGTGCTGCTTGCACTGCTTCTTTTCTTGATTTATCTGGTGAGCAGGAACAGAACAGAAAAAAGGAGTATCCTTCGGGACCAGAAAAGACTTCGTGTGATCAATGCACTGGGCCATGCATATTCCTCCATTTCTCTTGTGAATCTAAAAACCGAGGAAATCGAAATTGTAAAATCTTCAAGGAATATGAAGCCGGATCAGGAAGGGGACATGCTTTCCAGAGCACATCAGGACGAACTGATCAGGCAGGTTATTTCAGAGCCATTTCAGGAGGCATATCGGGAATTTATCAATATAAGCACGGTGGCAAAGCGTCTGGAAGAACGTGAGACGTTAAGTTTTACAGCTCAGACAGTGGATGAAAGATGGCTGACAATGATCATTGTGCCACAGGGATATGACAAAGATGGGAAACTGTGTACAGTTCTGGTTGCAAATCGTGATGCGACAGAGGAAAAAGAACGTGAAATAGAGCAGGATAAGAATCTGAGAAGTGCACTTGCAGCTGCGGAACATGCGAATAAGGCAAAAACAGCGTTTCTGAATAATATGTCTCATGATATTCGTACGCCGATGAATGCAATCATTGGATTTACAATAGTGATCTTTACGGTGAAGGATAATGGAAGTGGAATGTCACCGGAGTTTCGGGAGCATGTGTTTGATTCTTTTTCAAGAGAACATACTGTTACAGAGAATGGAATCGGAGGAACCGGTCTGGGAATGGCAATCACTAAAAATATTGTGGATATGATGGGCGGTACGATCCTGGTTGAAAGTGAGGCTGGAAAAGGAACGAAATTTACGGTTATGCTTGAATGTGAAATAGCAGGAGAAAAAGTGAAACAGGAATCTGTTCCGAAGCAAAGAGAATTTCTTAAAAATGAGAAGCAGAAAATCTCCGCAGAAAGCCAGAAGAGCTATGAAGGAAAGAAAGTCCTTCTTGTAGAGGACAATGAACTGAACCGTGAAATTGCAACAGCAATCGTGGAGGAACTTGGTCTGGACGTGGATATTGCGGAGGATGGTATGGATGCTGTGAATATCATGTCATCTGCAGCAGGCAGAAAATATGATCTGATCTTCATGGATATACAGATGCCGAAGATGGATGGGTATACTGCAACCCGGGAGATTCGTACGCTGAATGATCAGAAATGTGCGAATATACCAATCATCGCAATGACTGCAAATGCTTTTGAGGAAGACCGCAAAAAGGCAATCAAAGCTGGTATGAACGGTCATATAGCAAAACCGATCAGTGCAGATGTGATTCTGGAAAATCTGGATCAGATTCTATAATATCTGGAAGGCGTGGAAATAAAGATCGATACGATGCTTATAAAAATATATGGGCGAAAATATTACGAATGTTTTGGCGGGTCAAGAGACCCAAAATCCTCTTGCAAGCGAGCTTGCAAGAGGATTTTTGACCTTTTCTGTGAAAATTGTGCAATAGTAATGATTCGTATATTATGAAGCGGGCACAAAAATGATACTATCATTATATAAAGAAGCAGGAGGTAAGTGCGTGATGAAGAAACTTACAACAGCAAAAATCTGGCAGTTTGCTGCAGGCCAGTTTGGATGGGCAATGTTGTCTGGAATCATTTCAAACTGGCTTGTGTATTTCTATCAGCCAGATGAAACCGCCATCAGCCAGGGGCAGACCGTATTTATTCCCCAGGGACTGGTGGTGCTTGGCATTTTCACCATTATCGGGGGAATCACAGCCTTCGGAAGAATTTTTGATGCTTTCACAGATCCTATGATTGCGTCCTGGTCAGACCGGTGTACATCCAAAGAAGGACGGCGAATTCCATTCCTGAAATGGGTGTCCCTGCCTCTGGCACTTTCCACAGTGCTGGTGTTCTGGTCCCCGATCAATGAGAAAAGCTGGCTCAATGCAGCGTTTTTGCTGGTGATGGTTCTGGCCTATTACCTTTCCATTACAGCTTATTGCACACCGTATAATGCCTTGATTCCGGAGCTGGGACATACCCAGCAGGAGCGGCTTAACATTTCTACGGTGATTTCCTTTACATTCATTGCAGGAACTGCAGTTGCATACCTGGCACCAACTATCTGGGGCACATTTATCCCGGCATTTGGACGTGTTGGCGCCATTCGCGTCACCTTCACGCTGATGGCTGTGGTGGCATTTATCTGCATGCTGGTACCTGTATTTTGCATTCGGGAAAAGGATTACGTGGACACAGTTCCGGCAAAAGAGTCTGCTTTTCGCTCCTTGACTGCTACGTTTAAGAACAGAGAATTTTGTAAATTTGTAGGCTCCGATATTTTTTATTGGATTGCCCTTACCATGTTTCAAACTGGTCTGCCTTTTTTCGTAACCAGTCTTCTGAAGCTGCCGGAGACAATGACAACTCTGTATTTTGTGGGGATGACAGCATTGTCTTTGGTATTTTACATTCCGGTAAATAAGCTTACCCCGAAGCTGGGCAAGAAAAAGATGATCCTGTTTGCATTCGCTGTCTTCAGCCTTGCTTATTTCTATACCGGATTTATGGGAAAAATGAGTTTTATTCCGGAAACCGTACAGGGACTGATCCTGACGGTGGTGGCAGCGCTGCCGATGGCAATTTTCGGAATTTTGCCCCAGGCGGTTGTGGCAGATATCGCCCAGAGTGATTCCATCACATCCGAAAGCAATCGGGAAGGAATGTTTTATGCAGCAAGAACCTTTGCATTCAAACTGGGTCAGAGTCTTTCCATGCTGATCTTTACAGCTGTTTCTACCATCGGAACAGGAGACGGAACTGGTTATAGAATCGCAGCCTTTGGCGCAGCGATGTTCTGTATGGTGGGCGGAATTATTCTGGTGTTTTATAATGAGAAGAAGATCAATGGGATTATTGGGGGAAAGTAGCAGAGTGTTAATAGGAGTTTTGGAATGAAAATAATACAGGAAAACGAATACTCAGATACTATGAAAAATGAGGTGGAACCTTATTTAAAGGCTCATTGCAGGGATGGGTACATTCCAGGAGCAGAAGACATTTACCACGGGAAAAATGGAATTACAGGAAAAATTCATGTGAAGCGTTATCTGGCAGATAATCCAAAAGGGGTGGTTGTAATCAGCCATGGCTTCACAGAAGGTGCGCCAAAATATGAGGAGTTGATTTACTATTTTTTACAGGCTGGCTATCACGTATACATGCCAGAACATATGGGACACGGCCAAAGCTACCGCCTGACAGCAGATTCCTCATTGGTATATATTGATATCTGGAAGCGGTATGTAAGGGATTTTTTGAAAGTATGCCACAAAATCAAAAGGGCATACCCGGAGCTTCCCCTGAACCTTTTTTCCCACTCCATGGGCGGTGCAATCGGCGCAATTGCCGCAGCCTGGGAACCCACTCTTTTTCATAAAGTGATATTAAGCTCGCCTATGATTAAACCGCTCACCGGAGGCGTGCCCTGGCCATTGACCGTACTGATCGCCCATGCAGAATGTCTTCTCGGAAAAGAAGAGTCCTATGTCTTAGGCCAGAAACCCTACGACGGAACCGACACCTTCCAAACCAGCGCCGGCACCTCCGAACCTAAATTTATATGGTACAACGACCTGCGAAAAGAAAAACAATTTCTCCAGACCTGTGCACCATCCTATGGCTGGCTGAAAGCATCCATAAAAATGAGCTGGTATTTGAGATACCGTGGCTGGAAAAATCTCCAGTCCCCTCTGCTCATTTTCCAGGCCGAAAAAGACGATTTCGTATCCGTCCGCGCACTTCAGAAATTCGCAGCGAAAATCAAAAAACATGGTGCTGTCCCCTGCGAGTATGTTTACATGCCCGGGACGAAGCATGAGATATATTGTGGCGGGGATGAGACGATGGAAGTTTATTGGGATATAATAGAAAAGTTTTTAGGTTAGTGTAGCTTTTATTACTATGAGAGGTATCACTCCATTGCTTCAGATACTGAAAAAGAAATATTCCAGGTGAAATTCATTACTAATCTGCGAAAAATTGTTGAATCAGGAGAGAAAAGAGCACTCTTGATTTCTGCAACAGGAGCACATGTTATATTAATGACAGGACGAAAAACCTTGAAAAATAAGGATTTCGGACCTGTCTTTTCTATTTTATAAAATGGAAAGAAAACGGTATTTATTCATGACATCATATTCAAAGGGAAAAGATCTGTAAATTGGGAGAATGTTGAAAATATCTAAAACAATATGTAGGAGATATCTACACAATTGATGATAGCAATGATACAGTTTATATTGGAACAGATTTACCGGATGAGTATACTCATTCAAATTATACACATATTTTAAAAGGAGCAAATGCG
>CAKRRG010000011.1 GCA_934394545.1 uncultured Blautia sp.
GCTGCAACTGTTGAGTCAAAGGATGATCTTAAGAATGCAACAATCGGTGTACAGCTTGGTACAACCGGTGATATTGATGCAACGGAATATGAGAAGGATGGAGCAACTGTTAAGCGTTTCAGCAAGGGAAGCGAAGCTATCCAGGCACTTATGGCTGGTCAGATTGACTGTGTGATCATTGATTCCCAGCCGGCTCAGAAGTTTGTCGAGAATGCGGACGGACTGAAGATTTTAGACGAGCCATTCGTTGAAGAAGAGTATGCGATCTGCCTTAAGAAGGGAAATGATGAGCTTCTTGATAAAATCAATGGTGCTTTAAAGGAACTGAAAGAGGATGGAACTGTTGATGATATCATGAATAACTATATTGGTGATAACATTGGTGAAACACCATATGAGTCTCCGGAGGATGTAGATCGCTCTAACGGTACTCTTGTAATGGCTACAAATGCTGAGTTTGAACCATATGAGTATCATGATGGTGATAACGTTATTGGTATTGATGTTGATATTGCCCAGGCAATCTGCGATAAGCTTGGTTATGAGCTTGAAGTTGATGATATGGAGTTTGATGCAATCCTTGCTGCTGTACAGTCTGGTAAGGCAGACTTTGGTGCAGCCGGAATGACTATCACAGAGGATCGTCTGGAAAGCGTTGATTTCACAGATACATATGCAAATGCAAGCCAGGTTATCATTGTAAAGGCTGACTGATAGAAGACTTATGATATAAGTTGCCAGACACACTCTCAAAAGCTGCTTTACAGGGCTGAGAATTCAGAAACCTGGGCAGCTTTTGCTTGTATAATAAGGTATGATAATTATTTGGCATTATCAGGATTGGATAAAAGGAAAGAAATATGTTTGAAAAATTTGGACACGATTTTTATATTAATTTTATAAAAGACAACAAATTTATGTGGCTGCTGGATGGTCTGAAGAATACGATGATCATTACAGTTTTCGCTTTGATAATTGGTATTTGTATCGGTTTTCTCGTGGCAATCATCCGTTCTTCCCATGATAAATCCGGAAATTTCAAGGTCGCAAATGCTATCTGTCGGGTTTACCTGACTGTGATCCGTGGAACACCTACAGTAATTCAGCTGTTGATCATGAACTTTGTTGTGTTTGGTTCTGTAAGCGTCAATGAGATTCTGGTAGGTAGTCTGGCTTTTGGTATTAACTCAGGTGCCTATGTTGCTGAGATCGTCCGTTCCGGAATCATGTCTATCGACCAGGGGCAGACAGAGGCTGGCCGAAGCCTTGGGCTTAATTTTACCCAGACTATGCGGCTGATCATTATTCCACAGGCATTTAAGAATGTACTTCCTGCACTGGTAAATGAGTTTATTGTGCTGATCAAGGAGACTTCCATTATCGGTTATATTGGAATGATGGATCTGACCAGGGGAGCAATGCTGATCCAGAGTCGTACATATAATGCATTTATGCCTCTTTTGGCAGCTGCAGCAATTTACCTGATCGTTGTTATGATACTGACCTTCTTTATGAATAAACTGGAGAGGAGACTGAGAACCAGTGAGCGTTGATAAAAATAAAGTTTTGATCCAGGTTCAGGATCTGAAAAAATCGTTTGGGGCCAATCAGGTACTGGATGGAATTTCTACAGATATTTATCAGGGGGAGGTTGTTGCCATTATCGGACCTTCCGGTTCCGGTAAATCTACATTTCTTCGTTCTCTGAATCTTCTGGAAGAACCTACTGGTGGTAAGATTCTGTTCGAAGGAACGGATATTACAGATTCCAAGGTTGACATAAACCTTCACAGACAGAAAATCGGAATGGTTTTCCAGCAGTTTAACCTGTTTCCTCATAAGACCGTAAAAGAGAACATTATGCTGGCACCGGTTGCCTTGAAGCTGATGACGAAGGAAGAGGCATCTAAGCGTGCAGATGAACTTCTTGCCCGTGTTGGCCTTCCGGATAAGGCAAATGCGTATCCGGATATGCTTTCCGGCGGACAGAAGCAGCGTATTGCCATTGCAAGATCTCTGGCTATGAATCCGGATGTTATGCTTTTTGATGAGCCTACCTCTGCACTGGATCCAGAGATGGTAGGTGAGGTTCTGGAGCTTATGAACGAGCTTGCAAAGAGTGGTATGACCATGGTTGTAGTTACTCATGAAATGGGATTTGCAAGAGAAGTTGCAACAAGGGTGTTATTTATTGATGAGGGCAAAATTCAGGAAGAAAATACGCCTAAGGAATTTTTTGAAAATCCAAAGAATCCTCGCTTGAAAGAATTTTTATCGAAGGTTCTTTAACTGCATAAAAAAAACCGGGCAGTGGATGCCCGGCTTTTTTATGCGTTTTTCTGCATTTCTTTATAACAATATTTGATGATTTCTTTCCTTGTTACAATACCGATAAAATGATCCTGATCGTCAATAACCGGTACAAAGTTCTGATTGATAGCGCGGTCCAGGAGATCCTCCATATCGCAGTCAACATGAACCGGCTTGTAGGTTGCTCTTCGGGAGATTGCCATAACCGGGACTTCCTCGGCGGCCTTAACATCTGTAATGTTCAGATTCTTCATTCCCCAGAGCAGGTCACCCTCAGAGATCGTGCCAACATATTTTCCATCAGGGCTCAGAATAGGAATACAGGAAAATTTCCTGTGCTCCATTTTCTCGAGAGTCTGTCTTAAGGTTTCATTTTCGAAAATGTAGGCAATGTCACTCTTAGGTGTTAAGAAAAAAAGTATATTCAATTTAATCCCTCGTTTCTACTTTACAGAAGCGGAATACCGCCCTTAGCAGCTTCCTCCTGCATTTTCTCCGGCCACAGGGAAACATGTACTTCTCCAATATGAGCCTTGCGCAGGAAGAACATACAGATACGGGACTGTCCGATACCGCCACCGATGGTATATGGAAGCTCCTTGTTCAGAATAGCCTTCTGGAATGGAAGTTCTCTGCGGTCATCGCAGCCTGCCTCTGTAAGCTGTTTGTCAAGTGCTGTTTCGTCTACGCGGATACCCATGGAAGAGAGCTCAAGGGCAATATCCAGTACAGGATAGTATACCAGGATATCACCATTTAATTCCCAGTCATCATAGTCCGGGGCACGTCCGTCATGGCGCTCACCGTTAGTTAATTTCTTACCTACCTGCATAAGGAAAACAGCGCCTTTTTCCTTAACAATCTTGTATTCTCTTTCTTTCGGAGTAAGATCCGGATACATATCTACAAGCTCTTCTGTGGATACAAATGCGATTTCTCTTGGAAGAATTTCTTCTATGTAGTCATACTGGACTGCCATGTATTTCTCTGTCTTGCGGAGTACGCTGTAGATAGCACGGACAGTGTTGATGAGAGTTTCTACATTTCTCTCTTCTTTGGTGATGATCTTCTCCCAGTCCCACTGGTCTACATAGATGGAGTGGATATTGTCAACATCCTCATCACGGCGGATGGCAACCATATCGGTGTATAAGCCTTCTCCTGCGGAGAAGCCGTATTTCTTCAGGGCATATCGCTTCCATTTAGCAAGGGAGTGTACGATCTCGGCATTGCCTTCCATGCCCTTAATGTCAAAGCTTACAGGACGCTCCACTCCGTTCAGATTATCATTGAGGCCGGAACTTGGGTCTACAAATATAGGTGCGGAGACACGCAGAAGATTCAGCTTCTGTGCAAGTGTCTGCTGGAAAAAGTCTTTAACAGTTTTAATTGCTACCTGAGTATCATGAAGATTAAGATCTGCATGATAGCCCATAGGAATTTTCAGTTGTTCCATGGGAATCCTCCTTGTTGATTTTGCTAATCTCGGTTTATTATAACAGGAAATTTCCCAGTTGGCAATTATTACTATACCTGGGGTGGTGTAGAAAGATGTGTCCTTGAAGATTTTTGTCTTGCAAGAAATATATAAAAAAGTTACAATAAATAACAAAGGATTGCAGAATCGGGAGGGTGTTTATGGGGAAAAAGAGGTGTCAGGTTTGTGACGGACCTGTTGTGAATGGCAGATGTAAGTTATGTGGAATGCCATATAGGAATGACGAGATTTTATATCATTTGAATGAGAGCAGAAGTGATCATTATAGCCATGCTACCGGTAAGGCACGGGCAATTATGCGCCAGGAGGAAATCCCGCTTGGGGACAGGAAACCTGGAGCAGCAATGGCAGGAAAGAATAATAAGCAAAGTACGGCAGTAACAGGAAAGAACAATAAGCAAAGTACGGCTGTGGCAGGAAAGAATAATAAGCAGAGTACGGCAGTAACAGGAAAGAATTACAAGAAAAAGAAAAAGGGTTCTCTTCTGGGATGGCTGATCATGTTGGCTGTTATTTGCATGGGTGTACCGGAAATCCGGGAGGTGTTCCAGGATGAGATTCTTCCGGTTATTGAACAGGAACTGGGGACAAGCTTTGGTTCTTCTGCTTCTTATATACTGAGGCCAGGGGATGCCCTGTCAGTTGGAAATGATGATTGGGATGATATTCTGCCGGGACAGTATGCTGCCTCTTGTGAGAATGGATTTGTGAACTTTATGATTCTTGGAGATGACGGCGAAACTGGTAACATGACTGTAAATGATGGGGAAGAATGTAAGATTACTTTAAAGGATGGAGATATGATCGGAATCATATCTTCTGAGACAAAGGATACGGCATTGCTTCTTACTGCAAGATAACAGGTGATAAAAACTATAGAACAACAGAAATTATAAAAGAAACCTCAGATAACAGAAAGAAAATTATTTCGCACTGTTTTATCTGAGGTTTCTGAAGCTTTAGCGGATGATGGTTCCTGTTTTTCCTTTGTAGCCTTCCTTGGCATGTGCAATATCTGTAATCACAGTGGTGCGTCCCTGTCCCTTCTCAATGAAGGAAATGCCTGCTTCAATCTTCGGAAGCATAGAACCGGATTCGAATTGATTCTCACCGATGTATTTTTTTGCATCTGTTACGGTAATGGTACCAAGCTTTTCTTCACTGGCTGTGCCGTGGTTCAGACTGACGTTCTCAACGCTTGTGAGAATCAGAAGGGTATCTGCATGCAATTCCTCTGCAAGAAGTCCGGCAGCAAGATCCTTCTCAATAATAGCACTGGCACCGTGAAGGTTGATTCCCTGCTCCAGTACCGGGATTCCACCGCCACCGGCAGCAATAACAACCTGGTCGGCGTTCAGAAGTGCACGAACAGTCTCGATTTCCACGATTCGCTGTGGCTTCGGAGCAGCCACAATACGCCTGTATCCGCCTTCTGGAAGCTTGGTAACGAAGTTACCCTTCTCTTCTTCAGCTTCAGCCTCTTCCTCTGTGAGAACACGTCCGATTATCTTTTCCGGATCTGCAAAAGCGTCATCATAGGGATCAATAACAGTCTGTGTAAGAACTGTTGCAACCGGTTTATAAATGCCACGGCTGATGAACTCTGTGCGGATTGAATTCTGAAGGTCATATCCGATATAGCCCTGGCTCATTGCAGAGCAGACGGACATAGGTGCGAATGTGTAATCCGGGTGTGCCTTTCCAAATTCATTCATTGCAGTATGGATCATGCCGATCTGAGGACCATTGCTGTGAGAAATTACAACTTTAGCACCTTCCTCAACCAGATCTGCGATTGCCTTTGCTGCTGCCTTGGTGGCTACCTTTTGCTCAGGAAGTGTGGTGCCAAGAGCTCTGTGGCCTAATGCAACTACTACGATTTTTTCACTCATAGGAGATACCTCGTTTCTGTCAAAATGTAATGTGGGAGAATGGTTCCCCCGGACATCCTTATATAATATTCTTTATTATAAAAGCTGGGGGCAGGAATTGCAATAGAAAAAGTCCGGGTATAAGCCAGAAACAGGAAAAGCCATCTGTCTTATGCAGATGGCTTAGTTCCTATATTTTTTGAGGGGGGAGATAGAGAGTGGTTTTTCATCTATCCGAGATCCATTATAATGACAATTTGTGAGGAAAATGTGTTCCAAATCTAAAAGAAATCGAAAAAATATGAAATGAAAATAAAATCCTGCAGTTTCTTGCATTTAAAATTTAAGTATGGTAAAGTAAGTCTATCTTATTTCTGTATTCTGCAGAAATGATTTCTACCGCGCCATTTCGGCGCAAGATAATCCGAATTTTGAAGGAAGCTTATAAATCTTGGCGTTTTGTGCGCTTTTCAGGAAGAAAGGTGTGATTCCTATGTGCTGATATCTGTAAGAATAGTTGCTTTTTGATGAAAATGATAGAAGATAAGGAGCATTTAGAATGAAAAACAGAATATGGAAGAGGACATTGGCTGTGGGGGTGTGCCTTATCGCTGGGATCAGATTTTTGGCAGGGTGCATGGCACAGCCCGAAATGGTATGTGGAGCAGAAATTGGGATAGGGACGGTGGTACAGGAAGCAGTGTGGACGGATCAGGATAAATCGCAGGCCCTTGTTTCTGTGCATGCAGAAGGGCTGAGTGGATTTTCAGATCATAGATTTGAGAGTGCGTCTGCCCCTGATGAGTGCGAGCTGGTTATATGGCTTTCTGAGTATTTTCTGCCAGATACTTCATTTATAGCACCACAAGGGTGTCTGCGCGAAGAACTTCCTATAATCACAGCAGATGGAAGATCCAGCAGTATTACCGGCTTTAGGTGGAAAATAAAGGAAGGAGAAGATGGAAAACGGTTGGATATTCCCGTTATCTTGCGTGAAGAATATCGTTTTCCGGTTATTAAAACAGCAGTGCCAACCTGCCAGACGAAGCTTCCTGCAAATGGCGTTATTGGAGCGGAAGAAAGAGGCGGTGTTTATATTGTGAAAAATAGTGGCACCAAAAAAGAAATAATTTGTCAGGCAGAAACGAAAAATCTGGTGGTACCAGCTGCTGTAATTGATTTTTCCATGGAAATGAATTCCAGAGAAAGTGATATTTTTGTAGGAAACCGGATTCTCATGGATGTAAGCCTGACAAATAGTGGACAAGTCCCCCTCTATAATCTTTCTTTGCAGACGCAGGCAAAAGGAATGGAAGTGATTCCCGTATGGGAAAAGGAACCAGGACTGGAAATTTCTGAGAATGGTGCAATATTAAATAGTCTTACACAAGGGGAGAAAAGAACAATTTCTTTTTATGTGGACACCATGGCCAGCCAGAAAGGTCCGCTTGTATTGGAAGTAATGGCAAAAACGGAGAATCCTGTTTCGCTGGAAAAAACAATCGAACAACAGCTTACAGTGCAGCCTTTGAAAGCCTCTTTTACAGTGAAGAAAACAGCTGATTGCGAGAATGCCAGTCCTGGTGACGTTGTGACTTACCAGATCAGTATTCACAATACCGGCGAGCAGACATTACACTCTGTGATCACTACAGAACGATTCGGTCTGGCTGGAGTAACGGCTGCATTTTTGTCACAGGAAGGAGTGATTCTGAATAAAAGTAAAACGCAGGCAAAGATTCCTGAAATCGTACCAGGTGGCTGTGTGAATCTGAAGGCAAGGGTAGTGATTCCTGAAAATCTGGAAGATCAGGAGCTTGTGAATCAGATTATTGTGGTTACAGATGAAACCGGTGAAGAAAGTGCTATACGTGATCAGGCAACGATCCGGGTGGAGACAAAAAATGATAAGAAAGGGAATGGAAGCAAAGGAGAGGACCATGCTGGAAACAGGACAACGGTATCCCCATCTCCTAAGACAGGCGATCACTCTTACAAAGAAGTATTTCAGGCTCTGATATTGCTTTCTTTGATTTTTTCTATAGCCTCTGCCAGACGTATGTTTTTTAACAGGAAAGATTGAAAACAAATTCTGTGTGTGCTATTCTATAAAAGAGTATGCGTTGCTGTAAATTTTGTGTAAGGAGATATCTTCGCAATACAGCAGCGTCCAAGTATAGGGAGGCATATGTTATGAAATTATCATCCTTATTAGAAACGTTAGAATATACCTGTGTGCAAGGAAGCACAGAGCAGGAAGTTACTGGTGTTGTTTATGATTCCAGAAAGGTAACAGAAGGTTCTCTGTTCATTTGTATCAGGGGAGCGGTTGTAGATGGACATAAATTTATACCCGATGTTGTAGATAAAGGCGCTAAGGTATTGGTTGTGGAAGAGCCTGTCAGTGCGCCTTCTGATGTTACGGTGATCCAGGTGGCAGATACCAGATATGCCATGGCATTTATTTCAGCAGCCTGGTTTGGACATCCGGCCAGAAAGCTGAAAACAATTGGAATTACCGGAACTAAGGGGAAGACTACCACTACCTACATGGTAAAATCTATCCTGGAAAATGCAGGATATAAGGTTGGTCTGATCGGCACCATCGAAGCAATTATCGGAGATAAGATAATTCCCGCGTCGAACACCACACCGGAGTCCTATGTGGTTCAGGAATACTTCCATGAAATGGTGGAGGCAGGCTGTGACTGTGTGGTTATGGAGGTTTCTTCACAGGGGTTGATGCTCCATCGTACACAGGGATTTGTATTTGATTTCGGAATTTTCACAAATATTGAACCAGATCATATCGGACCAAATGAGCACAAGGATTTTAATCATTATCTGGAATGCAAATCCATGCTTCTGAAGCAGTGCCGTGTGGGAATTGTGAACAGAGACGATGAACATTTTGACAGAATTGTGGAAGGTCATACCTGTACACTTGAGACTTATGGTTTCTCAAAAGAGGCAGACCTTCGTGCCGAGGATGCCAGACTGGTAGGTGGAAAAGGGTATCTTGGAATATCCTATCATTTGAAAGGGCTTATGGACTTCCCAGTGGAGATAGATATTCCAGGTAAATTCAGTATTTATAATTCTCTGACTGCCATTGCAATCTGTCGTCACTTTAAGGTTTCCCAGGAGAACATTCTGAAAGCTTTGAAGGTTGCGAAAGTAAAAGGCCGTATTGAGATGGTGAAGGTATCTGATGAATTTACACTGATGATCGATTATGCACACAATGCAATGGCTCTGGAAAGTCTTCTTACGACCTTGAGAGAGTACCATCCTCACAGACTGGTCTGCCTGTTTGGATGTGGTGGAAATCGTTCCAGACTTCGCCGTTACGAGATGGGAGAGGTTTCCGGACGCCTGGCGGATCTTACAATTATCACATCGGATAACCCAAGAGATGAGGAGCCTCAGGCTATTATAGATGATATTAAGGTTGGTATGGCAAAGACAGAAGGAAAATACGTAGAAATCCCGGATCGTAAAGAAGCAATTGCCTATGCGATCCATCACGGAGAACCAGGAGATATTATAGTGCTGGCTGGTAAAGGACATGAGGATTACCAGGAAATCAAGGGGAAAAAATATCCAATGGATGAGCGTGTGCTGATTGCGGATATTCTTGCCGGAAAGTAAAACATGACATATGCAGATATTATTGTAGATATTTCCCATGAGAAGCTGGATAAAAGCTTCCAGTATCTGATCCCGGATGAATTGGAGGATAAAATTCATCTGGGAATGGTGGTTTCCATTCCTTTTGGAAAGGGAAATCATCTGCGAAAAGGATATGTGGTTGGAATCTCTCAGAAACCGAAGGTGAAGGGGATACAGATCAAGTCAATTGAAGGTATCCAGAATGATCAGGAAACTACAGAATCCAGGCTGATTGCTTTGGCGGGGTGGATGAAAGAGCATTACGGCTCTACTATGATTCAGGCGCTGAAGACCGTTCTCCCCATTCAGAAAAAGATGAAAGCCCAGGAGAAAAGGTGGATAACCCTTCTGGTTTCCAGAGAGACCGGGGAAAAGATGCTGGAAGAGCTAAAGAAAACCAGATTTAAAGCGCGTATCCGTCTTCTGGAGGCACTATTGCAGACTGAAAATGGTAAGCTTGAGGCTGCCTGGGCGGGGAAAGAGCTTGGAACGACCACGCCTGTCCTGAAATATTTTGCTGAGCAGAAGATTATATCTGTAGATTCCGATGAGGTTTATAGAAATGCAATTACAGATGCAGACAGTATTCCCTTTACAGAACCTGCTGTGTTAAGTCTGTCTCAGAGGCTGGCTGTGGAGCAGATATTGTCTGAATGGGAAAGACCGAAGCCCAGACCGGTCTTGCTTCATGGGGTTACAGGAAGCGGGAAAACCGAAGTATACATGGAACTGATTGAAAAAGTGATAAGGGAAGGCAGACAGGCTATTGTGCTCATTCCGGAAATTGCATTGACCTATCAGACGGTAAGAAGGTTTTACGGACGCTTCGGAGACAAGGTATCCGTCATCAATTCCAGACTTTCCCAGGGAGAGAGATATGATCAGTTTAAAAGAGCCAGACAAGGAGACGTCCAGGTTATGGTTGGTCCGCGTTCTGCACTTTTTACCCCTTTTGCCAAGCTGGGACTGATCATTATCGATGAGGAACATGAGTCCTCTTATAAAAGTGAAAATAGTCCAAGATATCATGCCAGGGAAACTGCCATTCACAGGGCTGAAATGGAAGGCGCTTGCGTAGTGCTTGGTTCTGCAACGCCATCTATGGAAGCTTATTACAGGGCAAGGGAAGGACAGTACGTCCTTGTAAAATTGGAAGCCAGATTTGAAGGAAGGCCGCTTCCAAGGGTATCAATTATTGATATGCGGGAACAACTAAAAAAAGGTAACCGTCTTGCTCTTAGTCTTGAATTAAAGGAAGCGTTGGAAAGCTGTCTGAAAAAAGGCGAGCAGGCAATGTTGTTTCTTAATCGCCGCGGTTATGCTGGCTTTGTTTCCTGTCGTTCCTGTGGTCATGTGATGAAATGTCCACATTGTGACGTTTCCTTAAGTGAACATAATGGAAGAAAACTGATTTGTCATTATTGCGGTTATGAGACGGTAAAGCCCGATAGGTGTCCGGTGTGTTCTTCCCCTTATATAGGGGGCTTTAAGGCAGGAACCCAACAGATCCAGCAAGTGGTGGAAAGAGAATTTCCGGAAGCCAGAGTTCTGCGGATGGATTATGACACTACCAGGGCAAAAGGAAGCTATGAGAAGATTCTGGCTTCTTTTTCCAGACATGAGGCAGATGTGCTCATAGGAACTCAGATGATCGTTAAGGGACATGATTTCCCGGATGTAACTCTTGTAGGAGTTGTAGCCGCAGATCTGTCTTTGAACGCAGATGATTATCGCAGCGGAGAGCGCACATTCCAGCTGCTTACTCAGGCTGTAGGCCGTTCCGGAAGAGGAAAGAAGGAAGGTCTTGCGTTGATCCAGACGTACAGTCCGGAGCATTACAGTATTCAGACAGCAGCCAGACAGGATTATGAGGAATTTTATGAGGAGGAGATGGGATATCGCTTTCTGCTGGATTATCCTCCGGCTGCACATATGATGGCAGTGCTTGGCTCTTCAGAGGATGAGAAGCTTCTTGAGATGGCAATGCATTATTTAAATTTGTTTACAGGCAAGCTGCATCCGGGAAAAGATCTTCATGTGATCGGCCCCGCTCCTACATCTGTAGGAAAAGTGAAGGATATATACAGAAGAGTACTTTATCTGAAGCATGAGAATTATAACCTGCTTGTCCAGATCAAGGACAGAATGGAGGAATATATTGAGATCAATTCCGGTTTCAGAAAGGTTTATATACAATTTGATTTTTCATAAAATGAAATGAAATTCTAAGATAAAAGAAAAAGGAGATAACACAAAAATGGCACTTAGGACAATCAGAACAGAAGGCGATTCCGTTTTGGAAAAGGTTTGCAGACCGGTAGAGAAGGTTGATAAGCGTACCAGAGACCTGGTAGGAGACATGCTGGAGACTATGTATGATGCATGTGGGGTTGGTCTTGCTGCTCCGCAGGTCGGTATATTAAAAAGAATCGTTGTAATTGATATAGGCGAGGGTCCGCTTATTCTTATTAACCCGGAAATTCTTATGACCTCCGGTGAGCAGACTGGTGAGGAGGGTTGCTTAAGCGTTCCGGGAATGTCTGGTCAGGTTACCCGTCCAAATTATGTAAAGATAAAAGCATTTGATCTGGATATGAAAGAGCAGACCTATGAGGGAGAGGGACTTCTTGCCCGTGCTTTTTGTCATGAACTGGATCATCTGGATGGGAAAATGTATACCCGCCTGGTTGAGGGTGAATTGCATCATGTAAGCTATGATAACGAGGAGGAAGAGGAATAAATGAGAATTGTTTATATGGGAACACCGGATTTTGCGGTGAAGCCTCTTCATGCTTTAGCAGAAACTGAATATGAGGTTGTTGGTGTTGTGACGCAGCCGGATAAACCAAAGGGCAGAGGAAAAACAATGCTGCCAACTCCTGTAAAGGAAGAAGCTTTAGAGCATGGGTTTAAGGTGTATCAGCCGGTGAAAGTGCGGGATCCTGAATTTTTGCAGGTCTTAAAAGAACTGGAACCGGATCTTATTGTGGTAGCTGCTTTTGGACAGATCATTCCGAAGAGTATTCTGGAACTTCCAAAATATGGATGCATTAACATTCATGCTTCTTTGCTTCCGAAGTATCGTGGTGCGGCACCTATTCAGCAGGCTGTGATTGACGGAGAAAAGGAATCTGGTGTTACCATTATGCAAATGGGAACCGGACTTGATACAGGAGATATGATTTCCAGAAGGATAGTGCCGATTACAGCAGATGAGACTGGTGGAAGTCTGTTTGACAAACTTGCAGATGCAGGTGCGAAGCTTCTTGTGGAAACATTGCCTCATATTTTTGATGGAACAGCTGTTTATGAAAAACAGCCAGAAGAAAGTCCAACTCCTTATGCAGGAATGATTACGAAGCAGATGGGACTGCTGAACTTTGAAAAGCCGGCAGAGGAACTGGAAAGACTGGTACGTGGTTTAAATCCATGGCCAAGTGCATTTACCTTCTGGAACGGCAAGACTTTGAAGGTATGGGAGAGCTCTGTTATAAAAGACGAAGGAACATTGTCAGAAAATAAAAAACCAGGAACAGTAGTAAAAACAGATAAGAATGGAATTTATGTGGCTTGCGGTGAGGATATTCTGATGCTTTCACAGGTGCAGCTGGAAGGAAAGAAGCGAATGGATGCAGATGCATTCCTTCGGGGATGCCACATAGAAGCCGGAAGCAGTTTTACCGATAAAAAGGAGTGATCTTATGTACGGATATGGATATCCTTATGGATTTTACTTTGATCCTACTTATGTTTTGCTGATTATTGGAATGGTATTGGCACTTGCTGCATCCGGGAAGATGAAGAGTACGTTTGCCCGTTATCAGCAGGTGCGGAGTCATTCCGGGCTGACCGGAGCTCAGACAGCCCAGAGAATTTTAAGCGCAGCGGGAATTTATGATGTGACCATTGTTCCGATTTCCGGAAGCCTTACAGATCATTATGACCCCAGAACAAAGCGGTTGGCCCTTTCACAGGATGTGTATGGAAGAAGCTCTGTAGCAGCCGTATGCGTAGCAGCCCATGAATGCGGACATGCGATCCAGCACAATGTGAATTATGCACCTTTGAATCTCCGTTCTGCAATTGTACCGGTGGCAAATCTTGGCTCATCTTTGTCCTGGCCGATTTTTGTCCTTGGACTTATTCTTTCCATACCGACACTTACAACTGTAGGAATCGTGTTGTTTTCACTGGCAGTATTGTTTCAGCTTGTAACTCTTCCGGTAGAATTTAATGCTTCCTCAAGAGCCTTAAAAATGTTGGAAAGCACCGGCATCTTAAGCCGTGAGGAAAACCAAGGTGCAAAAAAAGTTCTTACAGCAGCAGCGCTTACTTATGTAGCAGCCCTTGCTTCTTCTGTTTTGCAGCTTTTAAGATTGATCATACTTTCCGGAGGTAGAAGACGGGATGATTAACGGAATCAATTCCAGGGAAATGATCCTGGAAATCTTACTTGAAATCGAAGAGGGAGAGCATAGTCATGTGGCTATTCGTAATGCCCTTTCTAAATACCAGTTCCTTCCGAAGCAGGATCGTGCATTTATTACCCGTGTATGCGAGGGAACACTGGAGTATCGGATTCAGATTGATTATATTATCAATTCTTTTTCCAAGGTCACAGTAGATAAGATGAAACCAGCTATTCGGGAAATTTTAAGAAGTGCGGTATATCAGCTGAAATATATGGACAGTGTGCCAGACAGCGCAGTGTGTAATGAAGCTGTGAAACTGGCTCAGAGAAAAGGCTTTTATAATCTTAAGCCTTTTGTAAACGGCGTTCTCCGAACAATTGCCAGGGAAATGGATCAGGTTCAGTTTCCAAAAAAAGAGGATGACCTGCTGAAGTACCTTTCTGTGAAATATTCCATGCCGGAGGTTTTGGTAACCAGATGGCTGGAAGCCTATGGGGAAGAGACAACAGAGAAGATTCTGGCAGATTTTCTGGAAGAACATCCTCTTACAATTCGATGCCGTACCTATCTGAATTCAAAAGAAGAAATTGTAAAAAGCCTGGAAAGCCAGGGCGTTTTGGTAGAGCCTGCTCCATATCTGCCTTATGCATACAGCATTTCAGATTTTAATCATATTCTTGCTTTGGATGCTTTTATTAAGGGCAAAATCGTGGTTCAAGATGTAAGTTCTATGTTGGTAGCTGAGGTTGCAAACCCGAAAAAAGGCGATTATGTGATCGATGTCTGTGCTGCACCCGGTGGAAAAAGTCTTCATATGGGAGACAAGATGGAGGGTTATGGAACTGTAGATGCCAGAGATGTAAGCCAGTACAAGGTTAATCTGATCGAAGAAAATATTCAGCGCACGAATTCCATCAATGTTCAGGCAAGAGTTCAGGACGCTACTGTTTTTGACCAGGATTCAGAGCTTCTTGCAGACATTGTAATTGCAGATGTACCGTGCTCAGGATATGGAGTAATTGGAAAGAAACCGGAAATCAAATACCGTGTGACTCCCCAGAAACAGGATGAAATTGTAATTCTCCAGAGAACGATCCTGGATAGAGCCGCTAATTATGTAAAGCCACGTGGAGAACTGGTCTTCAGTACATGTACAATTGCAAAGGAAGAAAACGAGGAAAACATGATGTGGTTCCTGAATAACTATCCATTTAAGCTGGAAAGTCTGGATTCCTATCTTCCAGAGGAACTGCACTCAGAGACAACTGCACTTGGATATTTGCAGCTGCTTCCGGGAGTACATAAAACAGATGGATTCTTTATTGCAAAATTCAGAAGAAAATAGGAATAGAAAAATGACAGACATTAAGTCTATGAACAAAGAAGAGCTGAAAAATCTCATGACAGAGATAGGGGAGAAGCCTTTTCGTGCAAAGCAGATTTACAGCTGGATTCATGAGCATCTGGTAACCTCTTATGAGGAAATGGGAAATATACCAGGCAAACTAAAGGAAAAGTTGCAGGATTATCCAATTGCAGCTCTGGAAATGGTAGATGAGCAGATTTCTGCAATTGATGGAACAAGGAAGTATTTGTTCCGCCTTTCAGATGGAAATGTGATCGAGAGTGTTCTTATGCGCTATAAGCATGGAAATTCTGTATGTATTTCCTCACAGGTTGGCTGCAAAATGGGGTGTCGTTTTTGTGCATCTACCATTGGTGGCTGGACCAGAAATCTTCTTCCCTCAGAAATGCTGGATCAGATTTACAGAATCCAGAGCATAACCGGGGAGCGGGTGTCCAATGTAGTAGTAATGGGAACCGGTGAACCTATGGACAATTATGAGAATATTGTGCGTTTTGTACATCTGCTTTCTGATGAAGGTGGTCTTAACATCAGCCAGAGGAATATCACCGTATCGACTTGCGGAATTGTTCCGAAAATCTATGAGCTTGCAAAGGAAAAACTGCAGATTACGCTTGCATTGTCCTTGCACGCTCCTAATGATGAAAAAAGGCGGGAACTTATGCCTATTGCACAGCGTTACAGTATGGATGAAGTTCTGGATGCCTGCCGGAATTATTTCCAGGAAACAGGCAGGAGAATAACTTTTGAATACAGTCTTGTGGCTGGTGTTAATGATAGCGATGAGGATGCAAAAGAACTGAGCAGCAGGATTCATGATATTAACTGTCATGTAAATCTGATTCCGGTAAATCCGATTAAGGAACGCTCTTACAGGCGTTCTACCCATCAGGCTGTAGAGAATTTTAAAATAAAACTTGAAAAATGCGGAATTAATGTTACTATTAGAAGGGAAATGGGCAGTGATATAGATGGTGCCTGTGGACAATTACGAAAAAGCTATATAGAAAAAGGTTACAATCCGCAGTAACGAAAAAGATGTTGCTCATTTTTGGACAACAGTACGAAAAGGACAGAAAGCGAGAAGTGACATGAGGGTATATTCAGCTACGAATATAGGAATGAAGCGGAAGATGAACCAGGATTATGTGTTCGCTTCCCAGGACCCGGTTGGAAATCTCCCGAACCTCTTTGCTGTTGCTGATGGAATGGGAGGACACAATGCCGGTGATTATGCATCCTCTCACGCTGTCAGGATACTGGTAGATGAAATCAGGGAGGATACGGATTATAATCCCGTAAAGGTGATCCGTCATGCCATTGAGACTGCGAACACAGAAATTATTGAACAGGCACAGAAGGATGAAAAGCTTCGTGGAATGGGAACTACTATGGTAGTTGCCACCATTGTTGGGCAGTATGCTTATGTGGCGAATGTGGGAGACAGCAGACTGTATGTGATCGACAAACAGTTAAGGCAGGTTACCAGAGATCATTCTTTGGTACAGGAAATGGTAAGAATGGGTGAAATCACTGCCGAGGAGGCAAGAAACCATCCGGATAAGAACATTATTACCAGAGCTTTAGGTGCAGAGAAAACTGTAGATGTGGATTTCTTTGATATGCGTCTGGAGCCGGGGAGTACGCTCCTGATGTGTTCAGATGGTCTCAGCAACATGGTGGAAGATAAAAAAATGGAAGAAATCATATTGAATTCTGATGAGGATATTATCTGGAAAGGAGATACTCTTATACAGGAAGCCAATAATAACGGCGGCAAGGATAACATTGCAATCATATTGATAGAACCATTCACGAATGAGGTGAAGACATGTTAAAGACAGGTATGATCATAGCCGAACGCTATGAAATTGTAAGTAAGATCGGTACCGGCGGAATGGCGGACGTATATAAGGCAATGGACCATAAACTGAATCGTTTTGTAGCGGTTAAGGTTCTGAAGCCGGAATTCCGGGAAGATGCCACTTTTGTAAAGAAATTCAGAAGTGAGGCACAGGCAGCAGCAGGTCTTACTCATCCGAACATTGTGAACGTATTTGACGTAGGTGATGATGAGGGTGTTTATTACATTGTAATGGAACTGATCGAAGGAATTACGCTGAAAGAGTATATTTCCAAAAAGGGTAAGCTATCCGTAAAGGAGGCTACCAGCATTGCGATTCAGGTATCTATGGGACTTGAGGCAGCACACAGTCATGGGATTGTGCACCGTGATGTGAAGCCACAGAATATTATTATTTCTACAGATGGCAAGGTAAAGGTAACTGATTTTGGAATTGCCAGGGCTGCTTCGTCTAATACCATTAGTTCTAATGTTATGGGATCTGTACACTACAGTTCACCAGAACAGGTAAGAGGCGGATACAGTGACGAAAAAAGTGATATTTATTCACTGGGTATTACCTTATATGAAATGGTAACAGGACGAGTTCCTTTTGATGGCGATACCACAGTTGCTATTGCAATCAAGCATCTTCAGGAAGAAATGGTACCGCCAAGTGTATACTCTCCGGATCTTCCCTATAGTCTGGAACAGATCATTATGAAATGTACCCAGAAGAGTGTGGACCGAAGATACAACAAAATGGAAGATGTGATTGCAGATCTGAAGCATTCTCTTATTGATCCGCAGGGGGATTTCGTTAAGCTTACTTCTGTAGATACAGAGGCAAAGACGGTTGTGATTTCCGATAAAGAACTTGGGGAAATCAAACATACCCCGAAACAGTCTGTCAAGCCGGATATAGAAGCTCTTGAAAAAGAGATGAATGAGACTAATTACGATGACGACGATTACGGCTATGACGAGGAGAATGAGAAATCAGAGCGTGCAAGAAAGAGCAGAGAGCGCGAACGTGACAGAGAGCGTGAAGAAAGAGAAAGACGGATTAAAAAGCAAAAAAGAGGTGTCAGTGTTGCCGGAAGTATCATTGCTCTGATCGTAGGTGCAGCGGTTCTGATCGCAGTGATCCTTATTGTGGGGAAAGCAGCAGGGCTGTTAGGTGATAAAGAGGACAAAACCGCTGACCAGCAGGAACAGGCTCAGGTAACCCAGGCAGCAGATGAGGATGACGGAATGGTATCTGTACCGGATCTCATTGGTAAAACTGAGGCAGAAGCACAGGAGCTTTGTGCTTCCGTAAATATTGGAATGAGTTACAAGGGCGAGGAGGCATCCACCCAGGAAAAAGGAAAGATTTCTTCTCAGGATCCTGTTGAAGGAACAAAGGTTGCTAAGAATTCAACTATTAATTATTACTTAAGTAAAGGATCAGAAGCATTTACTCTTACTGATATGTTTGGTCAAAATGGTGCTTCCGCGCAGGAAACTCTGGAAAGCCAGGGACTGACTGTTCAGATTAATAAGGTTTATCCAGATGAATCTTCTATGGTGGATATCGGATGTGTTCTTGATACTGAACCAGTGGCAGGAACTACCGTAAAGGCCGGAGATACGGTTACGCTTACTGTCAGCCGTGGCATTAACTATGGCGATAGTGTACAGGTGCCGGATGTAACCGGAATGGCAAAGAATGATGCAATTGCCAAGCTTGGCAAATTCCTTAATATTAATGTAGAATTCCAGATGAGTACAGATGTGTCTGAAGGAACTGTGATTTCTCAGGATCCAATTGGATTCACAGATGATAATCCGGTTTATGCAGATCCGGACAATGATACGATCACCATTACGGTGAGCAGTGGTAACCAGGATCCTTCTGTGGCAGAGGGAACCGATACAGCAGAGGCGCAAAGTTCTTCTTCCGATACTTCCGCAGCAGTAGCAAATGGCGAGGTATGGAAATGCACACAGAAACTGAATACCCCTACTGGATATAATGGAGGGCTGATCAGACTGGAATTGGTTCAGGAGGTAAATCAGGTACCTACTGCAAGCCTTGTTGTAGACGGACAGCAGCTTACATTCCCTTATCAGCTGGATATTACAGGAGCTCCGGGAGTGGCAGAGGGAACTTTATATCTGTCTGAGCAGCAGTCGGACGGCAGTTATCAGGAGCTTGGTCATTATCCACTTACTTTTGAGAAAGCAGAGTAATCCATGCTGGGGAAAATTATCAAAGGAATTGCAGGATTTTATTATATTTATGCAGAAGATGGTAATGTTTACGAGTGTAAGGCAAAGGGGATTTTCCGAAAGGATAATTTCAAGCCTTTGGTAGGAGACAATGTGGAAATCAAAGTTCTGGACAAGGATGCAAAGGAAGGCAGTGTGACTGCCATCCTTCCTCGTCGGAATTCTCTGATCCGTCCTGCTGTAGCCAATGTCGACCAGGCATTTGTGATTTTTGCCATGGAGAACCCAAAACCGAATTTTCTTCTTCTGGATCGTTTCCTGATCATGATGGAGCAGCAGGGGATTCCTGCTGTTATCTGCTTCAATAAGAAGGATCTGGGAGAAAAAGAAGAACTGGAATTGTTGTATAAGACTTATACAGGCTGTGGATATCAGGTGATACTTTCCAGCACCTATGAAGGAAATGGTATGGATGAGATCCGTCAGGTCCTGAAGGGGAAAACAACTGTAGTTGCAGGACCATCCGGTGTGGGAAAATCTTCTATTACCAACTGTATGCAAGGTGAAGTGCAGATGGAGACCGGTGAAATCAGCAAGAAGCTGAAACGGGGAAAGCACACTACCAGACATTCCCAGGTGATCCCTGTGGAAAAGGATACGTTTCTGGTGGATACTCCCGGATTTTCTTCTTTATATCTTACAGATATGGAAGAAGAGGAGCTTCGGGATTATTTTCCAGAGTTTGTAAAATATGAGCCGCAGTGTCGTTTTCAAGGCTGTATGCACATCCATGAACCGGATTGTGCAGTAAAAGAAGCCTTGACTGCAGGCAAAATCAGTCAGCTGCGGTATGATGACTATCTGGCCTTATATGAGGAATTAAAAGAGAAAAGGAGATACTAAAATTATGTATCAGCTATGCCCTTCCATTTTATCAGCGGATTTTAACCGCTTGGGTGAACAGATTAAGATTCTTGAAAACGAAGGTGTTAAATGGCTCCATATTGATGTTATGGATGGAGATTTTGTACCTAGCATCTCTTTTGGAATGCCTGTGATCAAATCTATTCGTAAAGAATCCAAGATGTTTTTTGATGTTCATCTTATGGTGACAGAGCCAGAAAGATACATTCAGGACTTTGTGGACTGTGGTGCAGATTCCATTACGGTACATGCAGAGGCATGCGAGGATCTGGAAAGAACCATAGAACGTATTAAAGCGGCAGGAGTAAAGGTTGGAGTTTCTATTAAGCCGGCCACTCCGGTAAATGATATCAGCCACATGCTTGAGGATGTGGATATGGTTTTGGTAATGACTGTTCAGCCGGGATTTGGCGGACAGAAATATATGGATGAGTGTACAGAGAAGATTCAGGAATTGAAAGAACTGATTGATAAAGAGAATCTGAATGTGGATATTGAAGTGGATGGTGGAATCAATGAGGATACACTTGAAACGGTTATGGAAGCCGGAGCGAATATCTTTGTTGCCGGATCCTGGGTTTTTGGTGGAGATATTGTACAGAATGTCCGCCGTATTCAGAAACAGATGGAAGAAATCGGTGACAGAATTCAGTGAGAGATAGCATGATAGACACAGTAATCGTAAGCGGGGGCATGATCCAGAAAGATTTTGCCCTCGATTTTATTAAAAAACTAAAAAAAGAAAGACGCGATGAGAAGCTGGTTCTGATGGCAGCTGACCGGGGGTTGGATTTTTTTCAGGAAACGGGACTTGTACCTGATATTGCAGATGGAGATTTCGACAGTGTATCAGGAGAAGGAAAGGCTTATCTGGAAAGTCTTTCAGATACAGAAGTCGTACAGCTTAAGCCGGAAAAGGACGATACAGATACTCAGTCTGCATTAAATCTGGCAATCCAAAATGGAGCCAGAAATATTCTGATTCTGGGTGCTACCGGCGGCAGAATGGATCATTTTCTTGGGAACCTGGGGCTTCTGTCATTGGGAAAATTAAAAGGAGTTAAAGTTGCACTGGCAGATGCGCAGAATTATATCTGCCTTGTGGATAGCGGAAAAGTGCTTCGAAAAGACAGTCAATTCGGCAAATATGTTTCCTTTTTCCCGGTAGGAGGGCAGGTAGAAGGTCTAACATTGAGAGGCTTTAAATACTTGTTAAATGATTATTGTCTTACAGTAGCAGACAGCGGACTTACTGTCAGCAACGAAATTCAGGAAGAACAGGCTGAAGTAATCTATGAAAAAGGCAGTCTTATGATGATCATGTCCAAAGATCTGATATGTTAGAAATTTCATAACTTTTGGAATTGTAAATATAGGATATTTTCGACATTTGTGTTATAATGGCGTAAGAATGGCGTGCGTAAATCTAAAACGCCGCTAAAAATAAGGAGATATAAGATAAAATGAAATTAGGCATAGTTGGTTTACCGAATGTAGGAAAAAGTACACTGTTTAACTCTCTGACGAAGGCAGGTGCAGAATCTGCCAATTATCCGTTTTGTACGATCGACCCTAACGTGGGAGTGGTTACCGTGCCGGATGAGAGACTTGCTTTGCTTGGGGAATTCTATCATTCCAAGAAGGTAACACCTGCGGTTATAGAGTTTGTTGATATTGCCGGACTTGTAAAAGGGGCTTCCAAGGGAGAAGGTCTTGGAAATCAGTTCCTTGCAAATATCCGTGAGGTAGATGCGATTGTTCATGTGGTACGTTGCTTTGAGGATCCGAATGTTATTCATGTAGATGGATGCATTGATCCGATCCGTGATATTGAGACCATCAACCTGGAACTGATCTTCTCTGATCTGGAGATCCTGGAGAGACGAATTGCCAAGGTTACCAAGACTGCCCGTATGGATAAAGAGGCAGCCAAGGAATTGGATTTCCTTCAGAAAATCAAGAAATGGCTGGAAGATGGTAAGATGGCCATTACCATGGAACTGGAGAATGAAGATGAGGAAGCCTGGATGGAAACCTACAATCTGTTAACCCAGAAACCGGTTATTTATGCAGCTAATGTTGCAGAAGATGATCTTGCTAGTGATGGCGCAGACAATGTACATGTACAGGCAGTGAGAAAGTATGCGGCAGAGCAGAATAGTGAGATTTTTGTAATTTGTGCCCAGATCGAGGAAGAGATTTCTGAACTGGATGAAGATGAGAGAAAAATGTTCCTGGAGGATCTTGGACTTAAGGAATCTGGTCTTGAGAAGCTGGTTAAGGCAAGCTATCATCTTCTTGGACTTATGAGTTTCCTTACCTCTGGAGAGGACGAGACAAGAGCATGGACAATTAAAATCGGAACAAAGGCTCCGCAGGCAGCCGGTAAGATCCATTCTGATTTCGAACGTGGATTTATCAAGGCTGAGGTAGTGAACTATCAGGATCTTCTTGATTGCGGTTCCTATGCAGGTGCAAGAGAAAAGGGATTGGTTCGAATGGAAGGAAAGGATTACGTAGTACAGGATGGAGATGTAATCTTGTTCCGTTTCAATGTATGATAAGAGGGATAGCATAAATGTCAATTCAGTTTCCAAATCTGGGGATAAACCTGGATTATGTGGGAAAATCCATTTCGATATTTGGATTTGAAATTACATTCTTTGGGATTATGATAGCTCTGGGAATGCTTTTGGGGCTTGGCTTTGTGATTCTGGAGGCAAAGCGTTGCGGCGAAAACAAAGACGATTATCTGGAAATGCTGATCATTTCGTTGCTTTTCGGTGTAGTGGGAGCAAGACTTCTATATGTTTTATGCTCCTGGAATTTTTATAAAGGAAATACGATTCAGATTTTTAATATCAGAAATGGTGGTCTGACGTTTTGGGGCGGCCTGATAGGAGGAGTGCTTGGAGCTGTTGTTTATTGTGCAGTGAGAAGAAAGTCCTTCATGCAGATGGCAGATACTGCCAGTATGGGAATTGTTATTGCACAAATAATAGGAAGGTGGGGGGATTTCTTTAACAGGGAATCCTTTGGCGAGTACACCAATAGTATATTTGCGATGCAGCTTCCATTATCTGCTGTACGTTCTAATGAAGTAACATCTGCAATGAGAGAAAATCTGGAAACAGTAGGAGGCACTTCCTTTATCCAAGTACATCCCACATTTTTTTACGAGAGTATGTGGTGCCTGCTTTTATTCCTGCTTATGCTGGTATGGAAGCGCAAGAAGCGCTTTCAGGGAGAAGTATTCCTGAAATATCTGGCAGGATACGGACTTGGAAGATTTTGCATTGAGTTTCTCAGGACAGACAAGCTTATGATTCCAGGAACTTCGATGGGTATTTCCCAGGTAATCTCAGCTGTAATGTTCCTGATCTGTGCTCTTGTTGCAATGGTAGAGGGTACTATGGCAAAGAAAAGAGCTGCCAGACGCAGACGTAGGAGAGAACAGGATTATGAAGCACAGGAAAAAGCGGCCAGAGAGGCTGAGGCAGAGGAATACAGAGATAGGCTGCGCTTGGAGAGAGCTTTTGGGGATAAGAAAACAGACGAAATATCTGAACAGGCTTCCGAAGAGGTGCTTCCGGATGAAGAGACGCCTGATCAGAAGGCTTCAGAAGAGCTTTCGGAAGACAGAACCGGGCAAGAGCCTGAGGAGTCTGAGGAACCAGTGGAAAGCACTGTTGCTGCTGTTGAAGAAACAGCTGCTTCTGAAGAGAATTCATCATTTTCAGAAGATGATGAGTGGTTGTATAGTGAGCCGCGAAGATTTGCAAAAAAATCTTCCGATGAGCAGGAAAATTGATAAAATGCTTTCCGGATATATGAAACTGGTCTGAAAAAATCGTCACTTTGGTGGGAAATAGCCCCATCCAGGTGGCGCTTTTTTTATTTTTTCAAGTTTTTTCCATGTGAGCGTAAGGACTTTGTAACACAATTATGTAATAGATTTCATAATTTCCCACTTGTAATTTAGGAGCAAATGGTTTAGAATAAATTCATAAGTGGTAGGAAGTGGAGAAAAGTGGTGGCAAATGGGGAAGAAGTGGCAGAACTTCATTTGTTATTGGGCACAGAGTGAACAGTAACCTTTCATTTGTTTCACGTCATGAGATACGAAGGGGAGAATCGTATTTCACGAGAGTAGGTGAGTTTTATGTTCATGGGCGAGTACAATCACACGATCGACGCGAAGGGGCGTTTGATTATTCCGGTGAAATTCCGGGAGCCTTTAGGAGCAGAATTCGTTCTTACCAGAGGACTTGATGGTTGTCTTTACATTTATCCGATGAATGAATGGGAAGCCTTTGAAGAGAAACTCCGTGCATTACCACTTACAAACAAAGACGCTAGAGCCTTTTCGCGATTTTTTGTTGCAGGTGCAACCACATGTGAACTGGACAAGCAGGGGAGAATTCTCGTACCACAGACATTACGTGAGTTCGCTGGTCTGGAGAAGGATGTGATTCTGGCAGGAAATCTGAGCAGAGTAGAGATCTGGAGCAAGGAGAAATGGAGCGAGAATTGCAATTATGACGATATGGACAGCATTGCTGCCGGCATGGAGAGCATGGGAATCGTCATTTGAGCATAGAATATGCGAGAAATCCAACAGGAGACGGAAATGGAATTTAAACACAAATCTGTATTACTGGAAGAAACCGTTGGCGGGCTTAACATTAAGCCGGACGGAATCTATGTGGATGGCACTTTGGGCGGCGCAGGACATGCCATAGAGGTATGCAGGAAACTTTCTGCCAAGGGGAGATTTATTGGTATAGATCAAGACCAGGATGCGATAATTGCTGCGAGTGAACGGCTTGCCGCCTTTGACCAGGCGACAATCATTCGCAGCAATTATTGTTACATGGTACAAGAGCTCGCCGCACGGGGAATTCACAAGGTTGATGGCATTGTTCTGGATTTGGGAGTATCCTCCTATCAGCTGGACAATGAGGAACGTGGATTTACGTACCGGGTAGATGCACCTCTTGATATGCGCATGGATCAAAGACAGACCCAGACTGCCAGTGACATAGTTAATGGTTATGAGGAAAGAGAACTGTATCGCATTATCCGCGATTACGGTGAAGATAAATTTGCAAAAAATATTGCGAAACATATTGTAGCGGCCAGACAGCAGGCACCTATTAGGACTACTGGTCAGCTTACACAGATCATCAGGGAATCCATTCCTATGAAGATACAGGCAGCAGGTGGACATCCTGCTAAGCGTACCTTCCAGGCAATCCGGATTGAACTGAACAGAGAGTTAGATGTGCTTCGTGATTCCCTTGACGGGATGATAGATATTTTGGATGATGGTGGAAGGCTTTGCATTATTACGTTCCATTCATTGGAAGACAGGATTGTGAAGACAATTTTCCGGAAGAATGAGAACCCATGTACCTGTCCGCCGGATTTTCCGGTATGTGTGTGCGGGAAGAAATCCAAAGGGAGAGTTATCACAAGGAAACCAATTCTTCCAAGTGATATAGAAATGGAAGAGAACCCGCGTTCTAAGAGCGCTAAACTTAGAATATTTGAAAGAAAAATTTAAAAGAAGGGTAAAAAATGGCGGAGACAGGCAGACATACAAATACAACGTCCAGAAGAAGAACTTCACAGAAGCAACGCATGTATGTTGACGGCAATACTGTCCGTAAGGTACAGGAGGTTCCTGAACACAGAGAATATCGTCAGCCAGAGCATTCAGTTCGCAAAAGCAAGGCGAAGCCAGAAGCGACACCAGTGCAGCAGACTCATCCAGGCAAGACTCTTAGTAAGGCCGCCAGGAGAAATCGTGCGAAAGCCAGTAATATGAATCGTAATTTTGCCATATTTCTGGCTGCCCTTGGTATTATTATTGTATTTTGCAGTATTAATTATCTGAAATTAAAGACAGAATGTACCAGTAAGAGAACTGAGCTGGCTACCCTTGAATCACAGCTGGCTGAACTTAAGGAAGACAACGATGCCTATGAGAGTCAGGTGACCTCAAGTGTTGACCTTGAAAGAATACGGAAAATCGCCATCGGCCGTCTGGGTATGAAATATCCAAGCAATCAGCAGACGGAGACCTATACTACTGAGGGCGGCAGCTTTGTAAGGCAGTATCAGGATGTAACCGGGAAGTAAAGGTGAGAAGGCAGGTGTTTGATTGAGTACTTCAAGGAAAAGAATAAAAAGAAAACCAATTAAAAAAATTAATCACATTATGAAAAATAAGCTGTCAATACTCTTTCTTTGCGTATTGGGAGCTTTAGTCGTTTTATTGGGAGTTATTACTTACATTAATTTTCAAAGTGGTGACAAGTATAAGAAACAGGTGCTGAGTCAGGCTCAGCAAAAATACCAGAACCGCACAATGCCAGCGAAACGAGGGACAATCTATGATCGAAACGGCAACATTCTGGCAACGAGCAACAAGGTGTATAATGTTGTACTGGACTGCAAGGCAGTAAATGCGGATGAGGATTATCTGGATCCTACAGTGAATGCACTGGTGGAAATATTTGGTCTGGATGAGGGGGAACTTCGAACGAAGCTGACTGCTGAGGCGACCCGTGAGAGTCAGTACCAGATCGTAAAGAAGCAGGTTTCCATGGATGATAAGAAAGCATTTGAAGATTTTTGCAGTGTATCAGAGGACGCAAGTCTGTCAGAGAAAGAAATCCAGGAAAAGAACAATATACAGGGTGTATGGTTTGAAGAAGATTACCTGAGAGTTTATCCATATAATGAACTGGCTTGTGATACCATTGGCTTTACTTTTTCCAGAGATACTGCGGACTATGGAATTGAGGGCTACTACAATAGCAGCCTGACAGGAATTGACGGCCGACAGTACGGATATTTCAGTGATGATTCTAACGTGGAGCAGACCATTATCGAAGCTTCTGGCGGAAACAGCCTGGATCTTAGTCTGGATCTTGGAACTCAGCAGATTGTGGAAAAATGGGTAAATGCGTTTAAGGAATCTACTGGTGCCAAGAACATTGGTGTTATTGTGGAAGATCCTGCGACGGGTGAAATACTTGCTATGGATGGTGGCGATAGATACGATCTGAATGATCCTCGTGATCTTTCTTCCTTATATTCGTCAGATGAAATCGCATCAATGAATGATAGCGATACGATGGATGCTTTAAGTGCAATGTGGAATAATTTTTGTGTCACCGATATTTACGAACCTGGATCTGTTGTAAAGCCTATTGTTATGGCTGCTGCCTTGGAACAGGGGAAAATATCCACCAGTGATACCTTTTATTGTGATGGTTTCCAGAATTTTGGTGTGCCAGGAAATATGACCACCATCAAATGTGCAAACATTTACGGACACGGAATGGAAACTCTTGCGGAAGTAATCGCAAACTCCTGTAACGATGCTATGATGCAGATTGGTGCAAAGATGGGAGTTGAGAATTTCCTGAAAGCACAGAGTACTTTCAATTTCGGAAGCCGGACAGGAATCGATCTTCCAAATGAGGGATATGGTATTATGCATACGGTTGATACCATGCATGAGACAGAGCTTGCCTGCTCTGCATTTGGTCAGGGATTCAGCTGTACTATGATCCAGGAAATCAATGCAATGTGCTCTGTTATTAATGGAGGCTATTATTATCAGCCCCATCTGGTGACGAAGATTAAGGATGCCAGCGGTGCAACTGTGAAGACGATTAGCCCGCTTCTTCAGAAGCAGACCATTTCTTCCAGCATTTCCGCTGATATCAGAAGCTATATGCAGGCCAGTGTAGAGCAGGGTACCAGTATGACGTCAAAGGTACAGGGGTACAGTTCAGGCGGTAAAACAGGAACTGCGGAGAAATTTCCTCGTGGAAACGGTAAATACGTGGTTTCCTTTATCGGATTTGCCCCGGTTGATGATCCACAGGTTCTGATCTATGTGGTAATTGACGAGCCAAATGTAGAGGATCAGGCCAGCAGTATTTATCCACAGTATGTGGCACAGGCAATTCTTTCCGAGCTTCTGCCATATATGAATATTCAGCCAGATCAGTCTACAGACGGAACTGTTCCGGAGACAGAGCTCTGGGAGGACTTTAGCGGTCATGTAAATACCATAACAGATAGCCAGATCGATGAAAACGGAAATCTGGTAGACGGAGATGGCAATTTGATCGACTGGGACGGCAATCGTATTGATGAAAATGGGTATCTTCTGAAGAATGACGGAAGCTATCAGATGAATGAAAATGGAGAGTATATCAAATCTACCAATCTGGAAGGAATTGGTGAGACTTACAGCGGTTCTGCAGGAGAAACTCTGCCAGAAGCGGTATCGGATACCAATGTACCAGGTCCGCCAGAGGACAATACGGATCCCATTGAGGACAACAATATGGAAAGTGAAGGCCTGACGAACGAAGAGGCAGGGCTGGACTAAAAAAGCAGGATACATACCCTCACCGGGAATTGTCATATATTAGTTATGATAATTTCGGTGAGGTTTTTTTATGAAAAATACGATGACCTTTCACAGAAAAAAGATATGGCTGTTTTTTGTTTTATGTGCGTGTATGCTTTTGGGACTTGCAGGAAGGCTGATTTATCTGATGGGGGTTCGCTCTGATTATTATTATGAGAAGGCAGAAGCACTTCACGAAAGAGAGCGTTTCATTAAGGCTGCAAGAGGTCAGATCCTTGATGCAAAGGGGCGTGTGTTGGCAGATAATAAGACCGTATGCACGATTTCTGTGATACACAGCCAGATTAAGGAGCCGGAAAAAGTAATACGGCTTTTGGGAAAGGCACTGAATATGGATATTGCCACTATACGTAAAAAAGTTGAAAAAGTATCTTCAATTGAAAAAATCAAGGCAAATGTGGAGAAATCTGTAGGTGATGTGATACGCGGTTATGGATTGGATGGAGTAAAGGTGGATGAAGACTACAAGCGGTATTATCCATATGGCTCCCTGGCATCAAAGGTGTTGGGATTTACGGGAGGAGACAATCAGGGAATCATAGGACTGGAGGTAAAATACGAGGAAATTCTGAAAGGCCAGCCAGGGAAAATTCTCACGACCACAGATGCCAGAGGTGTAGAGCTTGACCAGATTGGAGAGAGTCGTATAGACCCGGTGCCAGGAAAAAACCTGAAGCTTAGTCTGGATGCAGATCTTCAGCAATATGCCCAACAGGCAGCGCTTAAGGTGATGGAGGAAAAACAGGCAGCCCGGGTATCTATACTTCTTATGAATCCGCAGAATGGTGAAATTTACGTATGCGTAAATGTGCCGGAATTTGATCTGAATAATCCATTTGTTTTGCATACAAAGACTGACACAAAGGAAGTGGATAAGGAGAAAAAACAGGAACTTTTGAATCAGATGTGGAGAAATCCATGCCTGAACGATACCTATGAGCCAGGTTCTACTTTTAAGATCATTACAATGTCAGCCGGGCTGGAAGCGGGAGTCGTGTCTGTGAATGATCGTTTTTATTGTCCGGGGTATAAGGTGGTGGATGACAGGCGTATCCACTGCGCAAGGAGAACCGGACATGGTTCCCAGAGCTTTGTGGAAGGCGCCCAGAACTCGTGCAATCCGGTTTTTATAGAGGTAGGCCTCCGTCTTGGTGTGGAAAAATATTATCATTATTTTCAGCAGTTTGGTCTTTTAAAAAAGACCGGAGTGGATCTTCCGGGGGAAGCCGGAACGATTATGCATAAAATGGAAAATATGGGAAATGTAGAACTGGCAACAGTGGCTTTTGGCCAGTCCTTTCAGATTACTCCGATCCAGCTGGCAGCTACCGTGAGTTCCTTGATCAATGGAGGCAGAAGAATCACGCCCCATTTTGGAGTGTCTGTGCTGAGCAGTGACGGAAATAGTGGCTGGAAACTGGAATATCCGGTAGAAGAGGGCATCGTTTCAGAAAAGACATCCGAAACTGTAAGAAAAATTTTGGAAAAGGTAGTGGCAGAGGGGTCAGGAAAAAATGCCTATATTGAGGGATATACGGTGGGAGGAAAGACAGCTACTTCCCAGACGCTTCCAAGAAGTGCCAACCGGTACATTTCCTCTTTCCTAGGCTTTATGCCAGTTGAAAATCCACAGATTCTGGGAATTTGTATCATTCACGATCCCAAGGGGGTATATTATGGCGGAACCATTGCTGCGCCTGTGATCAAGAATATTTTTGAAGCCGTGATTAATCAAAAGGAAAACGAACCTATGGGTTGATAAATAAAGGGAAAAGCTTTATACTATATAGTGATGTTGCCGATAGGTGATATGTCCGTTTAGATTGAAAAAAACGAAAGAGTTAATGAGGTGTAAGGATGGAATTTCATATTGTGATTCCGGTGCTGATTTCATTTGCAATCAGTACCGTATTAGGACCTGTTATTATTCCCTTTTTGCGTAAACTGAAAATGGGACAGACAGAGAGAACAGAGGGCGTGCAGTCCCATCTGAAAAAAGCCGGAACTCCTACTATGGGTGGCGTGATCTTTCTGATAGCTACGATTATTACATCATTGTTTTATGTGAAAGATTATCCCAAGATCATTCCGGTGTTGTTTCTGACACTGGGATTTGGAATGATTGGCTTTCTGGATGATTACCTGAAGGTTGTATTAAGAAGATCTGACGGTCTGCTTCCGTGGCAGAAGTTTTTGCTTCAGGTAGTAGTAACCGGAATCTTTACCTTTTATTTAATGAAATATACAGATGTGTCCCTGACTATGCGTATTCCGTTCTGGAGCGGACACTACCTGAACCTGGGCTGGCTGGCTGTTCCGGTGCTGTTCTTTGCTGTGATCGGAACGGTCAATGGTGTAAACTTTACAGACGGTGTGGATGGTCTTGCCACCAGTGTTACCTTGATCGTAGCTGTGTTCTTCACTGTGGTATCGATTGGAACCCAGTCTGGAATTGAACCGGTTACTTGCGCGGTTATTGGTGGCCTGATGGGATTTTTGCTTTATAATGTATATCCGGCCAGTGTATTTATGGGAGATACCGGATCTTTGGCACTTGGCGGATTTGTGGCTGGTGTGGCTTATATGCTGCAGATGCCTTTGTTTATCCTGATCGTAGGACTTATTTATCTGGTTGAAGTGCTTTCGGTTATGATTCAGGTAACTTATTTTAAGGCAACACATGGTAAGCGTATTTTCAAAATGGCACCAATCCATCATCATTTTGAGCTTTGCGGATGGTCAGAAACCAGAGTCGTTGCAGTGTTTACTATTGTTACCGCAATTATGTGCCTGATCGGACTTCTGGCCCTATAAAGTCCGGGGAAAACATGCTTTAGTATCATCATAATCCTATCATAGAGTTGTAGAAGACGCATATGTTTTAATTAAGGCAAATGCTGTCAGGAGCAGACCTCTATGATCCGGAAACGAAATAAAGAAACGAAAACAGATACGATTCTGTTGCTTTTGGTACTGCTTCTGGCGGTACTTGGGCTGGCAATGCTGTTTTCTATCAGCGAATATAATGGCAGAGTACGCTTTGGCGACTCTGCCTATTATTTTAAAAAGCAGCTTTTTGCAACCGCTCTGGGACTTGGAGCTATGTATATGGTGTTTGAGACAGATTATCATTTTTTTGTACGGTTGGCACCGTGGGCGTATCTTTTGTCTTTGGGGCTTTCTACGGCAGTGCTTCTGGTGGGACAGGAGATCAATGGGTCAAAAAGATGGTTGAATTTCGGTCCATTGTCTTTTCAGCCTTCAGAGTTTGCCAAAGTAGCGGTGATCCTGTTTCTTACCTGGCAGATTACAGAAAGTAAAAAAACCACAGCCGGATTCTGGTTTATGTGCAGAACCATGCTGACGCTTCTTCCTATTGTAGGCCTGGTCGGTTCAAACAATTTAAGCACGGCTATTATTATCCTGGGAATTGGGGCAGTGTTGATTTTTGTGTCAGACCCTGGGTATGCCAGATTTGTAGGAATGGGTGCTGGCGGAGTTGCTGTGATCACAGTGTTTCTGGCTGCAGAAAGTTATCGGTTGGAGCGGCTTGCTATCTGGCGAAATCCAGAAAAATACGAAAAAGGCTTTCAAACGATTCAGGGGCTTTATGCCATTGGAAGCGGAGGACTTTTTGGAAGAGGATTTGGAAGCAGTCTGCAGAAGCTGGGTTTTGTGCCTGAGGCTCAAAATGATATGATTTTTTCTATTATTTGTGAGGAAATGGGGCTGGTGGGAGCATTTTTTCTTATTATAATGTTTGGTCTTCTGATGTGGAGACTGATGGTGATTGCCCTTCACTGTAAAGAATTGGAAGGAACACTGATCTGCAGCGGGATTATGAGTCATATGGCAATACAGGTAATCCTGAATATAGCAGTTGTAACAAACACCATTCCGAACACCGGAATTACACTTCCTTTTATAAGCTATGGAGGTACTTCTGTTGTATTTCTTCTTGGAGAAATGGGGCTGGCCCTTAGTGTAAGTAAGAAACAAAGATGAGTACGGATATTGTTTGATTCACGAATGGGGAAAACCTGCATATTATAGAAGGTAAGAGGCCCTTTAGGAGTGAATGGCTTGAATGACCGGATTTACATTGAGGGAGGACATCAGTTAAAGGGAAGTGTTTGCATACAGGGCTCAAAGAATGCAGCGCTGCCCATGATGGCAGCGTCTCTTTTACATCATGGAACCAGTATACTAAAGGGCTGTCCGAAAATCGCAGATGTTTTTTGTATGGAAGAAATTCTGCAAAATCTGGGCGCAGTGACCTGGTGGAAGGGGCATGATCTTTATCTGGACTGCACAAATGCAGATGGCAGTCTGGTGCCTTTTTCTTTTACAGGGAGAATGCGCTCGTCGGTAATTTTGCTTGGGGCACTTTTAGGAAGAACAGGAAAAGGAAGCCTTGGTTATCCAGGGGGATGTGTCATCGGGAAAAGGCCTATTGACATGCATCTTTTGGTGCTGCGCAGTCTGGGAGCTGTCATTACAGAGGAGGGGGAAATCCTGACTGCGAAATGCGAAAAACTTAAAGGGACAATTGTCTCTTTTCCAAAAAGAAGTGTAGGAGCCACTCAGCAGGGGATTCTTGGTGCTGTGCTGGCGCAGGGAGAATCCATTCTTCAAAATTGTGCCTGCGAGCCGGAAATTCAGTGGCTTTGCCGGTATTTGCGTTCTATGGGTGCCTGCATTCAGGGAGATGGCAGTGACAGGATCTGTATTCAGGGAGTTGAACATTTAAACGCAGGCTGTATCCAGGTGCCGCCGGACCGCATTGCTGCCGGCACATATATTTGTGCAGCGGCTGTTACCAGAAGCAGGATCCTTCTGGAAAATATTCCGGAAGGAGAACTGGAGTCCTTTTTGGAAGTATATCGGAAAATGGGTGGACAATATAAAGGTAACAGTGGTAAACTAGTAGTCAATGGAAAAAATGTTCACAGACCGGTGGGATTGGTTGAGACCGGTGTTTATCCTGGTTTTCCTACCGATCTTCAGTCCCAGGTAATGGCAGTGTTGTCTACCGTGGATGGCCGAAGCTGTATCCGGGAGACAATTTTCGAGGATCGCTATAAGGTGGCAGAGGAGTTTCGTCACATGGGGGCAGACATTCGGATTTCCGGCTGCGAGGCAGTGATCCATGGAGGCCGAAGACTTAAGGGAACTTGTGTAAAGGCACGGGAACTGCGGGGTGGAGCTGCGCTGATGCTAGGGGCTCTTGCAGCAGATGGTGTTACAGTGCTGGAGGGGTATTCTTATATACAGCGTGGCTATGAACATATTTGCCAGGATTTAAAGCAGTTGGGAGCAGCGGTAAAAAGGATACAGGAATAATATATGAAATCACTCAAAATGAAGCTGATATACAGAAAACATAAGAAAGAGATTCTTGGTACCCTGGGGGCAGTTCTGCTGGCAGGGCTTGTCTTTTTCTTTTCATACTTTCGTGTAACGAATGTGGAGGTAATGGGAACTACTCGTTATACAGATGAACAGGTAAAGGCAATGGCTTTGCAGGGAGTGTTTACGGATAATTCCGTTCTTGCAGTTTTGCTCCATTCCAGGGTTGAGGTAGAAGGTGTGCCTTTTGTGGAAGGCTTTCATATTACCAGGATTTCCCACAACACGATTTGTGTCAGTGTGAAGGAAAAAAAGGCTGTGGGGTGCATTCCTTATTTGGACAGCTATGTATATTTTGACAGGAATGGTATTTTTATAGAAAGCTCCCGGACAAGAGATGAACTGGTGCCTTTTTTTGATGGTATAGAGGTAAGTCATGTAATCGAAGGGGAGAAGCTTCCTATCAAAGGAAGTACCGTTCTTACCACTGCAGTGGCGTTGGCAACTATTTTCCAGAAAAATGATGCCATACCGGATCATATTGAATTTGATACCAGTTATCAGATTACCCTCACTTATGGGGATATCCAGGTTATGCTTGGAAAGGACGAGTATCTGGAGGACAAAATGACCCGTGTCAGTGCGATTCTGCCTAAGCTTTCCGATAAAAAAGGAATTCTTCATCTGGAAAATGTAAATGATAATTCCAAGACGATTACCTTTGAGCAGGATCTTGGTGAAGATGGAGTGATCGCCAGTGTGGATACCGCTGCAGCGTACGAGAATGCATTGGCAAACTGGCATGGAGGTTATGACTCGGAAGGAGATTATACCGGTGCCGGTGAGTATGACCAGAATGGAAATTATGTGGGACCTGAGCCGACAGAGGAGAGTATTGCTGCAAACGGCAGCTGGCTTGGAGGTTATATGGAAGATGGAAGCTACACCGGTTACGGTCAGCTAGATAAAGATGGAAACTATGTAGGTCCCAATCCAAATGATGGCAGTGAGGATGATAATGAAGATGATAACCAAGATGATTATCAGTCCTACGATCAGGAGCAATAAAGGAAAGACCGCATAATTCGCGAAAAAAGTATAAAAAAACAAAATTAGTGGTTGATAAATTCACAAAAAAAATATATGATATATCTATATGCAGCTTGGTATGTATATTTGCTGAAATTAATATAAAGGATATAAGGTAGAAATAAAGGAGGAAGTACATTGTTAGAGATAATGTCAAATGAGGCGGAATCCTCTGCAAAGATTATTGTAATCGGAGTAGGCGGCGCCGGAAATAACGCAGTTAACAGAATGGTTGAAGAAGCCATCGGCGGGGTAGAGTTTGTAGGAGTGAATACAGATAAGCAGGCTCTGACTCTGTGTAAAGCTCCAACTGTACTTCAGATCGGTGAGAAGATTACCAAAGGTCTTGGTGCAGGAGCACAGCCTGAGGTTGGACAGAAAGCAGCAGAAGAGAGCATTGAGGAAGTTAAGAAGATCATCGAAGGTGCTGATATGGTATTTGTTACCTGTGGTATGGGCGGTGGAACCGGTACAGGTGCAGCTCCGGTGATTGCAGCAGCTGCTAAGGAAATGGGTATCCTCACTGTAGGTGTTGTGACCAAGCCTTTCCGTTTTGAAGCGAAGACACGTATGAATAACGCACTTGCAGGCATTGAGAACCTGAAGAAGGCTGTTGATACATTGATCGTAATCCCGAATGACAAGTTGCTGGAGATTGTTGATCGCCGTACTACTATGCCGGAAGCACTGAGAAAGGCAGATGAGGTTCTGCAGCAGGCTGTTCAGGGCATCACAGACCTGATCAATCTGCCGGCTCTTATTAACCTTGACTTTGCTGATGTTCAGACGGTTATGACCGATAAGGGAATTGCTCACATTGGTATTGGTGAGGCAAGAGGTGATGATAAAGCCATGGAAGCTGTACAGCAGGCGGTATCTTCTCCGCTGCTTGAGACTACGATCAAGGGCGCTACACATGTTATCATCAATATTTCCGGTGATATCTCCCTTATGGATGCAAATGATGCAGCAAGCTATGTACAGGAACTTACCGGAGAGGAAGCAAACATTATCTTTGGTGCTATGTATGATGATTCTGTTGCTGACTATGCAAGAATTACGGTTATTGCTACCGGTCTTTCTGATAATGCACAGGCAGCTAATCCATTTGGAAATAAAGCAAGTAACTCTGTATTTGCAAATAAGAGACCTGCTTCTACAACAATTGCAGGTGGTGTAAACCTGAACATGCCATCCTTCAGCATGCCGACTATGAATGCTACACCATTCACAGCTAAGACACCATCCAGTACAGTTCAGAAGAAGGATATTCAGATTCCGGATTTCTTAAGAAACAGATAATGAATTGCATTTATAAGGCCCCCGTACATATGTGCGGGGGCCATTTGTCAGCATTGACATTGGAAGGTGTTGCATTTTGTTTCAGAGCATGACTTTGCGCCGTTTCCGGCTACATCGATGGCTGCAGCAGTACATTTGCAGTTCTCATTATAGGTACAGTTGTGTGCTTTGCAATCGATCTGGATGGATTGGCATCCGCAGTGGTTTATAGCACTGTTTGCAGCACTTTGGTTTCTCTCACGAAAGCTTCCGCAGGATGTTTCCTCAGAACTCTTGGCGCTGTCGCCCATAACGTCGATCTCACCCCTGGAGCAGAGCATATCTTCGTTATAAGCACAAGTTGTTGCAGAACATTTTAAGATTGTCATGGCGTTTACCTCCTGATCATAATTCTGGATTTGATTTTCCAGAGTTTTGTAATATGAAACAGTTTTAGTTTTTCCTGTATTTGTGAAAATATGCAAGGGATTCGAGTACTTGAAAAAAATAAAAAAATTTGGAAAATGGCTTGACTTTCGAAAGAAGACATGATAATATTCAACAGTACGTGATGAAAAGAAAGCAGAGTTCACTCTCACCTCAGCGCACATTCAGATGCGGCTCGGGTTCATATTGCACAGCAGCGCGTGACTTAGTTCGCGGGTGTAATAGGAGAAGTGTGGATTCTGTCCGCACTTTTTTTATGTGTGGTCACGTATGAAGGCAGGGTTTCCTGCGAAGGGGAATGAGAGTCCAGAGTTTTTCGCTGGATGATAACAGATCATCTATCAGGTATGGAGGTGCACAACAATTAGCAATTTAATGATCAACGAACAAATCAGAGACAAAGAGGTACGCTTAATTGGTCCGGACGGAGAACAGCTTGGAATCATGTCCGCAAGAGAAGCAATGGCTAAGGCTCAGGAGGCAGAGCTTGATTTAGTAAAGATTGCCCCACAGGCAAAGCCACCGGTATGTAAGATCATCGACTATGGCAAATATCGCTACGAGCTTGCCAGAAAAGAAAAAGAAGCCAAGAAGAAGCAGAAGACCATCGATGTCAAAGAAGTGCGTCTTTCACCAAATATTGATACGAATGACTTGAACACAAAGGCTGGGGCAGCACGTAAATTCCTTTCTAAAGGAGACAGAGTTAAAGTTACTCTTCGTTTCCGCGGAAGAGAAATGGCGCATATGTCCAGCAGCAAGCATGTTCTGGATGATTTTGCCGATATGCTGAAGGATGTTGCCGTAGTTGAGAAGGCAGCTAAGGTAGAAGGCAGAAGCATGACAATGTTTTTAGCACAGAAACACTAGGATGTTGCATTCATTTGGATAGACATCCCATGAGGGAGTCAGGCTGGATGAGGGACATTAAATAGATACGATATTAAGGAGGAAATTACAATGCCAAAAATTAAAACTTGTAGAGCAGCAGCTAAGCGCTTCAAAAAAACAGGAACAGGAAAATTAGTAAGAAATAAAGCTTACAAGAGCCATATCTTAACAAAGAAATCTCAGAAGAGAAAGAGAAATCTTAGAAAAGCTACTGTTGTTGATTCTACTAATGTTAAGAGCATGAAGAAAGCATTACCGTATTTATAAGATATAGCATAGAAGAAGACGAACAGGAGGAAAATAAGAAATGGCAAGAATTAAAGGCGGATTAAACGCAAAGAAGAAACATAATCGTGTATTAAAACTGGCAAAGGGCTACAGAGGAGCTCGTTCCAAACAGTATAGAGTAGCAAAACAGTCTGTTATGCGTGCACTTACCAGCTCTTATGCTGGAAGAAAGCAGAAGAAACGTCAGTTCAGACAGCTCTGGATCGCACGTATCAATGCTGCAGCAAGAATGAACGGATTATCCTACAGCAAAATGATGCACGGCCTTAAAGTTGCAAACATCGACATCAACAGAAAGATGCTTGCTGAGATGGCTGTAAATGATGCTCAGGGATTTGCAGCACTTGCTGAAATCGCTAAGAAAGCAATCGCTTAATCAGAATTAAGAAGATACTTACAGGAGATGGGAAACCATCTCCTTTTTCGTGCCAGGAAATGGCTCCGCTTTAAGAAAAAAACACTGGAAACAGCCTTTTGTTATTCCAGCCACGTACGCTTGTGCGCCACAGGAATAACAAAAGTGACATAATTTTTAATTTTCTCTTGCAATCAAAAAAACAGAATGCTATAATCATAACATTAAAGTAGTAAAGAGAAAAAGTTAAGGAGGAGATTTATTATGAAAAATCTGAAAAAAGTACTCAGCATTACTGCAGCCGCAGCAATGGCAGTATCCGCAGTAACACCAGTTTCTGTATTTGCAGAAAGCGAGGAAACCTTCAAAATCGGTGTTATCGGACCTATGACAGGAGATTATGCACAGTATGGTACCGGTGTATATAATTCAGCTAAGATTGCGGCTGACGAGATTAATGCAAATGGCGGTTTCAATGGTTATCAGGTAGAGATTCTTGACGCCGGTGATGATCAGGGAGATCCTGAGAAGGCAGTTAATGCATATAACGACCTTCTTGATAAGGGTATGCAGATGCTTTGCGGTACCGTTACCTCTGGTGCATGTATTGCAGTAGGTGCAGAAGCAGCTGAGAGCACATTCCTTTTTACACCATCCGCTACAGCTGTAGATAGTATTACAGCCGGAGATAATGAGTTCCGTATGTGCTTTACAGACCCGATGCAGGGAACGAAATCTGCTGAGTACATCTCAGAGAACGGATTGGCAACTAAAGTAGCTGCCCTGTATGATTCTATGGCTGATTATAACTCTGGTGTACATGATGCCTTTGTATCTGCCTGCGCAGATTATGGTCTTGAGGTTGTAGCTGATGAAGCTTACACAACAGACAATAACACAGACTTCTCCGTACAGCTTGGCAAGATTAAAGACAGCGGTGCAGAGCTTCTGTTCCTTCCGAACTATTACAACGACAATGCATTGATTCTTCAGCAGGCTCATGATCTTGGACTTGACATGAAGATTTTCGGTGTTGATGGTATGGATGGTATTCTGAACGTTGAGAACTTCGATACTTCTCTTGCAGAAGGCGTTATGCTTCTGACACCATTCTCTGCAACATCTGACGATGAGAAGTCCCAGAGTTTTGTAAAGGCTTATGGTGATGCAAATAACGGTGAGACCCCTAACCAGTTCGCAGCAGATGCATATGATGTACTTTATGCTATGCAGGCAGCTGCAAATGATGCAGGAATTACACCGGATATGTCCAATGAAGATATCAGTGCTGCAATGTCCGCTTCCATGCTGAACATTTCCATTGACGGTCTTACTGGAGAAGCAAAGTGGACAGAAGATGGTGAGTGCGATAAAGCACCTAAGGCTTATGTGATCAAAGATGGTGTTTACGCTTCTATGGACGAGTGATTTAAATAATCAGAATATTGGATTTATATCTACAATTTGATATGAATCTCAACCATTTCCCTGATCGTGCAGGGAATGGCCGTTAGCAAAGGGGAGACGGTTACCTGTTGGTTCGTCTCCTTCTTTGCAATTATAGAAAAACCAGTTAAGAGGTGCATTATGAGTTTTATATCTTATTTAAAGGATGGTATCAGCCTTGGAAGTATCTATGCGATTATTGCCCTTGGCTATACAATGGTTTATGGTATTGCTAAAATGCTGAACTTCGCCCATGGAGATGTTATCATGGTTGGAGCATTCGTAATCCTTACCGCAGTTACAAAAGCCAGTATGTCACCAATCCTGGCAGTTATTCTTTCTGTTGTAATCTGTACAGTTGCCGGTGTTGTTATCGAAGCAGTCGCCTATAGACCTCTTCGTAAGGCATCTTCGAATCTGGCAGTGCTGATTACAGCAATCGGTGTCAGTTACCTGCTTCAGAATCTGGCACTTCTGATTTTTGGTGCCGATGCCAAGAGCTTTGTGCCCATCATTAACGTTCCATCTTTAGTTCTGTTTGATGGACAGCTTACCATTAAAGGTGTTACAATTGTTACAATTTTTGCATGTATTGTGATCATGGTCGGTCTTCAGCTTTTTGTCAAAAAGACCAAGCCGGGACGTGCCATGCAGGCGGTATCTGAGGATCGTGATGCCGCACAGCTCATGGGCGTTAATGTAAACGCTACTATTTCCCTTACTTTTGCAATCGGTTCCGGACTTGCTGCAATTGCAGGTCTTCTGCTTTGTTCTGCATATCCTACACTGACTCCTTACACAGGAGCCATGCCTGGTATCAAAGCATTCGTAGCTGCCGTATTTGGTGGTATCGGATCAATTCCAGGGGCTATGGTAGGCGGAATCCTTCTTGGTGTTATTGAGATTTTCAGTAAGGCATATATTTCTTCACAGGTTGCAGATGCAATTGTGTTTGCAGTTCTGATCGTGGTGCTGCTTGTAAAACCATCTGGATTGTTCGGTAAGAACATTCAGGAGAAAGTATGAGGTGGCCGCTATGAAGAATATGAACAAAACAACAAAAAACAATTTTATTACATATGGAATGGTAATTGCAATTTTTGCGATTGTACAGATTCTTTCTTCTACCGGAAACCTGTCCAGACTGTTAACCGGTCTTCTGGTACCAATTTGTGTGTACACCATTGCATCTCTTTCGCTGAATCTTGTAGTTGGCTATTCTGGAGAGCTTAGCCTTGGACACGCCGGTTTTATGTGTGTGGGAGCATATTCCAGTGCCCTGTTTTCTCATATTACCAGCGATGTGCTTCCATCTGTACCAAGACTGATCCTGGCTCTGGTAGTAGGAGCTCTCGTTGCAGCTGTTTTTGGTGTGCTTATTGGTATTCCGGTTCTGAGACTTCGTGGTGACTATCTTGCAATCGTAACCCTTGCATTTGGAGAAATCATCAAGAATCTGATCAACATTCTTTATGTTGGCGTAGATGATAATGGTATCCATGTGGCAACAAGTGCTGCAAATCTTCATCTGGATCCGGGAGGAAAGCAGATTATCAAAGGTGCCCTTGGTGTTTCCGGAACTGCAACTCTGTACAAAGACATAAAAGATTATTTCTTCCTGATTGGAGTAATTCTTATTTTGCTGGTGCTGTTTGTTATACAGAATCTGGTAAATTCCAGAAGCGGCCGTGCAATTACATCTACACGTGATAACCGAATCGCTGCTGAGTCAATTGGTATCAATATAACAAGAAACAAACTGCTTGCATTTACAGTTTCCGCTGCCATTGCAGGTGTGGCCGGTGTGCTTTATGCCCACAATCTTTCCATGCTGAAGGTATCCATTTTTGATTACAATATGTCGATTACCATCCTTGTATATGTCATTCTTGGCGGAATGGGAAATCTTCGGGGAAGCATTCTTGCAACAATTGTGCTTTATGCGCTTCCTGAGCTGCTTCGTGGCTTCTCCACATATCGTATGCTGATTTACGCGATCGTTATGATCGCAATGATGCTTTTCAACTGGGCTCCGGCAGCAAGAGATTTCAGAAGCCGCGTAGTTGAGAAAATCAAAGGTCATGGCAAAGAAAAGGAGGCAGCTTGATTATGGCAATGTTAGAGGTAAACAATCTTTCTATCCAGTTTGGCGGCCTTCATGCAGTTGATAATTTTCATATGAAAATTGAAAAAGGTGAATTGTATGGGCTGATCGGACCAAACGGTGCCGGAAAAACAACGGTATTTAATCTTCTCACAGGTGTATATAAACCAAATGAGGGAATCATTAAGCTGGATGGTCAGGACATTACAGGAAAGAGTATTATTGACATTAATAAGGCGGGTATTGCACGAACCTTTCAGAATATCCGGCTTTTTAAGGATATGACAGTATTGGATAACGTTAAGGCAGGGCTTCACAATCATTATAAGTATTCCACTCTTACCGGAATCTTAAGACTTCCGAAGTATTTTAAAGTGGAAAAAGAGATGAATGAACGTGCTATGGAGATTCTGAAGGTATTTAATCTGGATCAGGAAGCAAATCTTCTTGCTGGAAATCTTCCTTATGGCAAACAGCGTAAGCTGGAAATTGCCAGAGCACTTGCCACAGATCCCAAGCTTCTTTTACTGGATGAACCTGCAGCCGGTATGAACCCAAATGAGACACAGGAACTGATGGATACGATTCGGTTTGTAAGAGATCATTTTAACATGACAATCCTGCTGATCGAACATGATATGAAGCTGGTTGGCGGTATCTGCGAGGAACTGACGGTACTGAACTTCGGACAGGTACTTTGTCAGGGCGAGACTGCAAAGGTTCTCAAGGATCCTACCGTTGTTTCTGCATATCTGGGCGAATAAGGAGGAAAGAATAATGGCAATGTTGGAAGTAAAAGATTTACACGTATATTACGGTGTGATCCAGGCTTTAAAAGGAATTTCCTTTGAGGTAAACCAGGGTGAGGTTATTGCTCTGATCGGTGCCAATGGTGCCGGAAAAACCACTACACTGCAGACTCTTACCGGTCTTCTTTCTGCCAAAGAGGGTTCCGTTGTTTTTGAAGGAAAAGATATTACCCGGGTTCCGGCGCATAAGATCGTAGAAATGGGAATCGCACATGTGCCGGAAGGACGCCGTGTGTTCTCTGATCTGAGTGTATATGAGAATCTGATCATGGGGGCTTATACAAGAAAAGATAAGGCAGAGATCCAGGAGAGTCTTGCCAATGTATACAAGAGATTTCCAAGACTGGAAGAGCGAAAAGGCCAGCGTGCAGGTACCCTTTCCGGTGGTGAACAGCAGATGCTTGCGATGGGCCGTGCACTTATGAGTAAACCGAGACTGATCGTAATGGATGAGCCGTCCATGGGACTTTCCCCTATTTTTGTAAATGAAATTTTCGATATTATCCGTGTGGTAAGCGAAAGCGGCACAACAGTACTTCTGGTAGAGCAGAATGCAAAGAAAGCACTTTCCATTGCAGACCGTGCTTATGTTCTTGAGACTGGTAAAATCACAATGAGCGGAAAAGCAGCTGATTTGTTAAATGATGAGGCGGTACAGAAGGCTTATCTGGGAGAGTAGAAGCTTTTTGTGTAAGCAATTGCAAATATATGGAAAATAAAAAAAGTTATCCGACAGAAACTTTTGCCGGTGTAATAAGGAGGAGAAAAATGGACAATTTCGTAATTACAATTGCAAGACAGTATGGAAGTGGCGGACGTACTGTTGGAGAAATGCTTGCGAAGAAATTGGGAATTGGATATTATGATAAGGATATTATCCGTATGGCATCTGAGGATAGCGGAATCCATGAGACACTTTTTGGAAGAGTGGACGAATATTCCAGTGCCAGAAAGCCACTTTTCGGAAAAAATGGAATTTACAACGGTGAACTGATCCCGCCTCAGAGTAAGGATTTCACCTCAGATGAGAATCTGTTTAATTATCAGGCAAAAATCATTCGTGAGCTGGCTGAAAAGGAGTCCTGCGTGATCATTGGAAGATGTTCTAATTATATTTTGAAGGATTATCCAAATGTGCTTCGTGTATTTATTCACGCTGACTGGGATTTTCGAATGGAAAAAGCAGCAGAGAAGCTGAGCATGAGTACAAAGGAAATTGAAAAATTCCTTCAAAAGGACGATAAACGTAAGGATGAATATTATCGCAGATTTACAGGCCAGGAGTGGAAAGATGCTACACAGTATGACTTGTGTCTGGACAGCAGTAAGCTGGGGTATGAGAAGTGCATCGAAGAAATAGAGAATCAGCTGAACCTGATAAAGAAGTAAAATATGAAAGATACCGGTTTTCTCATATGAGAGATTGCCGGTACTTTTTTTGTTCTTTGAGACATATAGTATCAGGAAAGACAGATGTCAGGTGGCGTGAAAAAAGGATGAAAAAAGGGCATCTGGTTATATTGGCTGAAATAGTGATTCTCGTGGTGCTGTGTGCCAGACTGGGAGTTAGGGAAAAGAAGGAAGAGCAGATAGAAGGGGTGTGGAAAAATAGTTTTTCAGAAACAAAGGCGGTGGAGAAAAAGAAAGTGGCATTGACTTTTGATGATGGTCCAAGCAGTAAATATACGCCTTTGCTTCTGGAAGGGTTAAAACAGCGAGGGGTTCCTGCTACTTTTTTTCTTATGGGGAAAAATATTCCCGGAAAAGAAGCACTGGTGAGACGAATGCAAAAGGAGGGGCATCTGATTGGAAATCATACATACAATCATGTGGAACTGGATAAGATTTCCAAGGAAGCTGCTAAAGAAGAAATTGAGAGTGTCAATCAGGAAATATATGAGATTACCGGTGTGTATCCTATATGGCTGCGGCCGCCATATGGAGAGTGGCAGAAAAATCTGGATTTTTATGTGGAAATGTTTCCTGTATTTTGGGATATTGATACCCTGGACTGGAAGAGTCAGAATGCAGAAGCTGTTTTGCAGATCGTGAAATCGGAAGTAAGAGATGGAGCAGTGATTCTGATGCATGACGCTTATCAAAGTTCAGTAGATGGGGCATTTCAGATCATAGATCTGTTAAGTGAAGAAGGCTATGAATTTGTGACAGTGGAGGAACTGGCATTGCCATAAAAAAAGAATCTTTTACGTTAACAGCTTGCTTAAAGAGGATATATGGATTATAATTAGAACAAATGTACGCCCACTATGAAGTGGGGCAGGAAATCTATAAGTGATCTATAAGTATCTATAAATTGGAATTGGAGATAATTATATGGATTTATTTGAATATGCGAAATCCAGGACAATGGAGCGAGAATCGCCTCTTGCATCTCGTCTTCGGCCGACGAAGCTTGAGGAGGTAGTTGGACAGCAGCACATTGTGGGAAAAGATAAATTGCTTTACAGGGCAATTAAGGCTGATAAACTGACTTCTGTTATTTTTTACGGTCCTCCCGGAACCGGTAAGACGACTCTTGCCAAGGTCATTGCCAATACTACAAGTGCTGATTTTACCCAGATCAATGCGACTGTGGCAGGGAAGAAGGATATGGAGGAGGTAGTGAAGCAGGCTCAGAATGCTCTGGGAATGTATGGGAAGAAGACGATCCTGTTTATTGATGAGATACATCGCTTTAACAAGGGGCAGCAGGACTACCTTCTGCCATTTGTAGAGGATGGCACCATTATTCTTATTGGTGCGACTACGGAGAATCCCTATTTTGAGGTGAATGGCGCACTTCTTTCCCGTTCTATTGTATTTGAACTGAAAGCATTGGAGATTCCGGAAATTAAGGAATTGCTTCTGCGTGCTGTGAATGATCCGGAGAAGGGCATGGGAAGTTATCATGCGGTTTTGGATGAGGATGCTCTGGACTTTCTTGCGGATATGGCTGGTGGAGATGCAAGAAGTGCGCTAAATGCCATAGAGCTTGGAATCCTGACTACGCCAAGAGACTCTGATGGCAGGATCCATATTACCCTGGATGTGGCTTCTGAGTGTATCCAGAAGCGTGTGGTGCGCTATGATAAGAACGGAGATAATCATTATGATATTATTTCTGCATTTATTAAGAGCATGCGAGGCTCCGATCCTGACGCGGCAGTGTATTATCTGGCGAAGATGCTGTATGCCGGGGAAGATGTGAAGTTTATTGCCAGACGAATGATGATACTCGCATCTGAGGATATAGGAAATGCAGATCCTCAGGCGTTGGTAGTTGCTACAGCGGCAGCCCAGGCTGTAGAGCGTGTGGGAATGCCGGAGTCACAGATCATTCTTTCGCAAGCTGCGGCGTATATGGCGTGTGCCCCTAAGAGCAATGCAGCAGTGAATGCTATTTTTGCAGCAATGGATAGTGTAAAGAGAACGAAGACAACTGTGCCGGCCCATCTTCAGGATGCCCATTATGGCGGACATGAGAAATTGGGGCATGGAATTGGATATAAGTATGCCCATGATTATCCGAATCATTTTGTGAAACAGCAGTATCTGCCGGATGAGATCCGAGGAGAGCACTTCTATGAACTGTCTGATATGGGATATGAGAAGAAACTAAAGGAGCATATGAAATTTATAAGAGAAAATGCACAGGATAGGTAACTTGCTAAAAATGGAGGAGCTTTATAAAAGCCCCTCCATTATCTTTGCATAAATTTCTTCGTATTTCTTAGGCCACTGGCTGCACATAGCCTTGGCTGCAGTAAGTGATGGTGCAGCAAGGGAAAGGTCAATTACAGAGGTGCCCTTTTGTAAAAGCTGTAGATGAACCACATATTCTCCCTGGTTGTTGATATAGTAATCAGCAGGTGCCTTTACCTGGTTTCGTGCAGAAGAACCTCGCTTGGCCAGGTACTGAAGCACTTCAGTGCGAATATCGTGGGAAATGTCATTCTCAAAATAGGTAAGTGTATTTTTACCATCTTCTGTAAGATAATAATAGGAAGTGTTGGAAATAGTGCGCTTCTCAATGAGCTCCGTCTCCTCCAGTTCAGAAAGAGCCTGCTGTAGGTGGAAATAATTGGTGTACTCATGATCCAGAATAAATTCAGAAATTTCTGAATTGGTAATCGGGGACGAAGAATTCCGAAGCATGTATAAGATGATCAGTTTGTAAACGGTAAATGGTGTAGCCATTTTCCAGCCTCCCTTCTGTTGGAAAAGTATCTGTGAAATCATATGAGGGCTTTACCCTGGAAGCTTTGTCGTTCTTTCAGGCGGTGATGAAGAAGATTCAGTACTTCTCTTTTTCTGCTGGCCCATTGCGGAGCAATAAGCAGGTCTTTAGGTCCATCTCCAGTGACACGATGGATCACAATGGAAGGATCCAGGTGCTCCAGACAATCTGCCACAAGATCAATATATTCTTCACGTTCCAGAATTTTGAATTTTCCGGCAAGATAATCATATGCAAGATCCGTGTTTCTTAGAACATGAAGCAGTTGGAGCTTGATTCCCTGAATGTCTCGTGCGCTTAAATAATCCATGGTTGCCAGTATGTCTTCTCGGGATTCACCGGGAAGACCAAGAATAGTATGCACTATAACCTCCAGATCTGCTTCACGAAGCCGTTTAAGGGAATCTTCGAAGCAGGAGAGAGGATAACCTCTTCGAATGTAGGCAGCAGTAGACGGGTGGATGGTCTGCAGTCCAAGTTCTATCCATACTGGCTTTTGTTTATTTAGTCGTGCCAGCAGCTGAACTACGTCCTTTCCAAGACAGTCTGGTCTTGTGCCAATGGACAGTGCTACGATTCCCGGATGAGAAAGTGCCTCCTGGAAAATTGCTTCTAAATAGGATACTGGCGCATACGTATTCGTATATGCCTGAAAATAAGCAATATATTTGTGGATAGGCCGTTTGGCAGATAGCATGGCAATCTGACTGTCAATCTGCCGGGAAATGGAGAGGGAGGCGCTTGCTGCGAAATCACCGCTCCCTCCTTCGCTGCAAAAAATACAACCGCCGTGTCCAATTGTGCCATCACGGTTGGGGCAGCTCATACCACCGTTCAGGGTAACCTTGTAAACCTTTTCCCCAAAGCGCTCCTTTAACATGTAATCAAGGGAGTGATAGGGTTTCCCATTCCAGGTGGTAATCATAAGTTCGTATTATTGGAATCCAGGCTGTGATCTACGATACTGTCTGGATTCTCTTCTGAAGTTTCTTCCGGAATATATTTATCAAAAATTTTCACAAAGAAGATGGAGTTGATGTATGCAATTCCGGAAAAGCCAATCAGTACCAGCAGAAGAATAACCATAGACTGTACCTGAGCGCTTGGGATAAAAAATACAAGAACCGGTGCAACAGTAACAAGAATCATAAGTACCGTATATGGAAGATGACGAATAGACATCAAAAAGGCATTGGTAAAGGTATTCTTGATCGTATTATAAAATTTCGCAAGAACCGGATAAATGTACAAAAAGATCATCACGTAAAGAACCAGGATCATCATGAACAAGATCATGAGAACCTTGCCAAATGTACCGGGAGTATTGCGGCAGATGCTGATGTCAAGATATAACAAGGCAGCAGCAGCAAGCATGATCAGATTGATCACGATACCCTGCTTCAGGTTCTGCTTAAAGGATTTAAAAAACCCGCGTACAATGTAAGATTCTTCATTACGAACCATTTTCAGCGTGACGTAGAAGAGGGCGCAGATAGAAGGCCCAATGGTTACCACCGGAATGCAGCAGATAATGCAAAGAATATTCAGAATAATAAGATCTGCAACCCGGCTCATAAAGGTAAAAAATTTGTTATCCATGTTGAATAAACGATCCATTAAAAATTCCTCTTTTCTATTTGATGTACAGCACTTGTCCTGCAAAGAGCATGATTAAAACAATTATTGCAGTTTTTTAGTTGGCTGTCAATGAGCTTAACAATTAGTATAACGAATCTGTTGAAAAAAAGCAATTTGAAAAATAAAAAACTATAAATTCTACACAAAAAATATTTCCAGAAATAGCTTGCCTAGCACACGTTAACGTGTTAAAATAGTAATCATTGAGAAGATAATAAGAAACATTAAATATAGAAAAAGGAGTAGCGAAATGAGTAAAAATATCAGAACTGAGGCGGTTGACCATCTTTTTGAGGCCATACTTTGTCTGAAGGATAAGGAAGAGTGCTACACTTTCTTTGAGGATGTGTGTACCATTAACGAGCTTCTTTCTTTATCACAAAGGTTTGAGGTTGCCAAGATGTTGATAGATAAGAGAACTTATCTTGACATCTCCGAGAAGACTGGCGCATCTACAGCGACGATCAGCCGTGTAAATCGTTCCTTGAATTATGGGAATGACGGATATGATATGGTATTTAAGAGAATGGAAGAGAAAAAGGAACAGAATCGTCCTCTGGACCAGAAGGATGAGTAGTTATCACATTAACAGAACAGAAACTGAATATAGGTATGAAAGAACCCGCGAAATCGTAATATAGGATGATTTCGCGGGTTTGTGTTTATTTATCTTTGTTTTTCTTACGGCTATCCTTATTTTCTGATGGAGAAATGTCATCGATCATTTTCTCAATGATCATCTTCTTAATATAGACATCAAAGCTCATCAGGCAGATAAAACTGAAACGTTTGAGAAATTCCTGATCTTCTTCGTCTGCATCCTGGAAGGTAGAACTGGAGAAGCGGTAGTCCTTAAGCAGATTCTTGATCAGCTGGTCAATCTTGCGGTTCTCCATTCCGAAAACTTCATTATATACATAGGTCATATCCTTACCGGGTTCCCCTTTAAAATATTTCTCAGTGATTGGTCCCAGAAGCTTCTGGATATCTGTAATGGAAAGTATATTCTTAAAATAATAGATGAAGATCAGCATGAGCAGATGATCCTTGGAATAGCGCTTCTTCTCAGGAGAAGGGAGAAGGTTATTCTTGGCGTAATTATTGATCATAGTTTTAGTCAGGATCTTATCATTATCGTGGCGCTTGGTGGAAGCCAGCTGATCCTCCATGAATGTGGTGACCTGATCCATGTACAGGTCAATATTGGGAAGATCTTCAGGCTTTATATAATCCATATCGGAAATATGCTCCAGAATGCTTTTTAATATAGTTTTATCATCAGCTGTCATTTTATCACCTCTGCTCCTTATTATATAGTTTTTAAAACTACTTGTAAACTGTTTTTTTCAGTTTCTTGAAAATGGAAAGAAACCTGGTCGAATCTATGTTTGGTTTTTTTGCTGGTTCGGGGTTGTGATAGGTAGGGATTTCATGTATAATAAGTTTACTGTTGGCTTTTGCCCTCGACATTTATATACGGAATGTTTTACGAAATAAGGAGAATATAAATGAGCATATATGATACATTAAATCCGCCGCAGCGTCAGGCGGTTGCACAGACAGAAGGTCCTGTTTTGATTCTGGCAGGTGCAGGTTCAGGGAAGACGAGAGTTCTGACACATAGAATTGCTTATCTGATGGAGGAGAAAGGGGTTAATCCCTGGAATATCCTGGCTATCACTTTTACCAATAAGGCGGCCCAGGAGATGCGGGAACGTGTAGATAAGCTGGTAGGGATGGGATCAGAGAGCATCTGGGTGTCTACGTTTCACTCTGCCTGTGTGCGGATTCTGAGAAGACACATTGATAATCTGGGCTACGATACGAATTTTACCATTTATGATACAGATGACCAGAAATCTCTTATAAAGGATGTGTGCAGGAAGCTGAATGTTGATACCAAGGTTTATAAGGAGCGTGCCCTTCTTTCACAGATTTCCCATGCCAAGGATGAACTGCTCACACCGGACGACATGGAGATGAATGCTGCAGGCGATTTTAATATGAAGAAAGTGGCTTCCGTTTATCGTGAATATCAGGCTGCTCTTCGTAAAAATAATGCCCTGGATTTCGATGATCTGATCGTGAAAACAGTGGAGCTTTTTCAGAATTGCGGAGCGGTGCTGGAGTATTATCAAGAGCGGTTCAAATACATTATGGTAGACGAATATCAGGATACGAATACGGCTCAGTTTAAGTTCATCAGTCTTCTGGCACAGAGGTATCAGAATCTTTGTGTGGTAGGTGATGACGATCAGTCTATATATAAGTTCCGTGGAGCTAATATTGGAAATATTCTTGGCTTCGAGCGGGTCTTCCCGGATGCAAAGGTGATTCGTCTGGAGCAGAACTACCGTTCCACCAGGAATATTCTGAATGCAGCGAATCAGGTGATTGCCAATAATACAGAACGTAAGGCAAAAACTCTTTGGACAGAGAATGAAGAGGGAAGCAAGGTGCATTTCCGTCAGTTTTTTAATGCCTATGAGGAAGCAGAGTATGTAGCTGGTGAGATCAGCAAGCTAAAGAGAGACGGACTTGGAAGCTATAGGGACTGTGCGATTCTCTATCGTACCAATGCCCAATCCCGTATTTTTGAGGAGAAATTTATTGCTGCGAATATTCCATATAAGCTGGTTGGCGGCGTAAACTTTTATGCGCGTAAGGAAATCAAGGATCTTCTGTGCTATCTGAAGACCATTGATAATGCCAGAGATGATCTTGCTGTGCAAAGAATCATCAATGTACCGAAGCGGGGGATTGGTGCGACTACATTAGGCCGTGTCCAGGATTATGCGGATAATATGGGAATCAGTTTATATGAGGCACTTCGAGTGGCAGAGGAAGTTCCTTCTATTGGAAGAAGTGTATCCAGGATTGATAGTTTTGTGACTTTTATTCAGACATTGAAGAGCAAGGCAGCTGTGTTAACTGTGGAGGAGATCCTTCAGGAAGTCATCGATCTGACGGGGTATGTGGCAGAACTGGAAGCTGAGGATACAGAGGAAGCAAGAGCGCGTATTGAGAATATTGATGAGTTGATTTCCAAGACTGTAGCCTTCCAGGAGGCTATGGAGGAGCAGAATCAGCCGGCTACCCTTTCTGAATTTCTCGAGGAAGTAGCGCTGGTTGCAGACATTGATACAGTAGATCCAGAGCAGGATTATGTGCTTCTGATGACTTTACATAGTGCTAAGGGACTGGAGTTTCCCAGGGTGTTTATGGTTGGAATGGAAGATGGCGTTTTTCCCAGCCATATGACCATTAATTATGGAGATGACGGAGAAATGGAGGAAGAGAGAAGACTTTGCTATGTGGGAATTACACGTGCAATGAAGGATCTGATTCTGACCTGTGCACAGCAAAGAATGGTCCGAGGGGAAACCCAGTACCATAAGGTTTCTGGATTTGTAAGAGAAATTCCAAGGGAACTGGTGGATTTGGGACATAGCATTCAGGAGAAGAAGCCTAAGGCAGAAGATTTGATTCCTGCCCCGGCGAAGTATTCCAAGATGAAAGAAATTTTTCAGAGCAGAAATTATAAGCCCAGAGAATTTAAGGTAACAAAGGCCGGCGCTTTGGATTATGAAGTTGGAGATACGGTTCGTCATATAAAATTCGGCGTTGGGATTGTGAAAGATATTGTAGAAGGAGGCCGTGATTATGAGGTTACGGTGGACTTTGACAAGGTAGGCGTGAAGAAGATGTTCGCAAGCTTTGCGAAGCTTAAAAAAATTTAAAATAAAGATATTAGCTATGGTAAAATAACAGTAAAAGTGGTATAATAACTAAAGTTGATGAGTACTATGAAAGAGAGGATGGTATTATATGAACATTAAAATGGACAAGCTCGAGGAATTATTATCATTACTTAAGAAAAAAGAAGATGAGAAGCAGAAGAATACAGTCCTCTGGGTACTGGCTATCGTTGGTGCTGTAGCTGCTATCGCAGGAATTGCATTTGCAGTATATCGTTTCTTTGCACCGGATTATCTTGAGGACTTTGAAGAAGACTTTGACGATGATTATGATGATTACTTCGAGGATGAAGAGAAATAATAAGTGATTGAATATTAAGTGAAAGGTATACGGGCATATGGCATTTATGCTCCCCCGTATACCTTATTTTTAGTTTACACAGATGTTTTTATAAGAATGGAGGAATTATGAAAAAAGGTGAGATTTACGAAGGAATCATTGAGAAGGTGGATTTTCCCAATAAGGGATATGTGAATATAGACGGAGAAAAGGTGATTGTAAAAAATGGCATTCCAGGCCAGAAGGTACGCTTTATGATTAACAAGAAGCGTTCCGGCAGAGCAGAGGGCAGACTTCTGGAAGTCCTGGAGAAATCCCCTCTGGAAGTACGTGAACCGGTATGCTCTATTTTTCCGGCCTGCGGTGGCTGTATGTACCAGACTATGTCCTATGAGGAACAGCTGAAGATGAAGGAAAATCAGGTAAAAGGGCTTCTTCAGGCTGCTGTAGGTGAGAATATCGATCTTCATTGGGAGGGAATTCATGGTAGTCCTATAGAATTTGGGTACCGCAATAAGATGGAATTTTCTTTTGGAGATGAATATAAGGATGGCCCGCTCTCCCTTGGTCTGCATAAGAAGGGAAGCACCTATGATGTGCTGACTGCCTCTGACTGTAAACTGGTGCATTCGGATATGACAGCCATTCTTTCCTGTGTGCTGGACTTTTTTACAGAGCTTGGTGCTGTGCATTATAAGAAAATGCAGCATACCGGATATCTGCGGCATCTGCTCCTCCGTCGTGGTGTAACTTCCGGGGAAATACTGGTGCACGTGATCACTACAAGCCAGGCAGAATATGACTATGCCCCTCTTGTTTCCAGACTTCTTGCACTTCCACTGGAGGGAAAAATCGTAGGGATCCTGCATATTATCAATGATTCTCTGTCTGATGTGGTACAGAGTGATGAGACCAGATTGCTCTATGGACAGGATTATTTTTACGAGACATTATTGGGACTGCGTTTTAAGATCAGTACGTTTTCTTTCTTCCAGCCCAATTCCCTGGCAGCAGAGGTATTGTATTCCATTGTCCGGGATTATATTGGGGACACTAAGGATAAAGAAGTATTTGACCTTTACAGCGGTACGGGGACCATTGCCCAGCTTCTTGCTTCTGTAGCCAAAGAGGTGATTGGTGTGGAAATTATAGAGGAAGCTGTAGAAGCGGCAAAGGTGAATGCGGCTCTCAATGGTCTTGCCAATTGCCGTTTTATTGCAGGTGATGTGCTGAAGGTTTTGGACGACCTGACTGAGAAACCGGATATGATCATTCTGGATCCGCCGCGTGACGGTATTCATCCGAAGGCCCTTCCGAAGATACTGGCGTATGGAGTAGAGAATATCGTATATATTTCTTGCAAGCCAACCAGTCTGGCAAGGGATCTGCCGGCATTTCTGGAAGCCGGGTATGAGATTAAGAGAAGCTGCAGCGTGGACCAGTTTTGTGAGACAGTGCACGTGGAGACGGTAGTTCTTTTATCCCACAAAAAAGCCGACAGTTATATCCACATTGATGTGGAGTTTGGAGAGGGCGA